>NZ_PVWG01000001.1:0-495407 GCF_003003695.1 Phormidesmis priestleyi ULC007
TCAACTTCAACCAGAGCATCATTGATTCGCAGGGACGAGTGATTAGCACTTGGGCGGATGTGATCAACCGAGCGAACTTGGGGATGGAAGTGATGCACGAGCGGAATGCCCACAACTTCCCGCTTGACCTGGCATCGGGCGATGTGGCACCTGTGGCTTTGTCTGCGCCTGCTATCCACGGTTAAGCTTTCCTGGGTAGAATCGGTCTGACATAGAAAAGCCCTCCACTTGCGTGGAGGGCTTTTTGAATGTTTGGCCTTTGCAGCAATGAAGACTTTAGAGAAAACTTAGACTTTTTGCTGAACACGATCGTAGACTGCAAGAAAGGTTTTATTTTGCTTTTACAGTCATGACGCTCACCCAAGTCTGGGGATCTCTCGTGATCTTCATAATCTGTCCAATTTTGGGAGGTCTGCCTCTGATCGATTGGATGACTTATGGAATTACTAGGAAACGGTTAAAAAATCTCGGCACCGGAAATGTGAGTGTCTCGGCTGCTTTTTATCATGGCGGAAAGTTTGCCGGAATTTTAGCCGTTCTGTCGGAGGCGCTAAAAGGAATTGCAGCCGTTTTTCTGGCTCGTGCTTTCTTTCCTGATCATGCTGAGTGGGAAATGATTGCACTGATTGCTTTGGTGTTTGGGCGTTATTGGATTAGCCAAGGGGCGGGCACGACGAATGTCGTCTGGGGTTACGCAGTACACGACCCGATTTCTGCTCTTCTGGTTTTCTTAATCGGTGGCATCGGCTTTACAATTCTTCGAGAACGCAGCCAGGGTCGAATCGGCATTCTGATTTTATTCCCCCTAGTGACTGCGTTGCGGCATTCTCAAGACTCTGCATTGATTGTGATGACGATCGCGTTAGCAGTCCTTTTAGGATGGATTTACAAAAAGATTCCAGACGACTTAGATATGAGGACTGAAGCCGCGCAAAAAACATCTCAGTCTATGTTTAAATTCTTTCGGGGCGATCGCTCCCTAGTTTCTCTCGATCAACGTTTGTTACCGGGCAAGGCAGGAGAAAAAGCGGCAACTCTATCGGATCTGAAGCGATCGGGCTACCCAGTGCCAGAGGGTTGGGTTTTGTTTCCGGGTGATGACCCTGCGCCGCTGATCGAGATTCTTCAGCCTTCTGAGGCGGAGCCTTTGGTCGTCAGATCTTCTGCGATCGGAGAAGATTCTGAGGCGGCTTCGGCGGCAGGACAATATCAAACAATTTTGGGCGTGACGCGGCGAGAAGAACTGCTGCCCGCGATCGCGCAATGTTTAGAGTCTTATAATCGCGCTTCGGCAGTTCAATATCGGCGCGATCGTGGATTATCTGATAGTTCGATGGTGGTGCTGATTCAGAAGCAAATTCGGGGTGTGTTTTCTGGAGTTGCCTTTAGTCGCGATCCCATTTCTAGGCAAGGCAATGCGGTTGTTATTGAAGCCCTGCCGGGTGATGCAGAATCGATCGTATCAGGACGAGTGACTCCAGAAGCTTATGAGATTCAAGTCCCCGATGCTTTAACGCTAGATTCGGATTGGGTTTTACCCGATGAATTGATATTGGAAGTCACGGGAGTAGGCAATATTCCACCGAGATTAGTGCAGCAAGTGGCTTTTCTGGTGCGCCGTCTTGAGAATCAGTATCACGGCGTTCCTCAAGATGTGGAGTGGACTTATGATGGTCGCGCTTTGTGGGTGTTGCAGTCTCGACCCATCACAACTCTGTTGCCAATCTGGACTCGTAAGATTGCGGCTGAAGTGATTCCGGGGTTGATTCGTCCGCTTACCTGGTCGATCAATCGTCCGTTGACGTGCGGCGTTTGGGGAGAAATTTTTACGATCGTGCTGGGCGATCGCGCTCAAGGACTCGATTTTAATGACACGGCAACGCTGCACTACTCTCGCGCTTATTTCAACGCATCACTGCTAGGGCAACTTTTTCGACGAATGGGGTTGCCGTCTGAGAGTTTAGAGTTTCTCACGAGAGGGGCAACATTTAGTAAGCCTCCGGTGCAGTCAACGCTTCGCAATCTGCCGGGATTGCTGCGGTTAATCGGTCATGAATGGCAGCTTGAGCAGAACTTTGGTCGGGACGATCGCCGCAGATTTTCTCCTTTTCTCAACGAGGTTGCGACGCATCCCACTTCTGAATTGTCTGTTGCTAATCTGGTAGAGCGAGTTGAGCTGATTCTTGAGTTGCTCAAAACTGCCACTTTTTATAGCATTTTGGTTCCGTTGAGTGCAGCATTGCGAAAGGCGATTTTGCGAGTTAGCGATGAACAGATTGACAATGGAGATACGCCAGAGGTGGCGGCACTGCGATCGCTGCAAGCATTAGCGATCGCAGCCCATCAAGATTTAATCAGCAATGAACAGATAACTGGGACAGATAAAAATGCTGTTAGCAGTTCAGAACTTTTTGGAATGCTAGACAGAACAGTCAACGGGCGAGAAATTCTCGATCGGTTTGACCAAATCTTAAATCGTTATGGCTATTTAAGTGAGGTCGGAACCGATATTGCGGTGCCTACTTGGAGAGAATACTCACAACCTGTTCGAGATTTATTTGCTCAGTTTTGTTTGAATCCGCCCCTTAGAGCAGAATCAGTTAAGCCACGTAAAGCTGGGTTTGTTCAGCGTCGGTTTGGTCTCAAAGGGCGAGTCACAGAAGTTTATAGTCAGCTATTAGCAGAGTTGCGATGGAGTTTTGTTGCGTTAGAAAGGGATTGGCTGCAATCGGGCATACTTTCTGAACCGGGTGATATCTTTTTTTTAGCGTTAGAAGAAGTCCGCCAAGCCTCGCATCTTGATCGCCAAATGCTTGAGCGGATTCCTCAAGTGATTGCTCAACGTCGATCGCGCCTTCAGACCGATGATCAGCTTGAGCAAGTTCCGACGATCGTCTATGGAGACGATCCACCCGCCCCGATTTTGCAAAATTGGCAATCTTCTCAGCAGTTGCAAGGCATTGGGGCCAGCCCCGGACAGGTTGAAGGACGCATTAAAGTGATGCGATCGCTGTCAGCAAATGTAACTGACCTCGATCGAGAGACCATTCTCGTGGTTCCTTATACAGATTCTGGCTGGGCACCGCTTTTGGCAAGAGTGGGAGGATTGATTGCGGAGGTTGGCGGTCGGTTGTCGCACGGGGCGATCGTCGCTCGTGAATATCGCATTCCCGCTGTGATGGATGTCAACAACGCGACTCATCTTTTGCGCGATGGGCAGTCTGTTCGCATCGATGGTCAAAGCGGAACGGTTGAAATTTTGTAGTGGTGAAGAAAAATCTAAGGATCGTAAATTACATAACGTCGGTTACTTGCAAGGTTGAAGGCACGGCAGTGCCCTACCCGTACGTAAATTTGCTTAATTTAGCGTCAGTTCGATGAGTTCTTTCGCTTCGTTTTCAGCGGCTTCTGCCCCCTAAATCCCCCAATTTTGGGGACTTTAAGCTCAGAGTTTAGGTTCAAAGTCCCCCAATTTTGGGGGATTTAGGGGGCAATCCGGATTTGCAACCGCAGCGAAAAACTTCATCGATCTCACGTTAAATCAAATTGATACAATCACTCTGGCAATTTAATTTTGATAGATCCCTAGAGGCAGAGCATAATTTGTGAGCCTTCAGAGGTTTTTGTGACCTCAATGCGCGCTTGGAACGCCTCTCGAAAATAGGGCATGTGTGTAACTGTGAGAATGCAGGAAAAGTCAGGCGCGATCGCATTAATCGCCGCAATCAAGCGATCGCAGCCTTCTTGATCCTGTGTGCCAAAGCCTTCATCAACAATCAGCATTTGCAGGGCAGTGCCCGATCGGTGTGATAGCAATCGAGCCAGCGCCAGACGAATTGCAAAATTAACCCGAAAGGCTTCTCCGCCTGAATAGGTTTCATAAGGGCGTGTGCCGTGAGCGTCGGCGATCAGAATGTCGAGGGTCTCGATCGATTTGGGATTTTGGGTGATGCCTCGCGTCGATTTGCTAGAAGATTTTGCACTGCGGGCGGTGCGTTGAGTCACAAATTGAACGTGCAGTTGATTGGCACTGAGACGAGAAAGAATTTGATTCGTTGTCGCTTCTAGCTGCGGCAGCACATTCTCAATCAAGAGTGCCTGAATGCCATTTTTGCCAAAGGCTAAGGCGAGTTCTTGATAGACTCGGCTCTGCTGACGTGCCAGGGTTAACTGGGTTCTGAGTTCTCCATCTTGAATTCTGAGCGCGTCTTGCTGCTGTTGCTGTTGCTGAAGCCGACCCAGACGGGCAAGCTGTTCATCTAGCTGTTGGCGCTGCCGTTGTAGTTCTTGTTCGATCGCCTGAATCTGAGCCGTAAAATCGGATGTTTGCTCTAAATAACTGACGAGTTCTTGAGTGTGGAGGCTCACCGTTTGCAGCTCGTTTAGCCGCGTCTGGAGGGTTTGCGCCAAGTCTTGGAGACGCTGCTGCACCTGCGGAAATTGCTGCTGTGCCTGTCGCAGTTCTTGAAACCGCAACTGCCAAGGCTGTGCCTGCCGGAGTGCGACTCTGAGCGCATTGTGTTGCGCTAAATCATAGCCAATTTCAGCAATTTGGCGATCGCTCTGCACAAATCCGGCGGCGGTGTCTGCCTGAAGCTGTTCTATTTGCTGTTCTAGCTGAGACACTTGAGCTGTTAGCTCTGGCTGATGGGCAGTCATTTGGGCCTGTCGTCGCTGTGCCTGTTTGATATCTGCAAGTTTAATTTCTGCCCACCGCCAGCGATCGACGGCTCCTCGTGCCAGGGCGTGATCTTTTTCGTCATAGCTCAGTTGTTGGAGGCTGCGATCGAGTAGGGTCAATTCTTCTTGCACATCAGTGGCATAGTCTCGATCGTGCAGTTGTTGTTCGAGTTGAGAAGCTTCTACCGTAAGTTGTTCCAGGCTTTTTTGCACATCGGCGGTAGTTTGAAGTTGTTCTTGCAGTTGTCCGCGTCGCTCTAACGCCGAGCCAAATTGCGCGAGTTGAGTGTCAAGTTCTGCATATTCTCGCCGCAAAACTTGAATTTCTCGCTCAGACACCGCTAACTGTTCTCGAATCACCCAAATTTGATCGAACACTTCTTGCCGCTGCTGCTCGTGTTTTTGTAAGACGAGATTCCAGTGGGGTTCATCGAGGGGACGATCGCAGAGCGGACAAGGCGGATAAGAAGAATTTTGCGGGTCGAGGATTGAGGGTTGCGTGAGAGTCGCAACAGATTGAGTTGCGGATGAGGACTCGGTTGAATGAATGGATTGTTCATCCGTAACTCTATCTGCTGTCAACTCACGTTCTAGTTCTGCAAGATCTTGATCTCCTAATGTGCCTTGTTTGAGCATCCGCAGTTTGTGATCTAATTCGGCGAGATGGGCTTCGTGGTCGCGCTGATGGGCTTGCAGTCGATCCATAAAGCTGCGCCGCTCTAGCCCTTTTTCGCGCACTTGTTCTTGATAGAGTTTGAGTTTTTCTAACGCTTCAATGCGATCAGCAACTTCGACGGCTGCGCGCTGTAGTTTGGGCTGACGCTGCTGCTGGGTCTGAAGCTGATGTGCAGAAGTTCGCAGTTCATCAAGTCTGGCGGTGAGTCGGGTTGAGGCTCGATCGAGATCGCTTTGCAGGTGTTGGCGACGCTGAAGCAGCGGAGCCACTTGCATTTGCAGTTGGTCTAGATGAGTCAGTTGCAGCCGTGCCTCTCGCAGTTGTTCAACTCCGGCTTCAACATCGGCAGCTTTGCTGAGGGTGCGCTGAATCTCTTGAAACTGTTGTTCTAACACCACGCCTTGCGCTTGCAGATTTTGTAACTGATTTTGAAGATCGTTGAGTTTCGTGGTTTGTTGCTGCTGATATTGTTGGCGTTTGGCTTGAGCAACCTGATGGGCTTGAAATTTTGTAGTAAAGCCGTCTTCCCGCATTTGCAGCGTTTGCCATTGCTGATATCCATTGGCGATCGCGCGTTCTTGTTGCAGCAATTCAATTAGCGTTTGCCGTTGGTGATCGATCTGCGTGAGTTCTTTTTGCAGGCGTTGGCAGTCTTGATTAAGATTACGTTGCTGTTGCTGTTGCCAGGTGAGTTGCTGTTTTGTGGTTTGTCGGTGTTGCTGTCTGGCTAAAAGATTCTGCAACTGCTCATTATAGGCAGTTTGCTGCTGCTGCATTTGCGCTAGTGTTGCCTCTAACTGGGCGCGTTCTAGCGCGATCGCTTCGGTTTGTTGCAACTGTTGTTGAATCGACGCTAGATTTCGTTCTAGCAGTTCTACTTGCCCTTTAAACTGACGAGATTTATCTTTGGCTTGCTCTGCTAACTCATCATAGCGCTGTAGCTTTAACAGATCAGCGAGAATTTGTTTACGATCGCCCGGACGCTTGAGCATAAACTCATCGGCGCGACCCTGCCGCAAATAAGCTGAGTTGACAAACGTATCGTAATCGAGCTTCAAATGCTCCAGAATTAAGTGCTGAGTGGCACGAATTCCTTTTTCGGTGAGCGATCGAAACGAGGGTAAGTGTGAATCTGAGTTGTGACTTGCGATCGCTCCGTGGGCAATTTGAAACTCTAGCGCTACGCCGTTTCCTCGTTGCCGAGTTCTGATCACGCGATAGGTTTGTTGATGCATGCTAAACACAAACTCAACTCGCGCTTCAGCTTCACCAACGTGAATTACATCATCTTCAGAGGCTGCCCGACTTTCGCCCCAGATCGCCCAAGCAATTGCCTCTAACAGCGACGATTTGCCAGCCCCGTTAGCTCCGCACACGCAAGCGGTGTGCAGCCCCCGAAAGTCAAGCGTGGCGGCACGATAACTCAAAAAATTCTTGAGTGTGAGTTGCTGAGGAATCATTGAGAGCGATTCGCCCGATCGAGTGAATTGAGTACAAATGCACCGAAGTACACTCGCACTTCTTGTAGTGTACGCGCTTGAAGGGTTAGTCCGTAACGGTTTTTCTAAAAACTCTTAAAAATGACGGCGCGATCGGGCTTTTCAACATACCCTATGGGTCTACTGTGTATACACAAATCGTTTATCGCTCCATTTCAGCCCCCTAAATCCCCCATTTTGGGGGACTTTGAGAAGAGAGAGTTCCAAAATTCAAAGTCCCCCCATTTTGGGGGATTTAGGGGACAATTCCCAAGAAATCCGAACTTGAAGCCATTTGTATATACACAGTAGCCCCATGAATAGGGGATTGGCGATCGAGCATCGTTGATAGCAGAAGCCTTTCACAATCTGCACCTACCTTATGCCCTTTGGATGATTTTTCCCTCATTAGGAACCTTGCTAAACTTGCCTCGGTCATTGAAACCATCGCTACTAGACTAAGACTCTAAGGACGTGCAAATGTTGAAATTCAGAAAATGGCAAACGGGGACTGTCCTGGCTCTCACATTGGGCATGACCTCTACAAGTCTGGCACCCTTTGCGATCGGCAATGCTGCCGCCGCGCCCTTGTTCCCTTCACAGCAGTATCCTTCTACTCAACCCGTCCAATCGGGTCAGGTGAGAATTCCGAGAGGCACGGTTCTGCCTGTTACCTATGACAACGACAAAATTGTGGTGGCACCTAACGAAACCAGTGCAGTCACGCTGAAGATTGCTAGAAACGTTCGCACTTCGTCTGGCGCGTTGTTGATTCCGGCTGGAAGCCAGGTAGAAGGCGAACTCAGACCTTCGCAAGGCGGCACTCAGTTTTTTGCGAAAACGCTGGTTTTGACGAATGGCGATCGCCTGTCGATCGATGCCTCTTCTAATGTGGTGACCCGCAGAGAAACCATCCAAAAAGGTGCAAGCACAGGCAGTATTTTAACGGGTGCCGCGATCGGGGCGGGTGCTGCCGCGATTATTAGTGGAATCACAGGCAACCGCCGCATTTCTGTAGGCAAGGTTTTGATCGGGAGTGGTGTGGGTGCTTTAGGTCAATTCTTGCTGAAACGTGGCAGTGCCGACGTGCTAGTGGTAAATCCTCAAACTGATTTGTCGTTGACGCTCAACAGTTCTCTAACAGTGAACGCTGTCTACTAAAGCTCTGAGGTTAATCGGTGTAGGTGCGTTATTTGTAATGCTTTTACACAGATTATTTTTGTTTAAAGTAATTTAGTGACGCGATGTGCGACTTTCCTAAAACCGCCTCAAAGCAGCCCCCACCCTAGCCCTCTCCCCAAGGAGAGGGAACCAGAGATTGATTGAAACCCATCTCCTGCGGGAGAGGGGTTTGGGGTGAGGGTTTATGGCTTTCTGCTTGAGCAATCTCGTAGACAATCTCAAATTCAGCATCGGGGCTAAGGCGCTGAATCACTTTCAAATATTCTTCGGCGTGGGTGCGGCGACGAAATCGATCGATAAATTGACGCTGAAAATTAGGCAGGCGACGATAATCACCCAGGGACTGAGCGAGTTTTGGTAACTCATATTTTAGATGCCACGAAAAACAGTTGAACTTTCTAACAATAAAAAACCCCTGGTTTGGGGTCAATAGATAAGGATGAGAGTTTCCAGTAAAAAGTCAGAAAATAATTCAATAATAAATTTTATGAATCTTCCAACTGTTGCAAAACGGCTTGAAAGATCTCGCGTTGACTCTTTCCGCCTTCTTCCAGCATTCGCTTAATCGTCATGGCATAGCCCAGCGTGTTTTCGTATTGGTCTGGCATTCCAGGAAAATCGACCCCTGAACCCCAACGTTCGATCGTGTCTTCCTCCAAACCAATGACGCGGGAAAGCAGTTTTACGCATTGCGTGCGGTAGCCTCTGGCTTTCTCGTCTTCTTCACTAACGTTGAACCACAAGCGGCAAAATTGTCTCGGCTTCATCTTGTTCGGCAAATCATGCGGACTAAACGATGATCTACCTTTACCCTTTAACCTCAAGATTGGATACCTGTTTAAGCGGAAGGATTGGGGTTAATGTATCACGAATCCTAGGATAGAAGGCTGGAAACTTTCCATCAAACACTGGAAAGTTTTTCAGTTCGCGTTATCGTAATATCAGTTGAAAGATGAGAGAGGCAAGCACTATGTTTCAAGCTTCGCCAAAATTTATGAGTTTTGAGGAGTTTGTAGAGTGGTATCCCGATCGAGCAGGGCGCTACGAACTCTATAGAGGAGCGATCGCTGAAATGCTGCCAACAGGTGATCACGAAGAAGTAACCGCATTTACTACAGGTGAATTGTTTCTGGAAGTTCGACGGCTGCAATTGCCTTATATCATTCCCAGAACTTACCTGGTTAAGCCTCCCGGCGAAGACAGTGGCTACCAACCAGACATTCTTGTTTTAGACCGAGGGGCACTTCAGGATGAACCCCGCTGGAAGAAATCATCGACGATCGAGCATGGCAAATCGATCAAACTAGTCGTAGAAGTGGTGAGTACCAATTGGAACACCGACTATGGAAACAAGGTGACAGACTACGAACGGATGAGCATTCCTGAGTATTGGATTGTCGATTTTAAAGGATTGGGTGCAAAGCGATATATTGGCTCTCCCAAACAGCCGACGATTTCGGTTTATCAGTGGATGGAAGGCGAGTATCAAGTGCAGCAATTTCGGGGAAAAGATCGGGTTATTTCTGACACCTTTCCAGAGTTGGCGCTTACCGCAGAACAAATCTTTGCGGCTGGGGTTTAGAAGAAGTTTATGTTTAGCTGCTCTTAGAGGTAAACCATCTCGTAAACGATATGACACGTCACCTATCAATCCGGCAATATGGCGCGTCAATATTTTGAGAGTGAACAAAGATCGCCGCCCCCAAGACAGCCAATCGCCGATCGAAGCTTTGAGAGTCGAACGAACCCATTTTTCTCAAGCTGAGTTTGCGGTGCATTGTGGCGTTCCCCTTCGCACCTATCAGAGATGGATCTCTGGCGAAACGGAAGCGAAACTCACGCCTCGTCAGTGGAAAGCGATGATGCAAGTATTGCAGATCTCAGCCGATGAGATTCCCAATGATTTTAGTTCGCTAGGTAGCTGAGATGAGTGCGTAAAGCAGTTTGCGTGATCGTAATAGCAGTTTGCTCAACTCAACGGTTTTAGTAATGTGTTGATTAAGTGCAGTATGGTCGTTTGTCTGTACCACAGCCCGACTGCACCCTGGCAGGATGCTAGATCAACTGCGCGTAGGGCGGCGATCGTTTAGTTATCCAAAACAGAGTCTCAGTCTTCGCTCATCAAGGCTTTCCGATAACCCAACTTTTCTAGCTGGACTAGGACGACAACGCCTGTGATTTTACCTGGTTCTTGTTGGGTGCGATCACGAATCAGATCGCCGATCAGTGGGTATAGATATTTCGCGAGTCCTGGGCGTAAGGTATCGCTGTTGTTAGCACCATAAAGAATGCTACAAATGTCTTTGCAGGTATATCCCAACAACCAGGCACCACCATTACATCATCCGAAACCTGATTAAGCATATCCGCAGACACGATCACTGCGTTGCCAACTCATCTACAAAAAGTTCATCATACACGTCATTTTCCGCGCCTACCCAAGCCTGATAAGCCCCGGACGCTTCACTCGAAACCTGCTTGACTTGATGATGATCTCGCAAGGCAAGAACCAACGGCATCAACAAAACCAACTGCTCATCAGAAAGCTGTTCAATCAAATTTAGAAGGTCTTGGCGAAGCTGCATAATGACCTTACCTTGACATATATCTTCTCTATTCTATTGTCGCAATACAGAAGGGAATTAGAACAGGAATTGAAACTGCTGTTTTGTTGGAAGGGCGATCGCTCCCAAATCTAACAAACGCCTGCGATCGCCTATGTTAGAAGCGATCGAATCTCTCTCCATTGACGATCAAGCCGCGCTGCTCGAAATCATCCAACGCCGACTGATTGAACACCGCCGTGCAGAAATCGCCAATAACATTGCTCAAACGAAAGCCGCTCATCAAGCAGGCACCGTATTTCGAGGAACTGTGGAGGATGCGATCGCAGAGTTAAATCGTTGAAAACTATCACAAGAGGTAACAGTTATAAGCTACAAAAAACAGTATCGTGCGTTACTTATCTTCAAGAAATATGCTGCGAGATGTTATATTTTCGCGCTCTTAATACCTGATGGTTAGTCTGGAGGTGAATTTAAGCTAGACCGATCGCGGTAAGGAAACCCTTTATATGACCCGTCATGGAGCCATGCCTTTAGGAGGAGAGAACCCTCCTCGCTCTATCTACCACGACCAAGGAAAGTTTGGACGACTATTCCCAACGCTACCGCCCTTTGCAGGAGACAACCCCACCTTGCGAGCAGCCCTCAAAGAGATTGGTAAACAAGGCGGCATCATGGATGCCAAAGATGATATCAATGACCCCGTTGGACTAATTACCAAACCCGAAAAAAGTCTGGAAAATCCCAACAACCCAAACCTGACCGCAGGCATGACTTTTTTGGGTCAGTTTCTCGACCACGATATGACCTTCGACCCTACATCGAGTTTAGAACGTCAGCAAGACCCAGAAACGATCGCCAACTTCCGAACACCGACCTTGGCGCTAGACAACGTTTATGGGTCGGGTTCGATCGCCTCACCTCACTTATATGATCAAAACGTTGACTCTGGGCTGACCACCTTTCTGACCGAAGAAATCCCAGACTCAAGTACCGTGTCTCGCGATGGCAAACCCCGATTTGATCTACCTCGCAACAGTCAAAACGTTGCCCTGATTGGTGACCCCCGCAACGACGAAAACTTGATTGTCTCTCAACTCCACCTTGCCTTTTTGAAGTTTCACAACGCAGTCGTGGCGAGGGTCAAGCAAGAAACAGAATTGAAAAATCCGAATGAGATTTTTGCAGAGGCACAGCGCTTGGTCAGATGGCACTATCAGTGGATTATTGTGCATGAGTTTCTGCCCAAAACGGTAGGTCAAGAGATGGTCACAAACGTTTTGACCCATGGGCGGAAGTTTTATAACTGGCGCAACTTGCCCTTCATTCCTGTTGAGTTTTCGGTAGCAGCCTATCGATTTGGGCATTCGCAGGTGCGTCCCAGCTATCGCGCCAACTTTGGGGCAAAACCTGATGATAGTGAACAGTTTATTGCGCTGATCTTTGATGACGGCAGAGTCAATTCACCCGCACCCAATGATCCAGACCCCAATGACCTGCGGGGGGGTAAACGATCGAAACGCCGCTTTATTGACTGGCAAACGTTTTTTGATTTTGGAGATGGGCGATCGCGTCCTAACAAAACGATCGATACGAGGCTCTCGTCAGTGCTGTTTGATCTGCCGGGTATTCCCGGTATGGAGCCTCAGTCGCTTGCTCAGCGCAATCTGCTCCGAAATCTAGCATTTCGAGTACCTTCGGGTCAGAGCGTCGCGAAAGCAATGAATGAGAAGATTCTTGAGCCAAGCGATCTTGCTGACCTCAAGCACTTTGTTTTAGATACCCGTACGCCCCTATGGTTTTACGTGTTGCGCGAGGCAGACGTATTGGGTGACGGCAAGCGCATGGGTCCGGTAGGCGGACGCATTATTACAGAGGTGTTAATTGGTTTGCTAGAAGGAGACTCTTTGTCTTATTTGAAGCAAGATCCTGAGTGGATACCGACTCTCAGCACGACCGGAGACTTTAAGATGATTGATCTGCTTAAGTTTGCAGGAGTCGTGATCAATCTCTAGCGTTAACTTCAGCAATTTGAGCGATCGAGGGGCGTGGGCGATGCGTCCCGACTTGCCTTCAGATTGTTAGCTCTCCCGTAGCAGAGGCACAAAACCTGCTTGCCGAAAGTGTTCATCGTAGGGAAGTGCCTGTGAAATTCTTCGCTCTGGCATAATCAGAAATGAAGCACAGTCTATGAATCCCTACTCTTTATCTTGTCTCTGTGCGTAGAGAAGCAAAGCCTTATCAAATTGCTCATTGGTTTGGGAAATGATTTCAACATCTGGCTCTTGTTGAAGGCGCTCTACAACTTCGACAGCGCGTTGACGAAATCTTGAACCCATTGATGCGTAGTGATTGAGAAACTCCACTAACACCGTTTGACTTGTAACGATCGGTTGAGCCTGTATTGCTTGAGAAACTGTGAGTGCTTTAGTATGCAGTGCGTCATGAGGATTGAAAAGCGCAATCCAATATCCTGCATCAGCAAACACAGCCGTCATGAGTTTTTCGAGAGCTGATCATACAGATAATGTTTGTAATTGATGGAGGCATCACTGGGCACAGTTGTCCATTCTTCATCAGGAATCTGAGCGCCAATTTCGGCAACAATTTCCCAAATCGGTCGCTTAGTGGCGTTTTCTGAGGCGGAAGGCTTTGCATTCGCTACAGCATTGTCTTGTCCGGGCAGTGATGTTGTCATAATTTTAAGGTGTGCAAGTGCGCCTAAAATCTAGTTTAGTCTATGCAAAAAGCGGGCTGCGGAATTCTTTGATCTCGATCTTCTGCTTTGCAGTTACCGCAATCTACACGGCTTCGTCCATCTGCTCTAAAAAGATCGGTAACTGATTGTCTTCCTGGTTTTTGCGTTGGGCAGATTTAAGGACTTCCATGCTGAGAGGTACGTGCAATCGTAGACCGTTTTCGATCATGTCTTGAATGGTGACGATCGCAATCTTGTCATAGGAACATCCCATAATTTTGTGATGATAGAGTCCGCAAGTTTTGGCTTCTTGCAGCATATCTTTGGTGGGTTTTTTGAGGGTGATGAAGATGCCAAGGGCGGCTTTTTCGCGGGTCATTGTGCCCAAGAGATCGCGAATGTCACGAGAATCGACTTTGCCAGATTTGACTTGAAAGTCGTTCTTGTTCGCCAAGGCTTCGGCAGATTTCATGTCTCTCGGAATGCCTGTCATTTTGACGTTAAAGACGGCTGCTTCTCCATAGCTATCTTCGAGGCGTTTGAGAATTAAACTAATGCTTTAATAAGTGATGTCGATGCCAATCCATTTACGGTTAAGTTTTTGAGCAACAGCGATCGTTATTTCTGATGCCTTACTAGGGTTGACACTAAGCGCAGAGAAGATCTTTTTAGCAGAGGTTTAGAAGGAATGATCTCAAAACATGATCTGCCACTCGTCCCAGGGTTCACCATTTGACACTATGCTTCTTTCGACACCTGTTATATATCTCTCAAGTTTTACTTTGATTTCATCAGAATAAATATTGCTGTTCCAATACCTGACAGGACCACTACCAGAACCAGCTATATCAGTCAGGTCATAATAATCAGCAAGGCTACGGTACTCTTGATTCTCCCACGCCAATTTGTGAAATAAGTAAAAGATAAAAGCGCCTATTGGTTTAAAGTGCTCCATTTGATTCTCAAAGTTGTTTGTATGTCCTATGTATGCAGTAGTGGTTTCAAGCGATCGTCCAGAATGATTTGGTGGAGTCCTTAAATTGAGGTATTGATTCGGTGTCAAAAAAGTCTTCTTTGAGGAATGCCAAGATCCAAGATCGGCCACACAGATCAAGTCAATTGTTTTTCTTGGATGATCAACCAATCTGCGATCTTCTTCAACAAGTTTATTTTCAATATTTTCAACTGGTGTTGACCTATCGCCCTTCCAATAATGGGAATGTGCCAGTAACCCATATAATATTGGAGCATTTAGCTCCTTAAAGGGAGAGCCTTTTCTGGGCGTGAAGAATGACTTTATTGCAACACAACTTTCTAAAGCTTCAGCAATATGAGCAGCCTTGAGAGTGACTTTGCATTCAAAAGCAGCAGCTACACCTGCTGCCAAATAAACCTTCTTATTGAGTAGCTTCTTGGGGTAAGACGACTTTAGTACGATTACGTCAACTTGAGGACTGGTATTACCATCCTGGTTTATGATTCTGCCTTTCGTCACAATTTGATAGGTAGGTGGTAACCAATCCCTCAATAGTTCAGCCCAGTTCTCCTCTCCTTGATCTCCAGCAGTACCAGAATCTTCGGTAGCACGTTTCTGAATACGGGCATACTCCGAGGACATCTCTTGGCTGATTTGCGACATAAAATCGAAAAGATCATGACTTTTGATTTCTTCCAAATACTTCTATCTCCCTCTATAGAAAGCTAACGTCTAAGTTCTACAAAAATCATTGCTCCTCTAATCCCCTGCCTTCAAAATCTCTTCAGCCGTCAACTGCAAACTTTGGAGAATTTCAAGCTGAGGTTGAATACGATCGTTTCCTCGAAACTCCCTCACTTCATAGCTTCCACCGAGCAGATTGCAGACAGATATCTCTTGAGTTTCAGGGTCAATGATCCAATATTCGGGGATGGCGATCGCTGCATATTGCCCTAGTTTTGCCACATAGTCGCGGTCTCGCTGCAAGTCTCCAGGGCTAACCACTTCAACAACCAATAATGGAGGAGCCATCGACAGACGAATCGTGTTGCGCCGTTTCAGTTGTTCGATATGTTGTTCACAAATGATGGTCAGATCTGGGAATCGGTTGCGCGGTTCGCCTCTAACTTCGAGTTCTAGCCCATGAGGTCTGACTCTCAGATGTCCTACCAGTGGAAGAAATTGAGCCAGTAGAAAAACTGCAATTCCGACATTAAATCCTGGCTCTGGCGGCACTTCGATTAATTCTCCGTTGAACAATTCATACACATTATCCGTCCCGTCGTCATCGTCAAGATACTCCTCAAAACTTGAGAACCGTTGCTTTGTTTGGGTCATGGCGTTAGCTTTGCTCTAAGTGATATTTGTGCTTCACTAAGTCTTGTTCTGAGTTTTCTCAGGTGCTTAACTATAGATGCTAGTACATTTACCGTTTGTTCGCGATCGACATTCTCCATCCTGCACCCTACGGTTCTTTACTCTATGGTTAGCTATTCATCGTAGCGCAAAATTCATGAGTGATTCTCCATCTCTTTAGTGATTAACAGTCGCAATCATCTAATCATTATTTTAAATTTGCTATGGCTCAAACAGTAGTGGTCAAAATTGGTACATCTAGCCTGACTCAGCCTGAGACGGGTCAACTCGCTTTATCCACAATCGCTGCCTTGGTAGAAGTTCTCAGTACCTTACGACAGCAAGGAAGTCAGGTAGTGCTGGTGTCTTCAGGAGCCATTGGAGTGGGGTGCGCGAGACTGGGAATGACCGATCGCCCTAAATCGATCGCCCTTAAACAAGCTGTTGCCGCCGTTGGGCAAGGTCGCCTGATGCGAATCTACGATGACTTTTTTACGGCAATGCAGCAGCCGATCGCGCAAGTGTTGCTGACTCGTGGCGACTTGATTGAGCGGAGTCGCTATGTGAATGTCTACCGCACCTTTCAAGAGCTGTTGCAACTGGGAGTCGTTCCGATCGTCAATGAAAACGATACGGTTGCGGTGGATGAACTCAAATTTGGCGATAACGACACGCTATCAGCGCTAGTTGCCAGTTTGGTCGATGCAGATTGGTTATTTTTGCTCACCGATGTCGATCGCCTCTATTCCGACGATCCGCGCAGCAACCCTGATGCTCAACCGATCTCGCGGGTTCAAAGTATCAAGCAACTCGCAGAGCTTCAGGTGCAGACGGGCAGTGCGGGTTCTCGCTGGGGCACAGGTGGCATGGTGACAAAGATTGCGGCTGCCCAAATTGCGACGGGTGCCGGGGTGAGAACCGTGATCACTCAAGGACGATCGCCGATGAATCTCTTAAAGATTTTGGCAGGAGAAGCGATCGGCACTCAATTTGAACCGCAACCTCGCCCCTTTAATGCTCGTCAACGCTGGATCGCTCACGGCTTAGTCTCGACTGGAAAGCTAATTTTAGATGATGGAGCCGTCGAAGCAATTTCCAACGCCGGAAAATCTCTACTCGCTGCCGGAATTCTGCAAGTTGAAGGCGAGTTTGAGAGTCATGACGCGGTGACTTTATGCGATCGCTCTGGTCTTGAAATCGCTAAAGGGCTAGTGAACTACAGCCGCGAAGAGTTGCAGAAGATTCAAGGACACCAATCTGAAGAGATCCCCATAATCTTGGGTTATGAGGGTGCAGAGACGATCGTGCATCGCGACAATTTGGTGTTGAGCCACTAATCAGATTTGGGTGCAAAATTTGGTTGGTCAGTTAAAATCCATAGCTTGATAAGCTGATGGGGATGAGGAACGTGAGCCATTTAACGATGAAAACAGACCGCCAATTTTCGGTCATGGGGTTGCCCATACACTTGCGAGACGATTATTCTGGCTGGTTACTCGATCGCCTCGATCAGCGTTTGGGCTGTCATGTCGTCACTCTCAACGCCGAAATGACCATGCAAGCCGAGCAAAATTTTGCCCTGGCAGACATCATTCATCGCGCTGACTTGGTGATTCCTGATGGGGCAGGCATTGTGTTTTATCTGCGGCTCTATGGCAAGCGAGTTGCCCGATGCCCTGGCATTGAGTTGGCAGAGTCGATTCTCAGAAAAGCGGCTCAGTTTAACCTTCGTTCAGAATCTCTAGGTTCAAAGCAAACTTCTACGATCGAGTCCTCTTCAAACCCGGCTCTCTCAGTTTTCTTTTTTGGAGGTGCCCCAGACGTGGCTCAAATCGCCGCTGACCAGTGGCAAAAACAGTTATCGGGGTTGACGATCGCGGGCGTGCAAAACGGCTATCTTTCTGCTCAAGAAGAACCTGCTTTTCTCAAGACTCTACAAACGCTACAGCCGCAGATTATTTTTGTGGGCTTGGGCGTTCCTCGTCAAGAATTGTGGATCGCGGCGCACCGTCACCTCTGCCCCCAATCGCTGTGGATGGGGGTGGGCGGCAGCTTTGACATTTGGGCAGGTACCAAAACTCGCGCTCCCGGCTGGCTGAGAGATAACCATTTAGAGTGGGTTTATCGCCTCTATCAAGAACCCTGGCGCTGGCGAAGAATGCTGGCACTGCCACAGTTTGCCTGGCGATCGATCCTCTATCGGTTCACGAAACGCAACCCGGTCAGCACGAGACTTTGAAGTTTAGATTCGGGTCTTCGTGTTCTAATAGATTGAATTTCCATCGTCACGTCTCATGCCGCAAGTTCTCACCGATTCTTCTGGAAACGCGCAACGCGATCGCCGATCGTCGAGCCAGCCTCCTAATCAAGACAGCATCATTCAGCTTAAGGGTGTTAGCAAAACTTATCGCAATGGCAGTCAAGCGCTGATCGATGTCAGCTTAGAGGTCAAGCGGGGTGATTTCTTGTTTGTCACGGGCCCGTCGGGTTCTGGCAAATCTACCTTTCTCAAACTGCTTTATGGCGAGGAGTGTGCCTCTGAGGGCGAAGTCAGGGTAGACAATGATTTTCCGGCAACGCTGCGGGGCGATCGGCTCTCATTATTACGTCGTCGGATCGGCATTGTCTTTCAAGATTACAAGCTGATTTCCAGGCGTACAGTGACTGAGAATGTGTCGTTTGTGCTGTGGGCACAGGGCTATACGCGCAAAGAAATTAATCGACGCTTGCCCCCCGCACTCAAAATGGTGGGATTGCAGCACAAAGCAGAGTGCTTCCCAGAAGAGCTATCGGGCGGTGAGCAGCAGCGAGTTAGCATTGCTCGTGCGATCGTGGGCACTCCTCCCTTACTCTTGGCTGACGAGCCAACCGGAAACCTCGACCCAGACAATTCTTGGCAGGTGATCAAGATTCTTAAAAAACTGAATCAGATCGGCATTACGGTGATTGTGACGACTCACGATGAGAGTTTGATTCGTCTGTCCAATCATCCAGTTGTGCAGATTAAAAACGGGCGGCTATCGTCTGTGAATTATTAAATAATTTCCATTCGATCAAAAATTTGATCGAGTTGCGATAGCGTCACTAAGCCATATTGCCAAAGCACCATTGGCAATGCGGTCGTGTTTTGCTCAGACTGACGCGCAGCAAGCTCGATCGCTGCCGCCGGAAGTGCCAGTTCTTCTCTCAAAAATCGAATTAAGTCAAGCCTTCTCTTGAGTTCCATGAATTTTGCTATCCCTGATTAAAATTATATTAGATTGGTATTAAATTATGTAAAATTCTCTCATAATCTCCCAGGATGGAAATCTGTCTGAAGAGATAGGTCAAAAACTGTTGGATTCAATCAATTTAGATCCGATCGCGCTATTCAAAACAAGTCTTATGATTCGAGTGCTGCTTGTAGAAGACCAAGAAATTGTGAGGCGGGGTCTGAAGACGCTGCTAGAAACAAAGCCCGATCTCCAAGTGATTGGTGAAGCAGATAATGGTCACAGCGCGATTCGCTTTCTAGCCGACTGCCAAGCCAACGATCAACTTGAAGCGCCAGAAATAACTCCATTTCCCGATGTCGTGTTGATGGATATCCGCATGCCGGGGATGAATGGCGTAGAAGCAACCCGGCTAATTTGTCAGCAGTTTCCAGACCTCAAGGTTTTGGTTTTGACCACATTTAACGATACAGAATACGTTTCTGAGGCGCTGCGCTTTGGGGCCAAGGGATATTTGCTCAAAGACACTCCCGCCGATGAACTGGCTAAAGCGATCCGATCGGTTCACCAAGGCTATACCCAATTTGGGCCGGGAATCGTCGAAAAAGTGATTGCTAAAAAAGTGATGGCTGAACCGCCACCCACAAAGCCAGACTCACCGCAACCATTACCTCCCGGCTTGGCGGAACTGACCGATAGAGAGCGAGACGTGTTGCGATTGATTGCCGGGGGCGCAAATAACCGAGAAATCTCCCAAGCGCTCCACCTGTCTGAAGGAACGGTGAGAAATCACATTACACACATTCTTACCCGACTGAACTTGCGTGATCGCACCCAGGCCGCGATCGTGGCAAATTCCTGTCGCCCCTGGTTAGAAGGAAGAGACGAAAAATGAGAGATTGCATAACTTCATCAAGACGCACGTCTAAAAGGAGGTAGTCACTAGCGAGAGAATACACGATGACTAATCCAGTCCCACTCCATGACAAATCTCCTATCTCAGCCGTGACATCTATTCGATGTGAGCAACCCTTTAAACCCGGTAAATTGAGCCTGTAAATCTGGGGGCACTTAACTCCCATCAGGCTTAAATTCATGACCAAAATGGAAGAATTCAAGCTGATTTGCGGACGCACCCAAGCAAGTCTCCACACCGAATTCGCATGAGCAATCAAGTCTTTGAACCCAATCTGTTTGTCTTCCACAATGGCGAAACTCAGATTCAATACTCGATCGGTCGTCAATCAGGTGTTTCAGAACTCGATTATCAAACCGCGCTACTCGATCGTAGTAACCATTTTAGCGGTGACGAAATTAGCATCATTGCCATCGCGATCGGCAGACTGATCACCGTCACACTAGCGTCTGATCTCGCTCAACAAAGTGAGAAAATATTGACCTTGCTGTTACCCATTGTTTATCTACCTGTCGGTGTAATGGAGTATTCCATTCAGGCTGAGGTGATTCTGACGACTCGACGACTGCCGCAGCCGAGGGGTTGGCGGCGAGTTGAAGGACAAGTTGAAACCTATCAGACGCGATCGCTCAGTGGCATCGCGCGGCTAGTCGAATTTTGACTCATCCGCTTCTAGAGAAATCATCAACGTCATGCCTTTGTCCATTGCTCTGTTTATTGACTGACTTAACCACCCCTCGATCATTCATCTCACCCTTAAGAGGTCGCCCCCGATGAAACCTGATCAATCCCCTCCAATTCGCCTGTTGATTGTTGATGACCAAAGCCTGATTCGGCAGGGACTCAAAGCAATGCTAGAGATAGAGCCTGATTTGCAGGTGGTCGGCGATGCTGAAAATGGCAAAGTTGCGCTAGAACTGGTTGCCACTCTCCAGCCTGATGTCGTGCTGATGGATATTCGGATGCCCGAAATGGATGGCCGAACCGCAACAAAGCTAATTACTCAAAACTTTCCTAATGTCAAAGTTCTCGTCTTAAGCACGTTTGATGATGATTCTTATATTGCTGGAGCAATGAGGGCAGGGGCAAAAGGCTATTTGCTCAAAGATATGCCTTCGCGTGAGTTGGCAAATGCGATTCGCTTTGGGCATTATGGCTATACTCAATTTGGCCCAGGGTTATTTGATAAATTGTTGGCGACAGACGGGGTTTCGACTTCAACAAACCAAGCATCTCCATCAAAGCCTTCAGAAATCACTGCACGAGAACACGAAGTTCTACGGTTAATTGGGGTCGGGGCGACAAACCGCGAAATTGCCCAACGGCTTTACATCACAGAAGGAACTGTGAAAACCCATGTAACCAGCATTCTCAGTCGCCTCAATCTCCGAAATCGATCGCAACTTGCCATCTATGCCAATGCGGTTCCCAACGAGAAAAACAGCCTGTCAGGAAGATTAGGCAACCAATGGGAGGACGATCGAGCACTCTTAAACGATTCGTAGACTTGGATCTCGTCCATTAATCGTAAGGCCATGGCACTGCTGTGCCCATTGACACTGCCAGTAACCGATCCTATTTAATCCACGATCGTTAAGAACGTGGATTTATTAAGGTGCAACTTCTCGGACTCAACTAGCGCGTCTATCAGTTCGTTGATGGCTGCGTTTGAGTCGGCTTGTGCTCCCTAAATCTCCCATTCTGGGGGACTTTGAAACCGGGAATCTTGGCTCAAAGTTCCCTAATTTTGGGGGATTTAGGGGGCGAAAATCTCAGCCATGACGAATCAAGAGTTTGATCATAAGATTGACAGGTTATTTAATCCACGATCGTTAGGATATATTCCTAGAAGACAATCTCCTGCATGATTCAAAAATACATGTCAGCACCTGTGAAACAAATCCTTAAACACTCTGCGTTTTATCTGGCTCTATTAACTGCAAGCAGCAGTGTAGGATGTTCTGCAATTAGAGGCTCAAGTCAGCCCCAAGAACCCATTCTGAGCCAGACGGCTCCTGTGGCACCGACTCAACCTAATCAATTGACTCCAATTCGATCGAGCGACAATCCCGATTATGTGACTCAAGTTGTCAAGCAGACTGGGCCCGCCGTCGTGCGAATCAACTCGACTCGCACGGTGCAAGAAGAACTTCAAGACCCCTCGATCGAGCAATTTTTTGGCGGTCAGGCACCTCGCAAACAACAAGTGCAGCGAGGCACTGGGTCAGGCTTTATCACCAGCGCTGATGGTCGAGTCGTCACCAATGCCCATGTGGTCGAAGGAGCCGACAGTGTGGTCGTAGTGCTTACCGATGGGCGACGGCTACGAGGCGAAGTAGTCGGAACCGATCGCGTGACCGACCTGGCCGTAGTTAAAATCGACGCGACGGGGCTACCCACCGCAAGATTAGGAAACTCAGACAACTTACTGCCGGGGCAAGCCGCGATCGCGATCGGCAACCCGCTCGGACTTGACAACACCGTCACTCAAGGCATTATCAGCGCGACCGGACGATCGAGCGCTGATGTCGGCGTTCCGACTGAGCGCATTAACTTTATCCAAACCGATGCTGCGATCAATCCGGGCAACTCTGGCGGGCCGTTGCTCAACTCATCGGGTGAAGTGATTGGAGTCAACACTGCGATCATTCAAGGCGCACAAGGGTTAGGGTTTGCAATCCCCATCAACACGGTGAAACGGATCGCAGAGCAGCTTGCTACAAAAGGTCGCGTTGACCATCCCTATTTGGGCGTTCAAATGGGCGAGTTAAGCCCAGAGTTACGATCGCAGATCAATCAAAGCAATGCTGGGTTTAAAGTCAATCAAGACTCTGGCGTGATCGTGATCGCAGTTGCGCCTAACTCCCCGGCGGCTCGTGCGGGGTTGCGTCCGGGTGACGTGATTCAATCGGTTAACAATGTGGCGATTCAAAGTTCTCGACAAGTGCAAGAGCAGGTCGAAGCGAGTAGTATCGGCAACCCAATGCAAATCACAGTCAAGCGGGGAAATCAGACAGAAGCGATCGCGGTCAAACCAGAGCAACTGCCTGTGCAAGAAGCCGTCGATCGTCGAGGGTGAAGACTTAGTTGATGGATATTTGTAACCAATTATGAAGTCGCTCCCGGTCAAAATTCTAAGATCAGCGTAATCGCTTGAGTCGTGCCCTGTTCTGAAGGATGGTTTAAGAATGCGAATCTTGATCGTTGACGACGATGAGTTGATGACCCATGCTCTAACAGAAATTCTGACGGGCCAAAACTATGCCGTTGAAGTGGTCACCGATGGTCAAGCTGCATGGAACCTGATTGAAACCTTTGACTATGACCTGGTGCTGCTCGATGTGATGTTGCCCAAACTGGATGGCATTAGTCTTTGTCAGCACATCCGATCGCACGGCTACCCAATGCCGATTTTGCTCTTAACCCGGCGAGATAGCAGTCACGACAAAGCGATCGGGCTAGATGCTGGAGCCGATGACTATGTGGTCAAACCCTTTCAAGAAGAAGAACTGGTTGCCCGAATTCGAGCGCTGTTAAGACGCGGCAGCAACGCTTTGCAACCCGTGCTGGAGTGGGAACACCTGCGGCTTGACCCCAGCAGTTGCGAAGTGACTTATCAAGACCAGTCTTTAGCGCTAACCCCCAAAGAGTATGCGCTGCTAGAGCTATTTTTGCGAAACAGTCGGCGAGTGTTTAGCTGCGGCATGATCCTAGAACATCTCTGGACTTATAACGATATGCCCGGAGAAGAAGCGGTGCGAACTCATATCAAAGGGTTACGGCACAAGCTCAGGGCAGCAGGCGCGGCAGGCGGTCTAGTCGAGACGGTTTATGGCATTGGCTATCGGCTGAAGCCATCAGCAGGGGTGAAGAGTCGATCGCTCTCAACTCCAGCGCCATCAGATCAGGCGGCGATGTTGGTCAAGATTGCCGGAGTCTGGGAACGGTTTCAAGGTCATGTGAGTGATCAAATCTCGGTGATTGAAAGGGCGATCGCTGCCGTTGCTCAGGGCAGCGTGGATGCAGATTTGCTGGCAGCGGCGCAATTAGAGGCACATTCACTCGCGGGGTCGCTCGGAACATTTGGGTTTCCAGAAGGGTCGAGGTTGGCAGCCCTGATTGAGAGTGCTTTGAGAGATCATGACATTTCTTCAGAGCCAGTGCAAACTTGGGTGAATTCTCTGCGGCAAGAAATTTCTCAATCACCTAGTTCAACCTTAGAGAGTGCAGAATCTACGCAACCGTTGCCTCTGGCTCAGGTTCAGCAATTAGATCAGGCAGAAACCAAGATTTTACTAGTGGACGATGACCCTAAAATCCTGGCACTGCTGCAAACCTTGCTTCAGCCGTGGGGTTTGCAGGTAAGCACGATCGCTGACCCTCGTCAATTTTGGCAAACCCTAGAAGCCGTATCGCCCGATCTATTAGTGCTTGATGTTGAAATGCCTTATCTAAACGGCATCGAACTCTGTCAAGTGATTCGCAATGACCCACACTGGAGCGAGTTGCCGATCGTGTTTCTGACGGTTCACAAAGAGACCGATATTGTCAATCAAGTGTTTAGCGCCGGGGCAGATGATTTTGTCAGCAAACCGATCGTCGGCCCTGAGTTAGTGACGCGCCTTATCAACCGTTTAGAGCGCAACAAAAGACTTCATCGTCTGGCAAAAGCAACCGAGTCTCAACTCAATGAGGCGTTAGTCAAGGCTCAACAGTTACAAACCACGATCCAATCTTTGCAAGCTAAAGCAACGCTAAAAATGGCAACTGATGATTCAGAGTTGCCTATTGCAGAATGCGAACAAATCGATCGCATAAAAGACGAATTGATTTCACTCGTCAAATTGTTGGTCGAAATGAAGGTTCGTCATTAGCACTTTGTCAAAGATAGATTGAGACACGATCGCCTAACTCTTAAAGTCGAGATAACTGAACGCTTACCCTCGCTTAACCAGGCTCCCTAAAGAATTCAAGTATCCTATCGAAGGGTGCGTGTGTTTTGTGTCTAAAAAGTAACTGCCAGGATATGTCTAACTTATTTGAAACGATCGCGAAAGGTGGACTGACGATGATTCCCCTGGTGGGGATGTCGATCGCCACGATCGCCTGTGGTCTAGAAAGATCCTGGTTTTGGTTTCAACTAATGAGCCAAGAAGAACGCATTGTGCACGACGTGATAGAAGCGGCTCGATTTGATTTATCTAGAGCCGCTGAGATTGCTAGCCAAGCTCAAGAGTTAGCGATCGGTCGATTTTTATTGGCTCCGCTCAAACTCAAGCAGCCGACTCCTGAAACGTTTCGGTTAGCAATGGAAGCGGCTGCCGATCGGGAATTTATTCAAATGCGAAAGGGCGACAAACTTTTAGAATCGGTGGTTGGGCTGGCACCTCTTTTAGGGCTATTGGGAACCGTCACCGGATTAATTGCCACCTTTGCAAGCTTAAAAATTGGCGGCGGTGGAACTTCTGCTGACACCACCAAAGCCGCCGCAGGAATTGGTGAAGCGCTGATCACTACTGCATCTGGGATGGTTGTCGCAATTATCTCTCTAGCCATTTTTCGAGTCATGGTGACTCTACAATCTCGTCAGGTTGACTATTTTGGCAGAGTCGGCAGCGATCTGGAACTAATCTACCGTGAGATTTGGTATGAACCGACGTTTCATCACAATCACCATCAGTCTGATGATGACTATTCAAATGCAAGCAAGGTGCAGTTAATTGACAGCTAAAGAATGGTTTCTAAAAGGCTGCTGACTCTCAGTCAAAATTGCTTCAACAACCCCAAAGTCTACATAAGCTGAAATTAACAACGGTATGAGTGATGCGGTTTAAATCACAGCAAAAGCAATCAGAAATGCCAGAAGTCAACCTGGTGCCGATGATGGATGTGTTAATGACTATCTTGACATTCTTTATCATCATTGCGATGACATTAACTACGCAGCAAACCGTTAACGTCACACTACCTAGCACGAGTGCTGGCGCGATCGAGACCAAGGAACCCGACCCGCTAATCGTCGGACTCAATCTGCAAAATCAAATCATTCTGGCAGAAAAGCCAGTTTCCTCTGACGAATTGGGTCAAAAGGTTCAATCCTACCTGACTCAAAACCCCAAAGGAGTCGTAATTCTCAAAGCTGACAGCAAAATCCCTTACGAGCAAGTCGTTAAGCTGCTGGGCACCCTGCGCGACATGGGCGGCGATCGCGTATCGTTGGCGATCGAAGGCAACTAGTAGGGGCATGGCACCGCCGTGCCCATTGACTTACAAATAACCGACATTATTTAATTCACGAGCCTAACCGCTTATTCACTTTGAGCCGTCTGTGTCGGAAACGCTCCTGGCTGCACCGCAACCGTAGTCGCTCGCCCGTTGCGATTAACTTCTACTTGCAGTGATCCCCCTACAGAACTGGCTTCTACCGCGTTCTGAACCTGATCGGCTGTCTCCACCGCCTGACCATTGATCTTTTTGATCACGTCTCCTGCGCGCAGCCCAGCCCTCGCCGCCGGAGAATTTTGCATCACACTATAGATCAAGATCCCGCGATCGTCTTGCACCGAGAGATTGGCTTCCCGATCGCTGTTAATCTGTTTTTTCAGTTCAGGAGTCAGCGTCGTCATCCGAATTCCCAAATAGGGATGATTCACTTTTCCGGTTGCAATCAACTGCTGCGAAATCTTTTGCGCCGTATTGATCGGAATCGCAAACCCTAACCCTTGAGCGCCTCCCCCAATAATGGCAGTGTTCATCCCAATCACTTCACCGCGCTGATTTAATAAGGGGCCGCCTGAATTGCCAGGGTTAATCGCGGCATCGGTTTGAATAAAGCTAACTCGCTTGTCAGGAACGCGCACCTCAGCACTGGTGCGACCCGTCGCGCTAATAATTCCGGCAGTTACGGTGTTGTCTAACCCTAGCGGATTGCCGATCGCGATCGCCCACTCACCCGGACGCAACTGATCTGAGTTTCCGATCGTCACAACTGGCAGATTATTGGCCTGAATTTTGACTACCGCCACATCAGTTACAGGGTCTTGGCCCAACACCTTGCCTTGAAACTCTCGCCCATCTTTGAGTTTTACAGAAACCGTGTCTGCGCCATTCACAACATGGGAGTTGGTTAAGATTAATCCTTCCCCATTAATAATGAAGCCCGACCCGGTGCCTCGTTCAACCCTGGTAGACGGAGCATCGGGCAACTCTGAGCCGAAAAATTGTCGGAAAAAAGGATCGTTAAAAATTGGAGGAATCTGAGTTCTGACCGTTCGAGACGAATTGATTCGCACGACCGCAGGCCCGACTCGCTCGACTGCCGCCGCAATAAAGTTAGGATCTGTAGCAGAAAGAATAGCACCCGTGCGGCTCTGAGCCACTTGTGTCTCGGCAGCTTGAGCAATCGCAGGCTGCACCACTGGCACCGGGTTGGATGAAGATAACCAACGATCGCCGATTAAGGCCGTCCCGGCTCCGACGAGCGGCAACATCAAATAGATCGCAGGCTGCTTCCAAGAAAATTTGCGAGGCTTAATCGTTGAATGGGGATCTGAATCGTGGGGCGTTTTCATTGAGTCTCAACTCTCCTTGACAGTAACCATAGCTTTAGTAGCTCGAACCTAGACTATCTTTATGACGATCGGGTTGCGATCGCGTCACACACTCATGAATCTCACGGGCGATCGTGGATATTGACGCTCAACCCAGTCAACTTGCTCCCTGTTTTTTAAATTTGTTAAACCGTCATTGCAAGTTCATGCCTGAAACATGAGATTGACAAGCCTGCTCGATACTCTTTAACTACAGGTGAATGAATGGTAAGAGCGAGTTGATTGCCGCGATCTATCCAAAATCACCCTATCTGAATGGCAGCACTTGCAGCACTCCAAAGATAGGGCGAGGTGGGTCAGATGCAGTCTTCTCGCTCTTTTTTATATTTTATACATTTCCCAATCCGGTGAGATACATTCCGATCGACGCTAAATTTATCTTCAACTCGGCTCAATCAACACTCAGACAAAGCGCTTGGTTTCCATCAACTAAATCTTATTACTTGAATTTTCTTGGCTGCATTACAATCACAAAGATCAAATTGCTAATTTATCAATAGAGCGGTTTTGAAGGAAGGCAACCTCAAGCGCAGCATCAATAGACAAACACACAATTTAGTAGGTTTTTCTACAAGCCTCTGATTTAAAAGTTGAGCGTTTGAGTGTCTTAAAATATCTCTCGATCGGCTTTGCAAGTTTCTGAAAAATCGAATGTAAAAAAATCACAGCATCAGTGTAATATAAATCAAATGGTTAATATTGACTCAGGAAATGTTTCCTAAAGCAAGTTAGCCAAGTTAAAGTCGAGCAAACTCATCTTCATTATTTCAGACTCAAGTTGATGACTAAAAAGAAAAAGATTGAGCCTCTTATCGGTGAAGCCCTCCTCAAGAAAGTCAAAGAGCTAGAGACTCTTAGCAAAGAGGAAAAAGCGCGCGAGTGTGGCTATTACACCGTGACTAAGAACGGGGTTGAGCGAGTCAACATGATGAAGTTCCTCAATGCCCTGATCGATGCAGAAGGAATTGAACTCGACGGGAAACAAAACACTAACGGGCGCGGTGGGCGCAGCGCTAGCTATCGAATCAATGTTCAATCTAACGGGAACTTGCTGATTGGTGCTGCCTACACTAAACAAATGGAACTGCACCCCGGAGATGAGTTTGAAATCTCACTAGGGCGAAAGCACATTCACCTTCGTCAAGTTGAGCGTCAAGACGAAGCTTCTTGAAGTTGACTGCTCTCTCGTTCAATAGTCTTGAACCAGATTCTCTCGGCGATTCTGGTTAACTGTACTAAGGTGAGAAGGTGACTCTTAACCTCGAAGATTGACCTCTTAATTTTTTGCTGATTCAGTCTTATGGAAAATGTTGATTGGCTAACCGTAGTGCCTGCCGGACTCGCGATCGCCATTTTTATCGGCGGCATGTTGATGATGTTTACTGGCATCTGGACTGCCCGTAACAAATAGGGCTTCAATCGATTCAGAGTTTATCGACCAGAGACTTAACCCCCTGACTTGAATCGACTTCAGGCAGATCTAAGCTAATCTGTGCCTGAGTCAAAATCGATAGATAGGGCGTGAGTGCCTCGCGAGTTAACGCCAATTCACAGGCCAACGCCACATTTCCTTGCGTCAACAAACCCAAAAGCTGATGAGGCTTTTGGCGCGAGACAACAGGCAGTTGGTGAATGCCTTGGGCAGCCATGCGATCGAGCGCCTCGTTCACAAGCTCGTCGGGGTAAGTGTAAAGGATTTCATTGGTGCAAATTTCTCCAATAGTTTTGTTCATCAGAGACTGATCAAGCAAGCACACCTTAGCTTGAGTTTGTTCAAAACGGGCGATCGTGCGGTTGATGTCTTGCAGCGTGACGATACCAACTAATTGATCATCGGCATCTACGATCAGCGCACCGTGCAGATGTTGCTCGATGAGAGAAAGCCCCGCTTGCAGCAGCGGCAATGACTGCGGCAGCATCGCAAAGTTTTGCTGCATTGCCTCACCCACCAGCATTGCGTTTAAAACTTTTTGAACTCGGTCTTGCTCCGGGTCAGACTCGATTTGCTTTAGGTTTGAGCCTCGCTCTGGGCGGTGATTGAGCCGCTCTGCCAGCCAAGCACTCAAGCCAACGGCTGCCATTAGGGGCAACACAATTCGATAGTCACGAGTCATTTCAAACAGCAGCAAAATCGAGGTCAGAGGCGCATTCACACTCGCTGCCAAAACTGCCGCCATTCCCACCATCGCATAAGCAGGAGGAGCCGCAATGCTAGAAGCAAACCAGGGCAATGCAAACGGCAAAATCTTCCCATAAGCGGCTCCTAGCGTTGCCCCTAAAAACATGGCTGGGGCAAAGACTCCGCCGACTAAACCGCTCCCTAAACTCACCGCCGTGACTAATAGCTTGACGACCAGCAATGTGAGCAGCAGCCCTAGTGAGAATTCGACATCTCGCAGCATCGCCTCGACGGTTTCGTAGCCGACTCCTAAAATTTGGGGCAGTTGCAGCGCGACCAGTCCGACACACAGCCCGCCGATCATCGGCTGAATCTCTCGCGGCAGGTTGCCAAACCAGGCAAATCCCGGAATTTGTCCTTTAAAGCAGTCTTGCGCCCATTTTAGAGATTGGGTGTAGGCGATCGAGACCAAACTTGCAAACAGTCCTAACCCCAAATAGAGCGGCAACTCTAACGGGCTGCGAACTTCGTAGGCAGGGAGATTAAAAGCAGGTTGAGATCCTAAACCAATCTGGGCGACCAAAGCAGACACCACGGCTGCTAAGAGGACAACACTTGCCGCAGAAGTCGCAAATGTTGTGCCCAAAACGACTTCTAGGGCAAAAAAGACACCCGCGATCGGAGCATTAAATCCTGCTGCCAGTCCTGCCGCGGCCCCAGCTCCCAACAGCAAGCGCTGTCGTTCTTGAGAAACGCGCAGAGCCTGTCCTAAAAGAATGCCTAGATTTGCCCCAATTTCGACGCTGGGGCCTTCGGGCCCCAACGATGCCCCCGACCCAAGCGACACGGCGGCTGCCACCATTTTAGTCACCGGGCGAATTGCGGAGACTTCTTGCCCTGCCTGAACAGCGGCGATCAGAGAAGAAATGCCAGGGCCAAAATCTTTCCAGCACCAGCGCATCAGTCCAACCACAATGCCGCCCAACGTGGGGACGCACGCCAACGTCCACGCGCCTAAATGAGCGATCGTACCCATCAAATCTTCTAGCATCAAATGATGCAGAATCTCAATCAAGTAGCGAAATATCACCACGCCCATCCCGGCTCCGCCCCCAATCACGACTGCTAGAATCAGCACGATCGTCTCTGGAGAAGATTGCAGACGATTTAAAGTGTTAACAAAAGGAGGGGCAGTAGACGGTAAATTGGGTGGATCAGGCAGCAAGACTTTGAGCGGAGGGAGAGGCATCCAAGACTAATCACTAGATAGCATTAAACTTTATTTCTAACTTTCATTGTCAGTCATAGATCCCAGCTAAAACAAACAAATTTGGAATCTGTGAGGAGTGGAAAGCCAATCTTCAAAAAACGTGGGTAAACTAAGTAGGTAAGAATGCGTAATCGTAGCGAAAGCTGATCCGTGTCTTAGATTGTGGGGAGTGTCTCAAAACTAAGTCAAAATAGTTAGAGTTCTTGACCGCGAAGTTCCCCTGGTTTTAGAGTTGCCTGTTTGAGAAACTTGTCATTTTGTCTTTGACAGCAGAAGTGCCTGATGAACGCTGACACCTTTGATCGTCCCTCTTCTCCTTGCCCGGTTTGTCATCATATGAGTGGTCTGCGATCGCTCAAGATGGTCGATGGGTTGTTGACCTGCCCTTATTGTCGTGAGCGGTTAGTCGTGAGTGTCAGTGGTCATTATGTACGTGACCCATTCGCGCTAAAGCAGAGAGTGACGGGTCAGATGCTGCGTCGCCAGAGCCGTCCCCTGGCCAGAATTTTGCGAGACTCTGGAATTTCTAGACATTCATCTTTGCTGGCGATGGTAGGCAGTCTGTTTTTTTTGGGCTTCACGATCGCTGCGGTGAATGAAGTCAGTCACCAGCGTTTTCCTTTTCAAGACAAGCTAGAGCAAATCGTTAATCTGAATGAGAGTGCTGAATAGTTGCACTCATGCTCAGAACTTAATATTGATAATTGACTAGATTTTTTAAGATTTGTTGCACTCTTAACCCGAACTTTAAGAGTCTTGTGAGTGCTTACTCACTTTTATGTAAATTAGTGTAAACAAATAACTCAGGTTTTTTATCAAATTGTGTCGGTTATTTCCTGGAACGCTCTTCTAGTAGGCGTTTTCTGGTAAATATATATATGAAGATAAACTGATGTCTCTGACCAACAAGTCAAACTTCGACTTCACATTTCTTTATAAAGCCGCAGTTTAGATTGAGAACCGTCTCAAGATCGTCGTAGATTTAGGTCTCAGTTCTGGGAGTAATTGTGGTTGCTCATCCAGGCTTTGCCATCTTCACCGATTTACTCGAAGAGAACACGCATCGCAAGGAGTCTGACCCGCATGTTCACTCACGTCAAGCCCACCATTAGACACATTTCGCCCGACAATCTTCAAGGTCGGTCACTCGTAAAGGTGGTATATGTCGTGCTAGAGCCGCAATATCAAAGCGCTCTGTCTGCCGCCGTTCGATCGATTAATAAAGCTCATCCCAATGTGGCGATCGAGATCAGTGGTTATCTGATTGAAGAACTGCGTGACACCGAAAACTACGAGAACTTCAAAAAAGATGTTTCTGAAGCCAATATTTTTATCGCCTCGCTGATTTTCTTAGAAGATCTCGCAGACAAATTGGTGGCTGCGGTCGAGCCTCATCGCGATCACTTGGATGTCGCCGTGGTTTTCCCCTCAATGCCGCAGGTGATGCGCCTCAATAAAATGGGCAGCTTCTCGATGGCGCAGTTGGGGCAGTCGAAAAGCGCGATCGCTCAGTTTATGAAAAAGCGCAAAGAAAAGTCTGGCGCTGGTTTTCAAGATGGGATGCTGAAGCTGCTGCAAACCTTGCCCAAAGTGCTGAAATATTTGCCGATGGATAAGGCGCAAGATGCGCGCAACTTTATGTTGAGCTTTCAATATTGGCTCGGCGGTTCTCAGGAAAACTTAGAGAACTTCCTGTTGATGCTCACCGATCGCTATGTGTTTAAGGGCATCAAAACCACTGGCGACTTGGTGTATCAAGATCCCGTCACCTACCCAGATATGGGCATCTGGCATCCGCTTGCGCCCGCGATGTATGAAGATGTCAAAGAATATCTCAACTGGTTCAACTCGCGCAAAGATATTTCTTCAGACTTAAAAGATCCGCTTGCCCCGTGTATTGGCTTAGTGCTGCAACGAACGCACTTAGTCACCGGAGATGACGCGCACTATGTCTCGATGGTGCAGGAGTTGGAGTCGATGGGCGCACGGGTGATTCCGGTGTTTGCAGGCGGTTTAGATTTCTCGAAGCCTGTAGAGGCGTTTTTCTACGATCCGATTAGAGGAGATTCATCGATCGTCGATGTCGTCATCTCGCTAACAGGTTTTGCCTTGGTCGGCGGCCCGGCGAGACAGGATCACCCCAAAGCGATCGAAGCCCTGACTCGGTTGAACCGTCCCTATATGGTGGCGCTGCCGCTGGTCTTCCAAACGACCGAAGAATGGCAGGATAGTGACCTGGGATTACACCCGATTCAAGTCGCGTTGCAGATTGCGCTACCTGAGTTAGATGGTGCGATCGAGCCGATTATTTTGTCAGGTCGAGATGGCAATACGGGGAAAGCGATCGCCCTCCAAGATCGCGTCGAAGCGATTTCGCAACGGGCAATGAAGTGGGCAAGTCTGCGCCGCAAACCCAAGCTAAATAAGCGAGTCGCGATCACCGTTTTCAGCTTTCCGCCCGATAAAGGCAATGTCGGAACAGCCGCTTATTTAGATGTGTTTGGCTCCATTTATAAAGTGATGGAATCGCTGAAGCACAATGGCTATGATGTGCCAGAGCTACCCGAATCGGCAGAAGCGCTGATGCTAGAAGTGCTGCATGATGCCAGAGCGCAATATAACAGCCCCGAACTCAACATCGCCTATAAGATGTCGGTGCCTGAATATGAAGAACTCACCCCTTATCACGAGAAGCTGATTCCATCTTGGGGTGCGGCTCCTGGACATCTCAACACCGACGGTCAGAACCTTCTGATTTACGGCAAAGAGTTTGGAAATGTGTTTATCGGAGTGCAGCCAACTTTCGGGTATGAAGGCGATCCGATGCGGTTGTTGTTCTCTCGATCGGCAAGTCCTCATCACGGGTTCGCCGCTTACTATACCTATCTAGAGCAAATCTGGAAAGCCGATGCGGTGCTGCACTTTGGCACTCACGGATCGCTAGAGTTTATGCCCGGTAAACAGATTGGGATGTCAGGCGATTGTTTCCCGGATAGTTTGATTGGCACGATTCCCAATCTCTATTACTACGCGGCAAACAATCCGTCTGAGGCGACGATCGCGAAACGTCGTTCTTATGCGGAAACCATCAGCTACTTAACGCCTCCGGCTGAGAATGCTGGACTGTATAAGGGTTTGAAGGAACTCGGTGATCTGGTTGCGTCTTACCAAACGCTGAAAGATACGGGGCGCGGCGCTCAGATTGTGGATACGATCGTCGATCAGTGCCGGATCGTAAATCTGGATAAAGACATCACATTACCGGAAGTCAGCGCGAAGGAACTCACACCAGAAGAACGAGATAGTGTGATTGGGAAGGTCTACATCAAACTGATGGAGATCGAATCGCGTCTGTTGCCATGTGGGTTACATGTGATTGGGAAGCCTCCCAGCGCTGAAGAAGCCATTGCAACTTTAGTCAACATTGCGAGTTTAGATCGTCCTGAAGATGATGTTGTGAGTCTGACTCGCATCATTGCTGATAGCGTTGGACGTGACATGGACGACGTGTATCAGGGCAGCGATCGTGGCGTTCTCGCTGACGTTCAACTGCTGCAAGATATCACGTTAGCGACTCGTGAAGCCGTGGCTGCAATGGTCAAGGCTCAAACCGATGCTGATGGTCGCGTCTCGAAGGTGACGAAGCTCAATTTCTTCAACATGGGCAAGAAGGAACCTTGGATTGAAGCCTTGCATGAAGCGGGCTATACCAAGGTGAATGTTGAGCAAATCAAGCCCCTGTTTGAGTACCTGGAATTTTGCTTAAAGCAAGTCATTGCCGATAACGAATTAGGGGCATTGCTCACCGCGCTGGAAGGTGAATATATTCTTCCCGGCCCCGGTGGCGACCCGATTCGGAATCCTGATGTGTTGCCGACGGGTAAGAACATCCACGCTCTTGATCCGCAGTCCATTCCGACGGCGGCGGCGGTAAAATCTGCGAAAGTGGTCGTCGATCGGCTCTTATCGCGTCAATGTTCTGAAAATGACGGTCAATATCCTGAAACGATCGCGTGTGTTTTGTGGGGCACTGACAACATCAAAACCTACGGCGAGTCGCTGGCGCAGATTCTCTGGATGGTGGGTGTACGTCCGATTCCCGACTCGCTGGGACGCATTAACAAGGTCGAACTAATTCCCCTTGAAGAATTGGGTCGCCCTCGCATTGATGTGGTGGTTAACTGTTCGGGCGTGTTTCGCGACTTGTTTATTAACCAGATGAACTTGCTCGATCGGGCGGTCAAAATGGCAGCCGAAGCCGATGAACCTGCGGAAATGAACTTCATTCGCAAACACGCGCTCAAGCAGTCTGAAGACATGGGCATCAATCTGCGTCAGGCAGCAACTCGTGTTTTCTCAAATGCTTCCGGTTCTTATTCGTCGAATATTAATTTGGCAGTTGAGAACAGCACTTGGGAGAACGAATCGGAACTTCAGGATATGTATTTGTCTCGCAAATCGTTTGCGTTTTCGTCAGACAATCCGGGTGAAATGGGGCAAGACCGCAAGATTTTTGAGGCGGCTCTCAAAACGGCAGATGTCACGTTTCAAAACCTCGATTCGTCTGAGATTTCGCTGACGGATGTGTCACACTACTACGATTCTGACCCGACAAAAATCGTGTCTCGACTGCGGGATGATGGCAAAAAGCCTGTTTCTTTCATCGCCGACACGACGACCGCAAACGCCCAAGTGCGAACGCTTTCAGAAACAGTCCGACTCGATGCACGGACAAAACTGCTCAACCCCAAATGGTATGAGGGAATGTTGAGTCACGGCTATGAAGGAGTGCGGGAACTGTCGAAGCGATTGGTCAACACAATGGGTTGGTCAGCCACAGCCGGGGCGGTTGACAATTGGATCTATGAAGACGCGAATGATACGTTCATCAAAGATGATGAAATGCAAAAGCGATTGCTAGATCTCAATCCAAACTCGTTCCGTAAAATGGTGACGACATTGCTGGAAGCTAACGGTCGCGGATACTGGGAAACCAGCGAAGAGAATCTCGATAAACTTCGTGAGTTGTATCAAGAAGTGGAAGACAAGATTGAAGGCGTTGAGTAGTTCAGTCGCTCAATAATCCTTTTCTTGCGGGGTAGATAGTCACATATCTACCCCTTTTTGTTGCCTATTCAATCCACCTTGGCTGACCTAGAGAGGCACTGCTAGTCTCAGCAATTGTTTTATACAGGTTCAGCACTGTTTTCAATGTAGTGCGATCGTCTTCAGTGATTGTTTGATCAGTATCCACTATGTTATGAATTTCTTGACAATCGATGCTAGATACGTAGAGCGAAGTCAGTGAAACTAAATCGTGTTCTTGCGCTACTGTTAAATACTTGTTGGAATCAACGAAGACCGCCAAAGTTTCAGAAGTGTAAAAATCCAAGGTGCGGTAAAGACTTTTTGATGTTTTAAACAGGTGTAGCACCGCTTGGTAGGCAGCACTCCGTTGTCCTGCTTCACTTAACCGATCTTTTACAGACTCATAGAACTGATTAGTGGAGGGTTTTATATGTCTAGGTTGGTAATATTTCATTGGATTGCTAGAGTGTCTTCACCTATAAAGTACCCAGATTAGGTGCTTGCGTATTCATCTACTCATCTCAAGATTTCGACATCTGCACACAGACTTCTAAAAGGAAATAGTTCAAGGATTTTGAAGCAGTATCATCAGAGGAGAGCCGCAAAATTTTCTCCTCACACAAGCGAATGAAGCAATGGTAGAACTCAAAGCGAAATTAGTAGCTGATGCCTGGGTTCCTGCGTCGTGGGAGGACTATCTTCAGACGATCGCTGATCCCACCTACGAAAAAGCAAAAGGCTACTATTATCAAGGGCACATGAGGATTGAGATGGCCTCAGTTGGACGCGATCACGCAGATGATCACACTGTCATCATTTTGGCAGTCGGTTTATTTGGGATTGTCAAAGGAATTTCACTGCGCGGACTTGATAACTGCTCATTTCGTAAAGCAGGTGTGCAGGAATTTCAGCCTGATGTGTCTTACTATGTTGGAGAACGTGCCCAATCAGTTCCACCCGGTACAAATGTTGTGAATCTCGATTTGTATCCTGTTCCTAATCTCGTGATCGAAGTTTCTAAGACGACGCTGCTCGACGATCGCGGCAACAAACGCACCTTATACGAAGAATTAGGTGTGTCTGAATATTGGGTCGTAGATGTCGAAAAAACAGAAATTTTGGCGTTTCAGATGATCGATCGCGGCAGCAAACGCATTGATGAATCGCAAGTCTTACCCGGATTAGCGGTTGCTTCGCAGTTCCCCAAAGGGGTAATCGCTACCTTAGAAGCAGCCCTTCGGCAAAGCCGCGAAACAGACCAGTCTCAAGTCGGAGCTTGGTTAATGACACAGTTTCAGCAACCCAGCTAAAGGGCTTTTTGAAAATGGTTAAACTGGGATCGCTTGAGGTTTCACCGATCGAGCAAGTTCTTGCAGCATTGTGACCGTAGTGCCAAAATCAACACAGGCATCCGTGACGCTTTGCCCATAGGTGAGTTGACTGAGATCGGCTGGAATCGACTGATTTCCGGCAACGAGATGACTTTCAATCATCACCCCGAAGCAGTGACGAGAGCCGCTTGCCATCTGTTCTGCGATCGACTGAAGCACGATCGTTTGGCGATTGTGATCTTTGCTGCTGTTGCCGTGGCTGCAATCGACCATCACCGGAGTCGAAATGCCCTGCTTGATCAGTTGGCTAACGGCCTCTTCAAGGTCAGCCGCACCGTAGTTAGTTCCGCCTTTGCCGCCTCGCAAAATGATGTGACAGTCAGGGTTGCCCGTCGTGGCGACAATGCTTGCCAAGCCTTGAGCGTTGATTCCTAAGAAATGATGAGGATGGTTGGCGGCGAGAATCGCGTGAATAGCGGTTAACAGATTGCCATCCGTGCTGTTTTTAAAACCTACAGGCATCGACAAACCCGATGCCATTTCGCGGTGGGTTTGGCTCTCAGTAGTGCGGGCCCCGATCGCGCTCCAAGTGATCACATCGGCAATGTATTGCGGAATGATCGGATCTAATAATTCGGTGGCGCTGGGCATTCCTAAATGGGCGAGATCGATCAACAGTTTGCGAGCCGTTCGCAGCCCCGTGTTGATGTCATAGCTCTCATCCAGGTGGGGATCGTTGATTAGACCTTTCCAACCTGTAGTGGTGCGGGGTTTCTCAAAATAGACGCGCATCACAATCTCTAAGCGATCGGACAATTCATTTCGCAGGTGCATCAACTTTTGCCCATATTCATAGGCAGCATCTACGTCATGAACCGAGCAAGGCCCAACGATTACGAGTAAACGATCGTCTTGTCGGTTTAAGATTTTGCGAATGCGATCGCGGGTCGTGGCAATGAGCGCGGCGGCAGTCTCGGTTAATGGAATTTCTTCTTTTATTGCTGTTGGAGACATCAGCGTTCTGGTCTCAACAACATGCAGGTCGTAAGTCTTATGCATCAATTCAATTATCCAGCAGAAATCGGTGAGCACAATCAAGGACAGGCTGAAGGAGGAATCTTAAATCGCCTCAAACAGTATATCAGTGAGAGATCGATCGGTGGTGATCTCGATCTTCTTTTGCTAGTAGAGGATTTTTCTACCGTAGCGTTCTTAATTTTTGAAGTGATATATCTTCACGCTCTCATAAATGCAGTAGAGACGTTCCACTGAGAACGCCTCTACTGCATCGGGTGAAGTGATTAATGACCAGAAGGGGTTTTATCGGAGGACGATCGCCCAACTGCGGTTTCTCTCGATCGCTGACTGCCATCATGACCATCTAATGAGCCATCAACGGTTACAACGGTAGGAGACGGCGGGGGCGATTTGCGAAAGCGACCTTCTGCTGACTTGATGACAACATAGAGAACTGGGACGACAAATAAACTGAGAACGGTGGCGACACACATTCCCCCCACGATCGCGGTTCCTAGTGATTGTCGTGCTGCCGCTCCGGGCCCTGTGGCTAACACGAGGGGAACTGCGCCGACCACAGTTGCGATCGCGGTCATTAAGATGGGGCGCAACCGTTCTCGACAGGCTTCGGTCACCGATCGGGCGATCGTTTCCCCATGTTCTCGCTGTTGGTTGGCAAATTCCACAATCAGAATCGCGTTTTTACTTGCCATGCCGATTAGCATAATAAATCCGATTTGAGTGTAGACATCGTTGGCGGTGCCGCGTAGAAGCACGGCTGCCAGTGCGCCCAAAATTGCCAGAGGCACGGTGAGCATGATGATCAGAGGATCAATAAAGCTTTCATATTGGGCTGCCAGGGTCAGAAAGACGAAGATGATTCCCAAGGCGAAGATGAAGATTGCGGCACCGCCTGACTGAAGTTCTTCGAGTGAGAGTCCTGACCACTCGTAGCCAAAGCCTTTGGGTAGGGTTTCTTGGGCGATCGTTTGCATCGCGGTGATGGCTTGACCAGAGCTTGAGCCGGGAGCGGCGGCTCCGTTAATTTCGACCGATCGAAACAGATTGTAGTGATTGATAATTGAAGGGCCGTTGATTTGAGTAATCTTCACCAAATTACTTAGTGGAATCATTTGCCCAGTTTGTGCCCCGTTTGTGGCGGCAGTGCGGACATAGAGCCGTTTAATGTCATCAGGATTTGACCGAAATTGGCTATCGGCTTGCACATAAACTCGATAAGCGCGATCGAACTGGTTAAAGTCATTAACGTAAGTCGATCCTAAGAAGATTTGCAACGTGCTGAAAATGTCTTGCAGAGATACTTGCAGTTGGTTTGCCCGCACCCGATCGACCTCAACTGAGATTTGAGGGGTGTTGGCGTTAAAGTTAGGTCGCAGTCCGGTGAGTGCAGGACTTTGAGCCGATGGATAAGTAGTGGCTCGACCGAGAAATTTGCCGAGGGTTTCACCTAGAGCGGCAAAGCCAAACCCTGTGCGATCTTGCAGGTGAAATTCAAATCCGCCAAAGCTGCCGATCCCAGGGATGGCAGGCAGATTAAACGGCAAGACAACCGCCTCCTGAATCGATGCCATTTTGGGAAATAAGCCAGAGGGTTGGGGGAAGAATCCGCCGATGATCGCTTTTAAGGATTGGTTGGCTCCGGTTCTTTCTTCCCACGGCTTGAGGGTGGAGAAAATGAGACCGTTGTTTGGCGTTGCTCCGCTAAAGCTAAAGCCGCCGACTGCAAAGATATTTGAGATTTCTGGCTGCTGTTTGAGAATTGCCTCAGCTTTTTCTAACACGCGTTCGGTGTAGTCGAGCGACACGCCTTCAGGTGCCTGAACAACGGTGATAAACACGCCCTGATCTTCATCGGGAATGAACGCTTTGGGGACAAAATTATAGACAAAATAAGTGAGCACTAACGCGAGTGCGAAGACCGATACGATCAGTCCTTTGCGCCGAATTACACTGCCGACTGAGCGCCCGTAGCTCTCCCGTGTGTGGTCGATCGCCCAGTTAATGCGATTAAAGAACCAGTTATTAGGAGCCTGCCCTCGCCTCAGCAACAGCGCAGACAACATCGGAGTAAACGTAATTGCATTAAAAGTCGAAATCGTGATTGAGAATGCGATCGTTAATGCAAACTGTCGATAAAGCTGCCCCGTTGTGCCCGGAAAAAACGCTACGGGAACAAACACCGTCACCAACACAACCGATGTTGCAACGACCGCACTAAAAAGTGTATTCATTGAGGCGATCGCGGCTTCAATCGGTCGCAGTCCTTCGTCTTGAATACGGCGAGTAATATCTTCAACAATCACGATCGCGTCATCGACGACCAAACCCGTTGCTAAGGTTAATCCGAACAGTGTCAGGGTGTTAATCGAGAAACCGAGCAGTTTGACGAAAATAAAGGTGCCGATTAGCGCAACTGGAATTGCGATCGAGGCAATCAGCGCCGATCTCCAGTTCTGCAAAAACAAGAAGATCACGCCGATTACAAGCGCGATCGACAAGATCAGCGAGGTGATCACTTCTCTGGTTCCCGCTTCGATAAACGTGGTGGTGTCGAAAGCGATCGCGTAGCGCATCCCTGGCGGAAAGCTCCCAGAGAGCAGCCGAATCTCTTCTTTAATAGCTTTGGCAACGTCGAGGGCATTGCTGCCAAACTGCTGGTTAATGCCAATGCCAACGCCCCGGTGAGTGACGCGATCGTCAGGAGTGAATCGCAAAACCGAACCGTAATTTTCTGCGCCCAACTCAGCCCGACCCACATCTTTTAGTCTGACTAATGTTCCATTATTGACGGTTTTGATCACGAGATTGCTAAATTCTTCAGCGTCTTTGAGTCGCCCTTGAGCCGTGACCGCATATTGATATTGCTGTCCAGACTGAGCAGGAGGCTGTCCGATTTGTCCGGCTCCGACCTGAATATTTTGCTCTTGAAGTGCCGTGACAACTTCTTGAGGCGTGAGCGATCGACTCGCCAATCGTTCGGGGTCGAGCCAAAGCCGCATCGCATATTTGCGTTCGCCAAAAATCTGCACACCGCCCACGCCTTTAACGCGCTTCACCGCATCGGCAATATAAAGGTCGGCGTAGTTGCTGAGATAGATGTCATCGTAGAGATCTTTTCCGGCTTTTTCGTCACGATCGGAATATAGCCCGATCGCCAGCAAAAAGTTGTTGTTAGCTTTCTCAACCTGCACACCCGTTTGGGTCACAGGACCCGGTAAGCGTGACTGCACGGTTGAAACGCGGTTTTGCACATCGACGGCTGCCAGATCTTGATCGCGTCCCAGGTCAAACGTTAAATTGATATTGCTAGTTCCGGTGCTGGCACTCGTGGACTTGATGTATTTCACCCCATTAATGCCGTTCAATTCCCGCTCTAGGATGTTAGTGACGGTTGATTCCACCACTTCAGCATTTGCGCCCACATAGTTTGAGGTAACGGTGACTTGAGGCGGCGCAATGTCGGGATATTGAGCGATCGGTAAGGTCGGAATGCAGGCAATTCCCAACAGCGTGATCACGATCGAACACACGGTCGCAAACACGGGACGTTGAATAAAGAAATTAGAGATCGACAGAATCATACAGAATCGTAGGGGGTGAAGGGCGCGAGATTCTGGTCAAATACGAATTCAGATTTTACTGTGGTGCGGCTGCGATCGGGGCACAGTTTTGCAGTTGCAGAATGCCTGCTGTCACGATGCGATCGTTGGAGCTGATTCCTTCTAAGACTTCTTGATCATTGCCGACAATTTTGCCTAACTTGATGGGTTTTTGGGCGGCAACCAATTGGTCTGGCTCGATCGCAGCTCCTGGCACGGTAGGAGCCTCACATTTTGATTCTTTAAAGGGAGCGGCAACGAACAGAAAATCTCTGCCGCCGAGTCGAGAAATTGCTGAGGTCGGCACTAACACGCCCGGACTTTTTGACCAAATAACTCTGGCGCGCACAAACTGCGAGGCGCGCAAACTGCCCGGATTGTCAAAGGTAGCTTTCGCCTGCACCGATTGAGAAGTCGCATCGACATTGGGCGCAACAAACGAAATTCGCCCTGTCTGCACTTCTCGATTTTGGTCATCTAACAGCTTGACGGGTAGACCAATTTTCAGATCTGACGATCGTTCTAAGGGCACCTGAAGCAGAATTTCTAAGCGCTGATTTTGGGTGACATTCATCAACTGAGTCGTCGGACTCACGCCATCGCCCACTTTGATCGGAAGATCGCCGATCGTGCCCGTAAACGGAGCCGTCACAGTGTAGTCTCGCAGTTGGGCTTGCCCTTCAGAAATGTTTGCCTGTGATTCTTCTAGCGCCCGTTCATTTTTCGTGACGATGGTTCGAGTGCGATTGATCACCGATCGTTGGGCTTGCACATCCGCTTCGGCTTGTCGTAGGGCAGCTTGTGCCGTTCGCAATGCGTTTAATCGCTGATCCAAGATTTGTTTGCTAGAGGCTCCTTGGTTGGTTAGGTCTTGATAGCGGGCATATTCTTGCTGGTTTAACTGAACATTGGCGGCGGCGGCGGCACGTTGTGCTTCGAGCGATCGCAGCGTGTCATTTGCGTTGATCACATCTGCCTGAGCCGACGCAATATCGGCATTGGCACTTTGGGCGGCGGCAACGCGGCTGGCAACTTGGGCACGAGGCCCGGCGGCATCAATTTGCAGCAGCGGCTGACCTGCGGTGACGCGATCGCCTGCTTTGACATAAATGGCAGACACCTGTCCAGACACGCGCGGTTGCAGCGTGATTGACTGACGCGAATCTAAACTAGCCGCATAGTCAGAACTGTCTGCGATCGTGGCGGTTTTGGGGTTGGAAAGCGGGACAGGAGTCGGGGGTGTTTTCATCTGACTCGCCATCATCATCGGCAAAATGATCCGACTAAACACAAGCCAACTGACTCCGCCCAACAGTGCCATCGCAATCAGTGCCGGAATTAGAAATCGCCGCCAGCGAGGAGGACGCGGTTTTTCTGGATGACTGGAGTCGTGTAGAGGAATTGTGTCTACGATCGGAGAACGACTAATTGAATTTCGATTAATCTCTTCGCCACTCATGAGTCTCCAGCCTGGTAAATGAAAAGTTGAGCTAGGGAGCGATCGTGAGAGGAGTCTCTCACATCACTAAGTCGAATTGAAGAAACAAAAAAGTCACCCTAACATATATTGTGGTGAATAGATTACTACGGGTGCGAATCGTTAGGCTTCTTCCTTTTGACAGACTTCGAGTGAGCATTGCTGATGTAGGCGTGAATTGTTGGGTTTGGAACTCGAACGATCGAGGAACGTGGATTTATTAAGGTGCAACTTCTCGGACTCAACTAGAGTGGATATCAATTCGTGGATGGCTCCGTTTGAGTCGGCTTGTGCCCCCTAAATCCCCCATTCTGGGGGATTTAGGGGGCGAAGATCTCAGCCATGACGAATCAAGAGATTTGATGACAAGATTGACAGGTTATTTGATCCACGATCGAGCGTTAATCTCGGAACTTGCAGATGAAAATAGGAACGATCGAGCGTTAACCTCGGAACTTGGAGCTTGGAACTCAAACGATCGAGCTTTGAACTCGAAAAGCGGGTTAATTTGGTCGCTTGCCTTTTCTCTAGAGTAGGCTAGTGGTGCTTCTCTAAGTGCTTTTGGATATTGCGATGACTCTCGACCCCATTTCTACCGGAATTGCTCTAGAAATCGGCAAAATTGTTCTCAAAACAGTGTGGGAAGGGGGCGGTAAAGTCGCGGGGATGCTTGGCAGAACAGTAGACAAAGCAACCCAAAATCTAGTCTTTCAAGCCTCTCAGAAATATGTCGAGAATTATGAGAAGCGTCACGGCATTCTCAAAGTGTTGGGGATGCGGGAACCTGTGACGCTGGAGAGTGTGTATGCTGCCGTGCAGTTTTTAGACGATCGAGCCTTGCAACGATTTGAATCGGTGGAGGCGCTCGAAGAAACCTATCGACTCTCAGAAGGTCGCAGCTTTCAGGGAAAAGATTGCCCCAAGCAAGAAGGGCTAAAGGTCGCGAATGCAAAGCAATATTTGATGGTGTTGGGCGGGCCCGGAGCCGGGAAATCGACCTTTTTGCGGCGCATGGGTTTAGAAGCGCTGAAAGGAAACAAAGGAGCTTATCAGCCGGGTTATATCCCGGTGTTTGTTGACCTGAAAGTGTTTAATAAAGGGGAGATCAACATTGAGAAAACCATCGCCGAAGAGTTTCGGATCTGTGGCTTCCCGTCGCCCGAAGAATCGACGCAGAGACTTTTGCAGCAAGGCAAGCTTTTAGTCTTGCTCGATGGCTTAGATGAAGTGGCGACCGATCGCATGAATGAAGCGATCAGCCAGATTCAAAACTTTGTCGATGCTCACAAGCAAAACCGCTACATTGCATCGTGTCGAGTTGCGGCTTACCGTCATAACTTTCGGCTGTTTACCGATGTGGCGATGGCAGATTTTGATGATGCTCAGATCAAACAGTTTATTGATAACTGGTTTCGTCGAGAACCTGACATCGCTGAGGATTGCTGGAAAAAGTTAAATAGTAAAGACCACACGGCGGCTAAAGAACTGACGCAAACGCCGTTGCTGCTGACGTTGGTTTGTTTGTTGTATGAGCGATCGCGCAAGTTTCCCACGAATCGATCGACGCTGTATGAGCGGGCGCTGCGAGTGTTGCTCGAAGAATGGGCAGCCGAGAAGGGCATTCCGCAAGACGACCTCTATAAAGGGCTAGACACCAAACGCAAAGAGATGATGCTGGCAGAAATCGCCCATGATAGCTTTCAGCAAAATCGATTGTTCTCGACCCGTCGCGAAATTGCCGACCAAATTGAGCAACTGTTAAAAGAAATCTTGCCGGATGAGAAGGGCGTAGATGGATTAAAAGTGTTGCGTAGCATTGAAGTGCAGCACGGCATCTTGGTAGAACGGGCAGACGGGATTTATTCGTTTTCGCATTTGACGCTGCAAGAATATTTGACCGCGCAACACATTGATGACCAGCGACAGATTGAGAAACTGGTGACAGAACACCTGACCGATCGCCGTTGGAAGGAAGTTTTTATTTTGGTGGCGGGGCTGATGCGCGGCGGAGCCGATGAACTGCTGTTGCTGATGGAGAAAAAAGCTCAGACCTACCTCAACACCCCAAAATTAAAAGCTTTGGTCATGTGGGCTGACCAAGCAACAGCAGGATCAGCAGGAAACTATAAACCTGCGGCTAAACGGGCGGCAGCGATCTTTCTCCACCTCGACCTCGATCCCGATCGCGCCCTCGCTAACGCTTACGCCCATGCCCTTGCCCACATCCTCGACTTTCCCATCGCCCTCGCTGTCAACCTTGACCTCAACCCCGACCTCAACCATGTTCTCGTCCAGTCCCTCTCCCGCGCCCTCTCCCTCGCTTACACCTTTGAAAAAACAAAAATCTTTAAATCTGTAAACTTTGTTGTGTTGATTGCTCGACTAGAAGCTCTGAAAACTAAGATTTCCAGAAACAATCAACCTATCGAATTCTGCCGAGCCTTTCACAACAAAGTTCTGCAAACCTGGTGCAACGCCCTCAATCTAAATTTAGAATTAGTCGATTTATCTGAAGCAGAAACTGAAGCTTTAGATAACTATTTCTATGCAAGTTGGCTGATGGTGCGGTGCAGACAAGCCGCCGTGCGAGTGTCGCCTACAACTTGGGCAGACATTGAAGACCGCATGGTGACGGTGAGAGACTAAAGTTTGGGGTGTGAAGTGTAGAAGAACTCGCCCTCACCCTAGCCCTCTCCCGCAGGAGCGATCGTGCATACACGCGTTGATCAATCCGTCATTGCCGAAATTGTTTGCCCCCTAAATCCCCCATTCTGGGGGACTTTGAGCCAGAAAGAGGGTCAGCGTTCAAACCATTTCTCAGGGTCAAAGTCCCCCAAAATTGGGGGATTTAGGGGGCACAAGCCGACTGAAACGCAGCGATGCCTTCGGCACACGCAAGCGTGACTGAGACGGAAACTCTGCTTTTACAATTACAATCCACCTGAATTTTAGCGATTCTCACTCTTCATCAATAGAGTCGTCATCGATCGTCCCACCCAAAATACTTTCTGCTGTAAATTTTCGGTTGATTGTAGAGGTAGTGCCCCCGTGCCTACCCCTGACATATGGAGGGCAACCACGGGGGGATTGCCCCTACCCAGGTTATTCTCTATTCAGCAACGCCACATTCTAACGATCGCCAGTTGGCACCGCATAGTGAATAATCGCCAGAAATCGAATCGGTAACTCAATCAGCTTTTCAGGGCCGTGAGGAACTTCACCCCGAAAGCTCAAAGAATCTCCTGGCTCTAACAAATAAGTGTGGATTCCGTGGCGATATTCCAGCTTGCCTTGCAGCAGATAGATAAATTCGATGCCGGGATGCTCAAATGTGGGGAAGACCTCAGACGCATCATCCATTGTGATCAAAAACGGCTCAAACAACTTCGTCGGGCCCTGATCGTATGCCAGCAAATGATAGGTATGTCCGCATTTCGTCCCGCGTCTCACCACCTCCATACCGTCGCCTTGTTTAACCAACTGTGCGCCGCCTGCTGGCATATTGTAGTTGCGAAATAGCGTCGAGAGAGACACGCCTAATGCACTCGCTAACTTCCCGATCGTCTCTAAACTAGTCGCAGTTTGGGCGTTTTCGATTTTTGACAACATCCCGCGAGAGATGCTCACCTGTTCAGCGACTTCAGCGATCGTCAACCCATGTTTCTGCCGCAGATCTCGAATGGCGTTGCCTAAATATCGCTCTAAAGAGTTGCTAGAAGAGACTTCTGTAGTTTTTGCGGGAGCTTCTGTCATAGTGATTTATCTCGATCGTCTCGCTTAATGTGACGTGAATTCGATGAAGCTTTTCGCTACGGTTGCCAATCCGGGCTGCCCCCTAAATCCCCCAAAATTGGGGGACTTTGAACCTAAATTTTGGGCTTGAAGTCCCCCAGAATTGGGGGATTTACGGGGCTGAAGCGCTGAAGAACGCAGCGAAAGAACTCATCGAACTGACGTTAATGTGAATCATAGCAAGAAACTTTGTTGACACTCATGAAACTTCGATCCATGATGTTTACTAAAGTTTTCCGATGAAAACTTGCAGGAGTTGTCATGCCGTTTCGTCTCTTAAAATTCGCTCTGTCGAAAGAACATCCCGAACCGCGAATGTTTCGCCAGCCCGATCGTTTAAAGTCAAATTACGATGCGGTGATTATTGGCGGCGGTGGGCATGGATTGGCAGCCGCTTATTATTTAGCACGCGATTATGATATAAAAAATATCGCTGTGCTAGAAAGAGGCTATATCGGTGGAGGCAACACTGGACGCAACACAACGATTATCCGATCGAACTATCTCACCCCAGAAGGCGTAAAATTCTACGATGAATCGGTGCGACTGTGGCAAGACTTATCACAAGACTTCGATCTAAACTTGTTCTATTCAAATCGCGGACACTTCACTCTGGCACACACCGATTCATCACTCAGAACCATGCGCTGGAGAGCCGAAGTCAACAAACATTTTGGCATCGATAGCGAACTCGTTGATCCCTCTGAAGTGCAAAAAGCTTGTCCGATGATAGATATGACCTGTGGAGGCCACGCCCCAATCTTGGGGGCACTTTATCACGCACCTGGCAGCATTGCCCGTCACGATGCGGTCGCGTGGGGTTACGGTCGCGGAGCCGATTTGCGCGGAGTCGAGATTCACCAACAAACCGAAGTTTTGGGGATTCAGATTGAGTCCGATCGCGTCACCGGAATTGAGACTTCGCACGGCACGATTTCAACGCCTCGCGTTTTATGTGCGGTTGCCGGATTTACGCCGCGAATTTTAGACATGGTGGGGTTACGATCGCCGATCCAGATTCACCCCCTACAAGCGATGGTCAGCGAACCGATGAAGCCCTGGCTTGACCCGATTATTGTCTCTGGAAGCCTGCACGTTTACGTCAGTCAAACAGCGCGAGGAGAGTTGGTAATGGGTGCCTCGCTTGACCCTTATGAATTGCACTCTACGCGATCGACCCTTGATTTTGCCGAAGGACTCGCCGCCCACATGCTAGAGCTATTTCCGTTTTTGTCTCACGTCAAAGTGGTGCGTCAATGGGCAGGCATGGCAGACATGACCCCCGATTTTGCGCCGATTATGGGCAAGACCGCGATCGAGGGATTCTATCTTGATGCAGGCTGGGGCACTTGGGGGTTTAAAGCAACGCCTGTGTGTGGCAAAACAATGGCGTATACCGTGGCAAACGATCGCAATCATGATCTGATTCAAGATTTTTCGCTGTCTCGATTTGAGCGATATGAATTGGTGGGTGAAAAAGGCGCAGCGTCAGTGGGTCACTAACCATGAAACTTATGACTTGTCCGATTAACGGTTCACGACCGATTTCAGAGTTTTTTTATGGGGGAGAGCTGCGATCGATGCCTGACCCAAACATGGTGACGGATGAGGTTTGGGCAGACTATGTGTTTCACCGTAATAATGCTCCGGGTATTAAATGTGAATGGTGGTGTCACATACCTAGCAACTCCTGGTTTATCGCTGAACGAAACACGCTAACGGATGAAATTATACACACTTATCTGTGGGGTGAGGTCGTATGAATCAACGCAGACTACCGCTCATCTCAGGAGAATGGATCGATCGCAGTCAGCCGATCGAATTCACGTTTGAAGGAACTCGCTTTACGGGATATGTAGGGGATACGATCGCCAGTGCGCTTTGGGCATCAGGTCAGCAAATCTTGGGACGCAGCTTTAAATATCACCGTCCGCGTGGGATTTTGAGCCTCGCCAACCATGACGTAAATACTTTAATGCAGTCTGGGCAGAAACTAAATATCCGAGCCGATGTCACGCCGCTAGAAGATGGAATGACGCTTTCAGCCATTAATACTTTTGGGGGAGTGATGGGCGATCGTGCGAGTGCGATCGAGTTTTTCTCACCGTTTCTCCCAGTTGGTTTCTACTACAAAGCGTTTAACAGCAAGCGTTTATTTCCTTTCTGGGAACGCTTGATTCGCAACATGACAGGGCTTGGACAGGTAGACTTCTCGACTCCTCACATTCGGACTGCAAAACGCTATGATTTTTGTGATCTTTTAGTGATTGGAGCAGGCATATCAGGACTCTCGGCAGCACTCTCGGCGGCAGATTTAGGTGCAGACGTTGTGATTGTCGATGAGAGCGCTAGAGCGGGAGGATCGGGTCACTACCAATTAGGAAATGACCCACTCCAATTAGAGAAAACAAACGAATTATTAAGCGCTGTCGAGAATCATCCGAGAATCCGTCTCTATACACAAACACAAGCGGCGGGATATTATGCCGATCGCTGGATTCCGTTATTAGATCGCGATCGCTTCACTAAAATGCGCGCAAAAACAGTCATTGCCGCAACTGGAGCCTATGAACAACCTGCTGTGTTTCGCAACAATGACTTGCCCGGTGTCATTCTATCAAGTGCAGCGCAACGATTAATCTATCGCTATGCAGTCAAACCGATGAATCGGGCTGTAGTTCTGGTTGCCAACGCTGATGGATACCGAGCGGTAATAGATTTGATTACAAATGGGGTAACAGTTGTTGCAGTGGTTGACCTGCGTGAAAGTTCTCTCAAAAGTGATGTGGCGCAAACGCTAGAACAGCAGGGAATCTCAATCTTTTTAGGCTACTGCGTCTATGAAGCGAGAGCCAATCCGGGTCGCGATGGCGTATCGGCGGCAGTGATTTGCCCGATCGACGTAAACGGCAACCCGCAAACAGGATTTAGGCAAACGATCGCGTGTGATGGCATTGTAGTTAGCGTAGGCTGGGCACCTGCGGCAAACCTGCTCTATCAGGCGGGCACTAAAATGCGGTTTAATAAACGGTTGCAGCAGTTTGTCCCGGAGGTTTTACCATCTGGTGTATTTGCGTGTGGTCGGGTGAATGGCGTTTTTGAGTTTGAACAGAAGTTGATTGACGGTCATCGGGCGGGTCTAGAAGCCGCTGCTCATCTAGGATTTGACTCACAGATTGAGGTGACAATCTCGCCCGAACTAGAATCACCTTCACACCCGTGGGCGATCGTCGAACATCCTGCCGGAAAGAATTTCGTAGACTTCGATGAAGACTTGCAATACAAAGATTTTCTCAACGCTGCCCAAGAAGGATTTGACAACATTGAACTACTCAAGCGATACACAACCGTTGGAATGGGAGCAAGTCAGGGCAAACACTCGAATATGAGTGCGCTGAGAATATTAGCGCGAATCACTGGGAAGACTCCGGGTGAAGTCGGCACAACGACCTCTCGACCATTTTTTCACCCAGTTCCGCTCTCACATTTAGCAGGGCGAGGCTTTACGCCTGAGCAACGTACTCCACTACATAGTCGTCACGTCAAACTGAATGCTAAATTTATGTTAGCGGGAATGTGGCAGCGACCTGAATATTATGCTCAGTCAGGAAAAAGTCGCGAGGAGTGTATCTGTCTAGAAGCTCAGGCAGTCAGGCATCAAGTAGGAATCATCGATGTCGGGACGTTGGGCAAGTTTGAGATTCGCGGGGCAGATGCGGCTGAGTTTTTAGAGCGCGTTTATGCTGGGCGATATAGCAAGATGAAAATCGGCACCACGCGGTATGCACTGATGCTGGATGAAACGGGAGTGACGATCGACGATGGCATGATCGCCCGACTCGGAGCAGAGCATTTCTATTTCACAACGACGACATCGGGCGCTACCGCGATCTATCGTGAGTTATCTCGTTTAAATACTTTGTGGCGGTTAGACTGTGGAATCGTGAATTTGACCGGGGCACGATCGGCAATCAATCTCGCGGGACAATATTCCCGTGATGTGTTGTCTAAGCTCACTGATTTAGATCTCTCTAGCGTTGCATTTTCTTATCTCGCCGTTCGTGAAACACACATTCAAAATATTCCTGTGATGTTGATGCGAGTCGGATTTGTGGGTGAGTGGGGTTATGAAATTCACGTTGCAGCAGATTCTGCTCCAGCATTGTGGGATCTGTTGTTAGAAGCAGGATTTGAGTATGATATTTGTCCGTTTGGCGTTGAGGCGCAGCGCCTTTTGCGACTCGAAAAAGGGCATCTAATTATCGGTCAGGATACCGACGGGTTAACGACTCCAATCGAAGCGGGGCTAGAGTGGGCGGTGAAGATGGATAAATCCTTTTTTATCGGGCAGCGCAGTTTACAAATTTTGGCAAAACGACCCATTAAACAAATCCTGATCGGATTCATGCTTGATCCTAATTTTCAAGGAACACCGCCGCAGGAATGTCATTTAATCATTCATGGCAATGAGATTGCAGGTCGCGTTACGAGCGTTGCATTTAGTCCCATTCTCAATCGTCATATCGGACTCGCCTACGTGAAACCAGAACTGGCTGCGATCGCCGATCTCATCTCAATCCGCCTATCAGACGGCACGATCGTATCAGCAACCATCACCCCCACTCCGTTCTATGACCCTGAAACCTCACGCCAGCAAGAAGACGTTACCCAACTTCAGGAGGTGACGGTATGATTCGTCGCATTAGCCCTAATCACGATCGACTTCAATCTCTGAATGGCACCTGGCGCGACATTAATGGAATGCCATCCCTCGTTTCCATTCCTGGAGATGACAGAATTGTGGCGAATTTGGGCATCGCTGATCTGTCATTTCTCACCCGCTTTGGGGTCAAAGGAGCCGGGGCTGTCGCTTGGCTTGAGAGTCAGAAGCTTGAGGTGCCCGATCGTGCCAATACCTGGAAGCCTCTCCCCGATGGCGGAATCATCGCCCGTCTTGGTTTGACTGAGTTCTTGATCGAAGATAGCTTACACAGCAGTTTTGCGCTGCGTTTGGCTGAGGCGTGTCAGTCTGTTCCCGCGAAAGTTTATCCGGTGTTGAGACAAGATGCCGCGATCGTGCTGTGTGGTAAAGCGATTCAAGATCTGTTGCGACAAACTTGTAGCGTTAACTTTCAAGCGTTGTCTCTGGCTGAACATCCTGTAATTTTGACGTTGATGGTAGGCGTTAGCGTTACGATTATTCCAATTTTGCCTGACCGTTATCGAATCTGGTGCGATGGCACGTTTGGAGCTTATTTATGGGAAACTTTGTTGACGATCGCGCAAGAGCTAGGCGGGGGAGTTGTCGGTGTCGATCGCTTGATTTAAGTTCAGACTAATTTTTAGGAGAGGAAACCATGACACCAGCAGAAGCGACTCAATTTTTAGCCGCGCATCAGATCAAGTTTGTTCTGGCGCAGTTTGTCGATATGCACGGAACCGCCAAAACAAAAGCCGTTCCTGTCTCACACTTTGAGGATATTTTGTGCCCAGGTGCAGGCTTTGCGGGGTTTGCCGTCTGGGGCTTGGGAATGCAGCCTAACAGTCCCGACTTTATGGCAGTGGGCGACCTGTCAACGCTGTCGATCGTGCCCTGGATGCCCGGATTTGCCCGCATTGTCTGCGTCGGTCATGTTCACAGCAAGCCTTACGCTTACGATGCCCGATTTATTTTGCAACAGCAGATCGATCGCTTGACCCAAAAAGGTTGGGCACTCAACACCGGGGTCGAGCCAGAATTTGTGCTACTCCGCAAAGATGAACAGGGTAAAATTCAGCCGTGCGACTCGACCGATACCCTTGATAAACCTTGCTATGACTATAAAGGGCTATCTCGGAGTTTGACCTTTATTGAGAAGCTGGTAACGAGTCTGCAAGCGGCTGATTTTGATGTCTATCAGATCGATCACGAAGACGCAAACGGTCAATTTGAAATCAATTACACTTACACGGATTGCTTAACGACTGCCGATCGCTTTATCTTTTTCAAAATGGCAGCGTCAGAAATCGCCAAAGAACTGGGGTTAATTTGCTCCTTTATGCCCAAACCGTTTGCGAACCGAACGGGCAGCGGAATGCACATGCATATGTCAATGTGGGAGGGTGACACAAATCTCTTTGCAGATGACACCGACGATCGGAAATTAGGGCTGTCAAAACTGGCTTATCATTTCATGGCAGGATTGCTCGCCCACGCTCCCGCATTGACTGCCATTTGTGCGCCGACAGTGAACTCTTATAAGCGGTTAGTGGTGGGTCGATCGCTGAGTGGGGCAACCTGGGCACCTGCCTATATTACTTACGGAGATAACAATCGTTCTAGCATGGTGCGCGTTCCGGGCGGACGGTTAGAGTTGCGTCTTGCCGATGGGTCTTGCAATCCTTATCTGGCAACAGCCGCCGCGATCGCCGCAGGGTTAGACGGCATCGAAAAACAACTCGATCCGGGTGAACCGTGGAATGTGAATCTCTATGATTTCTCAAATGTAGAACTTACAGAAAAAGGAATTCATACACTACCGCAGAGTTTAAAAGAAGCGATCGACGCGCTTGTCTCTGATGACGTGATTAAAAATGCGTTAGGTGTTTTAGCCGATGAATTTATTAATCTAAAGCAAATGGAATGGGTCGAATATATGCGACACGTTTCTGAATGGGAAGTTCAACGTTATCTAGAATTCTTCTAAAAGATTATGTGTGGAATTGTTGGACTACTGGTTAAAAAACCTGAACTACGAAAATCACTCGGTGAAATGATAGTGCCGATGTTGATTGGGATGAGCGATCGCGGGCCCGATTCAGCCGGACTTGCTATCTTTACAGAAATGCTAGATCCAAGTCATCGCAAACATAGTCTCTACTCCGGTGACAAAGAATTTAATTGGTCAGAATTGCTCTATAAATTTCAATCACACTTTGAAGGAGATACTGAAATTGATAGTCAAGGCAATCACGCAATCTTGATTAGTGATGCCGATCCAGAATCAGCAAAACAATGGATCAAACAACACTATTCACAGTTGTATATTTTGTCTACAGGAAGATCAATTAACCTCTATAAAGACACTGGAACGCCCCAAGAAGTCAGCGATCGCTATCACTTCAAATCGCTCAAAGGCTCTCACCTCGTTGGTCATACGCGTATGGCAACCGAGTCGGCGGTGACAGCCGCTCACGCTCACCCTTTTACGGCTGGCGAAGATTTCTGTCTCGTCCACAACGGCTCTCTCTCCAACCCCTATGAGATTCGTCGAAAACTTGAGCCACGTGGTATCAAGTTTGAAACCGATAACGACACCGAAGCCGCCTGTCGCTTTTTAGAATGGCGAATGCGTGAAGGCGACAACTTGGAAGCCTCAATCCAAAAGGGATTTGAAGCGTTAGACGGCTTCTACACGTTCTTAATGGGAACGACAGACAAACTCGCCTTGGTGCGCGATGCTTTTGCCTGTAAACCTGCGATCGTGGCAGAAACCGATGATTATGTGGCGATCGCGTCAGAGTTCCGATCGCTCGCTCATTTACCTGATGTCAACCACGCCCATCTCTACGAACCCGCACCAGAGGAACTGTATGTATGGACAGTGTAATCTTCGACTTATCGCAAACTCCGCTACGCGAGGTGAATCAGTTTCTCCATCACAACGCCAATGGGAAGCCGATTAAAATTTTGAATCCCAACGGTGCCCATAATATCGCTATCGGACTTGATTCACCTATCAGCGTTGAGATTGCGGGTCACGTCGGCTATTATGCTGCGGGAATGAATCAGTTAGCGAACGTGACGATCGACGGCAACGCAGGGACTGGGGTTGCAGAAAATATGATGTCTGGACGGGTTCATGTCAAAGGCTTTGCGTCTGTCTCGGCAGGGGCTTCTGCTCAAGGGGGATTGCTGATCATTGATGGCAATGCGAGTTTGCGCTGCGGCATTTCACTTAAAGGTGGCGATATTGTAGTAGGTGGGAGTGTAGGTAGCTTCTCGGCGTTTATGGCACAAGCGGGGCGAATCATAATTTGTGGAGATGCTGCTGACGCGATCGGAGATTCTCTCTATGAAGCAGTGATCTATATTCGCGGCACTGTAAAATCTCTGGGGGCAGATGCCCAGTTTGAGCCGATGTCAGAAACCGATTATCAAACCGTCGGTGAGCTATTAGCAAAAGCCGAATTTTGTCACGACCCCAAAGAGTTTAAGCGCATCGCCTCCGCCAAGCAGCTTTATCACTGGAACGCGGATGCCAATCAGGAGTATTAACCCCATGAATCAGTCTGAATCAGGCCAATCTTTCTCGCTTGAAGAATCGGCAGGCTACGATCGTCGCATTCTCAACTACATTCAAAATGCTGCCGCTCATGGGCTTTATGAAATTCGCGGATTGGGCGCTAAACGTCGATTACCTCATTTTGATGATTTAGTCTTTCTCGGTTCGTCGCTGAGTCGCTATCCTCTCGAAGGCTATCGCGAAAAATGCACCACGAAGACGATTCTCGGCACTCGCTTTGCCAAAAAACCGATCGAGCTAGAGATGCCAATCACGATCGCAGGGATGAGTTTTGGGTCACTTTCTGCCAACGTCAAACAAGCCCTCGGACTCGCCGCCACCGAAGCGGGAACCTCGACTACGACAGGCGATGGGGGTATGACATCAGAAGAACGGCTCTCGTCTAAAACCCTAATTTATCAATGCTTACCGTCTCGCTACGGATTCAATCCTGATGATGTGAGAAAAGCAGACGCGATCGAGATTGTCATCGGTCAAGGCGCAAAACCAGGCGGAGGTGGAATGCTATTAGGACAAAAAGTAAATCCTAGAGTGGCAGAAATGCGAACGCTACCCGAAGGAATTGATCAACGCTCGGCGTGTCGTCATCCTGATTGGACAGGGCCCGACGATCTCACCATTAAAATACAAGAACTGCGAGAACTCACCGATTGGGAAAAACCCATCTATGTCAAAATCGGCGCATCGCGAACGTTTAACGATGTCAAGCTGGCGGTTCACGCGGGGGCAGATGTGATTGTCTTGGATGGCATGCAGGGTGGCACCGCCGCGACTCAGAGCGTCTTTATCGAACACGTTGGCATTCCGACTCTGGCAGCCCTTCGGCAAGCAGTGGAGGCACTCGAAGATTTGAATATGAAAGACCACGTGCAGCTAATTGTGTCGGGCGGCATTCGCACCGGGGCAGATGTGGCCAAAGCTCTAGCAATGGGAGCTGATGCGGTGTCGATCGGGCAAGCGATTCTAATGGCTTTGGGCTGCAATAGTGAAACCTATATTCAAAACGAGACTCATCATTCAGCGATCGCAGACTACAACGCATTGGGAACAGCCCCAGGATACTGTCATCATTGCCACACGGGTCAATGTCCAGTTGGAGTGACTACACAAGATGCAACGCTAGAAAAACGCCTGGAACCACAAGTCGGAGCACGTCGCGTTAAAAATTATTTACAGACTCTAAACATGGAATTAACCACGATCGCCCGTGCCTGTGGAAAGCAAAATGTCCACCATCTGGAACGCGAAGATCTGGTGGCTCTCACTGTTGAAGCGGCGGCAATGGCGCGGATTCCTCTCGCCGGAACAAGCTGGATTCCGGGCTACTCTAACTTCTGACCCAACTCACCCACCCACACTTATGAATCAGTTTGAACAGACCGCAGAACCGTCTTCTACTTCAGCATCGATCTATACGATGTTGACCGCTTTGCTGAATTTTGTGTGTGCGACCACCGACTGGGAGTATGGTGAATCCTGGATTCCTGATCAAGCATTCAACACGTTAGAGTTGAGCCTCGCCTGGTGTTCCAGCAATCAAATAGAAATTTATCGGGCGATCGCGTGGTCACAGTTTCAGCTTTGCAGTCAGGCGTTTGTGCTGCATCGAAACGAGGGCTTACCTGGACGGGTGTGGGCATCTCAAAAAACAGAGTGGATTACTGACGCTTCCGCTCACTCAGAAACCTATTTTTTGCGGCATCAAATTGCCCAAGCTTTTAGCGTTAAAGCAGGGTTTGGCGTGCCGATTCTCGTCGATTCTAAGGTTTTAGCGGTGGTGGTTTTTTTCATGTCTACGGCTCAACCTGAAAACCCGGTTTTGATTCAACAAACGCAAGATGCGATCGCCCAATTTAGACAATTGTTGCCTTTTGAGTAAGATGAGAGAGTTAACACTGAGTGCAGCTTGGATAATTTTATGGCGGACTATCAAACAATTGAGTATCGCATCGGCAAAGATGGCAAAATCACTGAAAGGGTGTTGAACGGTGACACAAATTGCACAGAAATGACGTTAGAAATCGAACGAGCGATCGGCACCGTTGAATCGCAGAAATTATTGCCAGACTATTACGAAGGCGACGAATTCCTAATGGTAGAAGATACTCAAATTCGTCAGGTGAAGTCTGATGACGGATGATTCTAATCTGATTGGATTTGGGATTGTTCTTACAGTTGGGTGTATTGCTCTCGTCTTAAGCTGGATTGGCAAAACGCCCGATCGTAGCGAACTGTCCAACAATAACGAACTCACGGTCACTGAACTGCAACAGCAATGTCAACGACTCCGCGAAGAATTACGATTACAAAAAGAACAACTGGCGCTAGATTTTAGTAATGCGAACTTTGAACAACTGCAAATGCTATTAATCAACTATCCAAGCGCTTGTAAAATGGCGCAGACCAACCCTGATATGCCTGCCCAAAATTTAGTTGCCCTCTTTACACCTTTAGAAAATCTACTGCAAACGTGGGGCATGGAAGCGATCGGTTCTCCCTGGCAGCAGGTTTCTTACCATCCGCAACTCCATCAGCCCGATGTAGATGGTATCGCGATCGGCGAAGGCGTTTATATTCGCTTTGTCGGTTATCGCCAGGGAGAACGGATTCTCTGTCCTGCAAAAGTAAGCCGCACTCTTCCGCCTGGAGCGTTGATTAGTGTGGATTCTGGCAATAAACTTTAAACTTTTTCTATGACCACTGTCGCGATCGACTTCGGCACTACCACCACCGTTGTTAGTTCTCTCGAACCCGATACCCAAACGCCTAAAACGATTCGCTTTTCAGCGATCTCACGACTGTTAAAAGGAGCAGGCGACGAGGTTCCGGTGATTCCGACGCTGGTATTTGTGAATAATGTGGGGCAATTGATCCTGGGGGAACAGGTGCGATCGCAGCGTTTAGGCGTGTCTCAACCCGATCGCCTGTTTAAAGCGTTTAAACGCAATCTTGCTGCCGATTTTCAGCCCCCCGATCGTCACATTGATGGACAACGTTACTCGGTTGAATGGATATCTGAACAATTTCTGCAAGCGATCTGGCAACAACTTCAGCAACAGCAAATTGATCCATCTCACGTTGTTTTTACTGTTCCAGTAGGCGCGTTTGAACGTTATCTGGGCTGGTTTCGTGAGGTGGCATCTCGGCTCGGCGCTGCTGATGTGCGGCTGGTCGATGAGTCTACGGCAGCAGCTTTAGGCTATGCAGTGCAGCATCCTGGTGTCGTATTAGTTGTTGACTTTGGCGGTGGCACCTTAGATCTAAGCCTAGTGCGAACCACTGGAGTCTCTAAAGATTCTGACGTGCAACGGGCAGATGTGTTGGCAAAAACAGATGCTTATATCGGGGGTGAAGATATCGACCAGTGGATTGTTGAAGATTATTTGCATCAAATTGGCTCATCTCGCGACGCGATCGGGACGATCGGGTGGCAAACCCTGCTAGAAATTGCCGAACGTCTAAAAGTTCGTTTATCAACCACTGAAGAAGTCAAAGAAAGCTGGCTCGATGAAGAGACGTTTAGGTCTTACGATCTGCGTCTGACGCGCACACAGTTAGAAGACATTCTAGAAACGCGACAGCTATTAGAACAGGTGCGACAATCACTTGATGAAGTGCTGACGATCGCACGTTCAAAAGGCATTCATAAATCTGAGATTGAGCAAGTGTTGCTCGTCGGTGGCAGTTGTTTGATCCCGGCAGTGCAACACCTGATTGAGTCTTATTTTGGTCGGCAGCGAGTCAAGCTTGATAAACCCTTTGAAGCAGTCTGTCATGGTGCATTGGCGATCAGTTCTATAACGATCGCGGATTATCTGCGTCACAGCTACGCGATTCGTCTGTGGGAGCCTTATACTCGAACTTATTCCTACTTTCCGCTATTTGAGCAGGGCGATCACTATCCCTGTCAGCGGTCTGAACCACTGATTTTGCAAGCCGCGATCGAGGGACAAACTGACCTTCGTCTCGACATTGGAGAGGTCGCGGTGATCACTCAATCAGAAGTTAAATACGACGAACAGGGCAAAATGACGAGTCTACCGATGCGTCAACAAGAGACTTACCGATCGCTCGAAAGTCAGCACGAACAAGTATGTGTGGCTCACCTCGATCCACCGGGGCAAGTGGGTAGCGATCGCATCTCAGTGCAGTTTGAAGTCACCGATCAACGAGTGCTGATTGCGACGGTTCAAGATTTGTTAACGCAACAGATTTTAGTCGAGCGAGGCGCGATCGCTAAACTGCAATAGACCTCCTGCACGAATCCGGGAACGCCCCCTAAATCCCCCAAGTTTGGGGGACTTTGAGAAGACTTACGGTTTCAAAGTCCCCCAGAATGGGGGATTTAGGGGGCACAAGCTGACCTGAACGGAGCGAAACCTGAGAGAGTTTGTATCGAGAATTTTATTCATGCAGGAGGTTTTATGAGGGAGCCGCCCCAATCTAGCGACGACTTCCTCACGCCCAACTTCCTATAATTGAATGGTGACTTTGTTGTGCAACTCCTCCACTTGAACGGGTGAACCCTCGCCGATAACAATGTTGAACTTCACTAAAGAACGTTCAACTTGATATCCGGGCAACACCCGAACAATTTGATATTCAGTCATCAAGTCACTCGTGCCATCCCATTTGAACAATGCCAGTTGGTTTGATGCAATCTCACTCAGTTGTGAGACAAACTCTTCAATGCGATCGCTCACATTCACGAGAATGCCAGACGAGAGGAAGATGTAACGCTCTTGCAAATCTAAAGTGACACTGACTCGATACCGTTTTTCCGTTGAGCAACGCAACTCAACGGTGAACGAAATCGAGCCAGGAACGATCGTCCTAACTCCCATATTGTTTTGTCCTCTCGGTTAGTTCAAAGAGGACAAGAATGCTGATTGATCAGACGTTCCGTTGGGATAAAAAGTGTATGCAGGATCTTGATTCCAGCCTTTCAAGATCCCATAGCAAAGCTGACGGTGTACAATCATGAACGCCTCCTGAGTTAATTACGCTAACTAGGGATGGAAGTCCTCGGAGTCTGATTGCCTAGATCAGGCTTCGGGGCACAACTTCATCACTGCGGTGTATTGTACAAGAGTTTTTAGGTTTTTGGAATGCTAAATTTTTGAGGAGCAATTACCCCTCTAAGCAATGATTACGATCGCTTTCAAGAATAGGGAGAAGGAGCAACCGTCACTGCGAACTTTATCAAAATCAGCGTCAGTTTCTGCCATCTCACGATAGTTGGAGTCGAGGTCGGTTAGCTTCGCAACAGTCAGAGGCAAAGCTCGTCTAAAATTGGCGATTACCCCTTCGGAGAACTATGAAGCCATCTCTAGTTCAATAAGCAGCATTTTTACTCAGAATAAGGTCAGTATTCCAGCGTTTGGGTTTTCATTCAAGGATTGAATTGTGTCAAAGTGCGATCGCAACATGGTTTCGATGTCGCGAGTCGAACAATTTCCTCGACGAATCCATACAATGATAAAGTCATGGTGTTGGGCGTAAGTCCACAGAGTCCCTCGTTTGATTGGTCAAGCCCAATTTCGTAGACGTGTTTTGAATTTGGATATAAGTCTGCAAGGCGATCAACGAGACAAGGCGATAAATTCTGGTCATACAAAAGTTTCATGCTTGGGCGACGAGGGTTTGTCTTTCTCGATCAGCGGCGTAGCTCAAACAGGCTAAGATATCTTCTTGCGTCAAGTACGGAAAGTCTTCTAAGATTTCCTGGTAGGTCATGCCTGAAGCGAGGTAAGACAACACATCGTAAACGGTGATTCGCATTCCTCGGATGCAAGGTTTGCCGCTACGTTTGCCAGGTTCGATCGTGATGATGTTTTGATAGTTCATATGACTGTTTGTACCGAGTGCTTTGAGGGCGATCGCGCTTCTCTGTCTTATTCTACCTGTTCGATGAGTGATGCCTGAAATCGATCGTCGCTCAAAATCAGCATCGGTTTTTGCCATCTCACGATATTTGGGGTCGAGGTCGGTTAGCTTCGCAACAGCCGAAGGCAACGCTTGCTTGAGGTTGACGATCGCTGGTTACACCTGATTGAGAGACAATTTGATTTCTGATGATTCCCCCAATGCTTCGTTTACGACAATCAGGTTTGACTGATCGGCGTTTCCAAGTTGTTGGTTGGCGTTGAGTAACTCAATTCCATAAATGGTGCCATCTGGGGCTAGATCGATGTTCATCTCGCTGCTGACTTCAATCGTTTCAACTTGCTCTGTTTTGTCTCTGAGAGTGATGTAAGCGATGTTGTATCGAGGGTCGTAAGTGAGTTTCATAAGGCTAGTCCCATTACCAGAATTCATCTATTTCAATCCCGTTGCTGGGATTTAGTGCTTTTAGTCTAACTTGATCAGTTTGTGCCGTCAGAAGAACTTGACAATAACGGCAATGACAAGCCACGCTTTTGGTTCTGTTTCAACCGCGATCGCGTCAATTTGCTTGGTTGCATAAATCTTTTCTCTCCATTCTGCGTTGAAGGGAAAGCGGCGACGAAATCGAGTGCGATCGAAGTCGGCTTGAGCTACTTTTCCACCTTCCACGGTTGCAATAACTTCTTCAACGGTGGCTCCTCGTTCCACCAATCTCGCTTGAGCGTGAGGATGAATGGTAATGTTCACTATTCATCCTTTCAGCAGAGCTTGAAAACGATCGTCGCTGCGAACCCGATCGAAATCAGCATCAGTTTTTGCCATCTCACGACATTCAGGATAGAGGTCGATCGCTTGCTTGAGAGTGGCGATCGCTAATTCAACTTGTCTCTGTAACCCATAATTACGGGCTTGATTGTAAGTCGCGATCGCTTGTCGCTGCCGTAGTTTTTCTGTTTGTTGTTGCCAATATGAAAGTTCTTCTAAGAGCGTCATATTTCGCGTATGTTCATAGACTTTTTCGGCTCCCGATCGCTTCATTTCAACACAGTCAAAGTCTTTATTCTTCTTCATTGCTGATGACCTCTAGTGGAGAATAGATCCCAATCTCAGCGTAACCGTTTAACGTGTTGACGGCACGATACAGAGGAACTTTGTCAAAACGTACAATGTGTTTGAAATTCCAACTCACGATTAGGGCACAACCTGCTACTGTTGCTAGGGCGACGTGCAAGGCATCAGTAGCAGATTTGGGAGTGACGATGCCCGCATCGAGATAGGCTTTGCGAAGTTGAAGGGCTTGTTCGGAAACGTCTATGAGTTCTGCGATCGCCAACATTTGATCGAAGAACAACCGAACTTTTTCTGGAGCAGATTCGATTTCTGCTTGTACGATCGGTGGAGTGATTAGCTGAAATTGTCCTGCTTGAACTTGCTGGAAGAATGTTTGACTAGCTGTATCAAATTCTTCGTCGAACACGCCGCCAAACACAGAGGTGTCAGCATAGACGCGCAATGAACGAATGACCATACTTATTCCACCTGTTCTTGAATTAGCGCCTGAAAACGATCGTCGCCACGAATCCTATCAAAATCAGCATCCGTTTTTGCCATTTCACGATATTTGGGGTCAAGGTCGATCGCTTGCTTGAGGGTGACGATCGCTAATTCAGCCTGACCCTGCAACGCATAACAACAAGCTTTGTTATGCAGAGCTTCGTGATCGTCAGGTTTGTACCTGAGAGCTTGGTCGAAACTGGCGATTGCTTCTTCATGGCGTTGTAAATAAAACAGCGCAGTACCACGATTGCACCAGGCTTGGTAGTCTTTCGGTTTAATATCTAGAGCACGATCATAACTGTTAATTGCTTCTTCGTAGCGCTTCAATTTAGACAAGGCACAACCTTGGTCGTACCAGACATTATTATTCTTGGGATTAAGCCTGAGTGCCTGCTCAAAAGAAGCAAATGCCTCATCAAACCTCTTCAACCGTGAGCAAGTAGCTCCCCGATTGCTCCATGAAGTATCACTATTAGGATTTAATCGAATTGCTTGATCAAAATCAGCAATTGCCTCTTGACAACGGTCTAATTCAAACAGAGCATAACCACGACTATTCAGTGCTGAACTGTTGTTAGGGTTTATTGCAAGAGCTTGATTATAGCTGTCAATCTCTTCGTGGTATTTTCCTAGATTAGCAAAAGCGAGCCCTCGTTTGTGCCAAGTACTATCATCATCTGGACTAACTTTAAGAGCGTGATCATAACTGATGATCGCCTCTTCGTAGCGTTCTAAATTACCAAATGCAATGCCGCGATTGTACCAGACTGTATCGCTGTCTGGTTTGTGTTTGAGTGCTTGGTCATAACTAGCAATCGCCTCTTCGTAGCGTTCTAAATTACCCAGTGCAATGCCACGCATAAACCAGGCTTCAGGTAAGCCCGGTTCGTATTCTATTGCTTGGTCATAGCTGGAAATCGCTGCTTCATACACATCAGAAGCATAGAAAAGATTGCCTTGTTTAAAGAACAGTTGAGCTTTGCGTTCAGATGTTTGATTAGGCTCACCAATCCAGCATTGAATTTCTGCAATTTTGCGATCTCTTTCTGGTTGTGTCCAGTTGAGATACTCGTTGTAATCGGCTTCCTGTACTATCCGCAACGATTCTTGCTCTATTAGCTCCGAATTGGAAGGAATCTCAAAGATGCCACCGCCCCAATCAAAGAAATCAGGCGATCGCTGAATCAAATATTTAATCGCAAACAACGGCAGAACAAACACAAAACAGAGACGAGGAAAGCGATCTAGGAAACCATCTCGACGCTGGTTTAAGTGTCCAAGAATGGGCGGCAGATTGCTGAGAGTATAGTAGTCACCTTCACCGCCATAACCCGGTGTAATGTAAGGCTCCAAAGACTTTTCTAGCCCTTGAATAATCAAAATATTCAACTCATCTTTGTCGGGTCGAGCCTCCACCAAGTTGTATAGATTGTCGATTTCCTCCGTTAGCGACAACACCGCAATTTTCTTCTGAGAAATGTCAGACTTCACTCTGGCAATCAGACGAGTCGCCGTCGCAGGTGAACATTGCACAAACACGAGACCAAACCCCTTCCGCCGCTGGAGCGATCGCCGCAACGCCTGATAAACCTCTTCCTCAGAAGGTGACTTTTGACTCAGTTCAGCTAGATTCATGTGCGGCCTGCACTTTTTTCAACGCATCCTGAAACTTCGGAATTCCCTCAATCAAAGGATGCACATTGCACCAAACTTGTAGCTCATCCTGCTGATCATAATAGCGATATTCCAGCAAACATCGATTCAACATTAGCCGCATATGCTCGACATCATTCTCACGCTGCCGCACCGTACAAGCCTGCGCCAAAAGCACCCACTGATGCTCTTGAATCGCCCGGTTATAGGTTTCTCGCGTCTCATCGATCGCCCGTTTCGCCGCCTTCGCCGTAATCGGCAACTGATCTGTCCAGTCGATCGCTTTTTGGATCATCTGCATCAAATTTCGCACATGCCCACCACTCATCAGACACAACAGCCTCAGCGTCTCTGGACTGTCAAACACAGGCGGCGTGTCCAACCCTTCAACCCTGCCCTCCAGCGTTTGCATTAAATTGGGGTCGGTCAACACCATGCGCCGCATAATTAACTCTCGCAGCTTCTCTAACCCCTTCTGGTTCTCAGTGCCATCAGGATTTTTCACCATCACCATCGGCAACACATCCGGCTTATCGTAGTTGTCTTCTAGCTGAGTGCTGCGATCGGAATACACCATCGAAATCGGAATCGTGTAGATCACGTGGCAAGCTAACCCCCGCAAAATCTCACTACGACTCAGATAGATCTCGTCATAGTTACTTGGCTTGGTTGCCGATTCCTTCACCTCCACAATGCGATCCAAGTTGTCTGCTACCAGCACAACCCCTTTGCAGTCCTTGGGAAGCACCGATTTTGCTTCACCAATAAACTCATTCAAGGCATCCACCAGCGACTGAGTATTGGTATTGAGCTTTTGCCGAAACTCTCTCCGTTTGTCAGGCACAGCCCGCAGGTTAGCGCTGATTTTAGCAAACTGACTGATCTGCTGCTCTAGCTTCAAATCTGTAAACTCATACTCTGTCAGAGCAAACTCTTTGAGCCACTGCCAGCGAGACTTCATCCACTTCACAAGCGGATTGTGGTCTTCAGGAATCTGCACATCGCGCACTAGATGCCGCACACAGGCAAACAAAATATCAGCATATTCAGTATCCTGCGGCTCAATGTCTTCATCGTCTGCCGCAAAGTAAACGACCTTAAACTTTTCCGCTTCCAGATATTCCCGCAGTCGCAGCAGTTCTGTAGATTTGCCCACGCCCCGATGCCCAGAATAGAGTTGACAGGTTGGTTGCTTCGATCGAGCAATCTTTCGTCCCAACTCACGCACCACTTCCCAGCCGCCGCGCACTTCTTGGCAATCGACGTAGGCTTCTCTAGGTGGTGGCTGAAACGGCTCAAACGAGCTATAAATCTCAGTCAAATAATCCAACGGCATTGCTACTCCTCAACTGATTCAGCTCTAGACAATCTAGTTTTCAGGCATAGCTCATTACGAAGCTTTGGGCGTTAGTTGAGCAATGAGAGGGTTAGATTTATCGAGATGGCTGATACCGAGAATTGAGAAGCCCAAGATATTGCCCTCCTCATCAATTCGTTCCATCACCGCATCATGATTCGTTTCTCGCATATAACCAGGTTTATCCAAGAACACAACCTCTAAAAAGTCTCCCTCTGGATCAAACCAAACTTTGATTTGTTGATTCATCGCAACGACTCTCCCGATTTAAGTTTGTTAGTTAAATATACTGTCAAGATAAAAGCATCATTGATCAAGATCTTAACGACGATACAAAGCCACTTCTCTCCAACGATCGTATCTTTACAATAGCGGTAATACAAGATGACACTTGGGTCACTTTGGGAGCGCCTGACCTTTTCTGGCTCTATCAAAGTTTGCTCAAGCTCATGCTCTAAAGCTGTCATCTCTGGATGTTCGAGAATATGCTGCCGTCGCTCATCGGTTAGGCGAATCTGCCGTCCTTGGAAGTCAGTGAATGTAGTCATCTCGACGTTTGTCACTCTTCAACAACTTCGATCAGATCTTCGATCGTCACCTCAAAAACCCGCGCCAACTTCATCAACGCAGTGTAATCAACCGTTGCCAAAGTAGGAGAGTGAGCATAGCTCCTGACCGTGCCATAAGCAATTCCCGATCTTACAGAAACCTCTTTCAACGTCCAACCCTTTTCAGCAGCTAATTCCCGGACTTTTAATCGGATCAGTCCCATCTACTACTTGACAATTGCCGCGTACGCAGCATTTAATAAGTGTGTGCTAGAAGGCGATCGCTCCTCGGTCTGGACAACTCAAGAGCGATCGCCACCAAGTCCCACAAATGGAGACGTGACTATGATACCAGCCTCTCAGCCCAACCGATCGGGTGACAGTTTTGCAGCGTCAAACTACTGGCAGCGTTTGCATCCGTGGTGCATCATTCGGCTCCTGCCCAGAATGCAGCGGATCGTCGTTCAAAGGTTTCGTTATCGCAGTCAGGCAGAAGACTATTTGAAAGCGTTGAGACGCACATTCCCCAACGCTAGCCATGAAATCATTTTTGATCCCGTATCCGAATAGGGCGATCGCTCTAGCCTTCAGAAGACTGTAAGCCCGTTTGCAGCACTGACAGCACCGTTTTCATGTCACCCTTCAGCAGTGCAGACACCGCCAACCACAGCCCTGGAAACACCCGACTGCGAATAATGCCCCGCTCATCTGCGTTCAGCAAAACATACTCATCATCTTTCAGCACAAACCAATCTAGCTGCTGATCCAGTGTGCGCCAAACGATGTATTCCTGCACTCCGCTGCGACGATATGCCCGTTTCTTGTCGTGTAGGTCGATCGATACTGTACTGGCTGCCACTTCGGCGACCAGTTCTGGCGCACCTTCAATGTAGTCATCGGCGCTGATGGTCGCCTGTCTGCCTGGAATGAACAGAACTGCGTCCGGCTGTGGCTCATTGTCTGGATCTAGACGCACGGTGGGATTGTCACCCAAAACTACACCCGGTTTTGCGGTTTTATAAGTCCACAGCCAACCGATGATATTTCCGTGGGGTTCACCATGACTTTTAATGCGAAGCGGGGATGCCATGTAAGCTACACCTTCAATCAATTCGGCTTTTTTGACCTGCGGCATGGCTTGATATCGACGCTCAAACTCGTGGCGCGAGAGCCGATCGCCATTCTCCAAAGGCGGAACCGAAAGCATCTGTTTGGGAATAGTCACCATTTGCTGATTCTCCTCGATCGTCCCCATCACTAATCATAGATGCACAAATATCTCACACTATAGCCCCAAGACCTATTTCACTGCGATTAAAAGTTCCTGGTACGATCGCACCAAATCGTCTAACTGATAATGAGCATTCAATCCACTAGGATTTGGTAACACCCAAATGATTGCTTTGTGAATCGAGTCGGATTGCTGTCCGATCGTGGCTTTGGGGCGATTGAACGCGATTCGGTAAGCGCTGATTCCCAGGACAGCAAGCACTTTTGGACGGTAATACTCTACTTTTGCGGCGAGTTGTTGATGACCAACAATCAGTTCTTCGGGGGTGAGTTCATCGGCTCGTGCGGTGGCGCGATCGGCGATATTCGTCAGTCCATAGCCAAATTGCAAGAGCGCTCGATCTTCAAAGGGTTTGAGCAATCGTTCTGTGAATCCTGCGAAGTGAAGCGTCTTCCAAAAGCGGTTTCCAGGGCGGGCAAAATGATGTCCGACTGCCACACTATAAAGACTCGGATTGATGCCGCAGAACAAAATAGTTAAATCAGGGGCAAGAATATCAGAGATCATCTTCCCGGTTGCCGCTTGAATATCGTGTTTAGTGGGTTTAATATTCATTTCAGTAATTCTTTATTGACTTGCGTTACGTGCGCCCGATCGCTCTGCCCACTGTTGCAGAGTTTCTATCTGCTGCTGAGAAATCGAAGCGAGTGGAACTGTTTCTTGAATCGATTCTAAAATATCATCGGTTGTGAAATCTTGACGTTTACTAACCTGACCTTTTCCAAATGCTCGGTGCATTCCGTCTATGATCACTTGTTCGATCTCGGCACCGCTAAAGTTTCGCGCTGTCCAGGCTAATTTTTCAACATCAAACTCTCTTAAACGACTGGGGCGCAAGCGTTGCAGATAGATTTTAAAGATTTCTTGCCGCTCTCGATCGTTCGGCAAATTCAAAAAGAAAATCTCATCAAAGCGACCTTTTCGCAATAGCTCGGCGGGGAGAATCTGCACATTATTAGCAGTGGCAACGATAAACACAGGACTGGTTTTTTCCTGCATCCAGGTGATTAATGTCCCAAATACCCGACGACTCGTGCCCGAATCGCCATCGGTGCTGCTGTTAAGGTTGCCAAAGGCTTTATCGAGTTCGTCGATCCACAGCACACAGGGCGCGATCGCATCGGCAATTTGAATCATCTGCCGCATTCGGCTCTCACTCTCGCCCACGATGCCGCCAAATAATCGCCCCGTGTCAAGTCTGAGCAGAGGCAGCCGCCACTCATGGGCGATCGTCTTTGCTGAGAGTGATTTTCCGGTGCCTTGAATGCCTACTAACAGCAGCCCTTTCGGATTAGGAATGCCATATCGCCGTGCCTCTTCAGTGAAGACATCTTGCCGCATTTGCACCCATTGCTTGAGATTTTCTAGCCCGCCCACACTTTTAAGCGATCGCTCTGTGGTGAAAAACTCTAAGATTCCAGTTTGTCGAATGGCTTGTTTTTTTGCGTCTAACACCTCGTCAATGTCCGTTTCATTGACCATTTGTTTAGCGGCGAGTGCCTTGGCTAAAACCCGTTCTATCCGCGATCGACTCAACCCTTGGCAAGCTTTTACGAGCTGTTCGCGGGCGAGCGGGGTGAGGTGCAGCTTATCTGGAATCACGAGTTGAGAGATCAGCGCATCAATCTCAGCCGCATTAGGCAGCGGCGCGTCAAGTACGGTGACAGCTTCGGTCAGTTCGACAGGCAGTTCTAGTGTGTGACTGAGCAACACGATCGTTTTGCGGGTGCGCTTGAGTTCTCGTGATAGGTTTTTGAGTTCGCGCACGATCGGCACGCTGTCTTTGCTGTTAGGCTGCTTAAGCCAGGGGTGTAAGTCTCGCAGCACAAAGATCGCGGCTTCTTGCTCTGAGGCTTTAGCAATGCGCCCTAGTGCCCCCATTACAGTGCCTTTATCAGCGCCATTATCTGACCAACCGCGCACAATATCCCAGAGCAAAATGGCGCGACCGGGCTTAGTCGCCGCAACTTGACGCAAAACGTCTTCGGCTGGCGCTTCTTCAACTGCCACAAGATAAAGAATCGCATAGTGCGCGCGAATCATTAAATCGATCTGTTCGATCAGGTCTTGATAAGGCATCGGGTAAGAAGAAATTGGCATCGGCAGAAACAATAACAGTACTGGTAGGGACACGACATGTCATGTCCTCTAGATAAATGGTTGCGTGGGGCACAGACATGCCGTGTTGAATTAATAGAGACACAACATGTCGTGTCTCTACCGAATTAACCTGACCTTTAATCGAATTTAACCTGTAACATCACACGTTTGTTTATGGTGAGTAGGGGCACACCATGTCGTGCCCTTACTACAGTTTGATGCCATGAAATTAGGGTTTTCGATAGTTTATGTCCTCGTCTGAAATCCCTGAGTTCCAGCAGTCTTCTCAACAACTTTGCATCTTACTGGTCGAAGATGAAATTAGCATTCGTGAAACGATCGTATTGGCATTGACTACAGAAGGCTATCAGGTGACAGTGGCTGAAGATGGACGACAAGCACTCACCCTAATTCGCAGTGCGACGATGAGAGAAGACGGGACGTTCTCGATCGACTTAATCATTCTAGATCTGATGCTTCCTGATGTGAATGGGCTAGATATTTGTCGATCGCTACGACAACAAAACAATCTCACTCCTATTCTAATTTTGAGTGCGCGGGGTAGCGAAATGGATGTAGTCGTTGGGCTAGAAGTCGGTGCAGATGACTATTTAGTCAAGCCGTTTGGTCTGCGAGAACTCATTGCCCGATGTCGAGTCTTGCTACGGCGCAGTCGCCTATCAGCACAGACTACCGATCAGCCTGTGCTTGAATTTGAGGATGTGGTGGTGTATCTAGAAGAATGTCGCGTGACGGTGCGCGGTGAGGCGGTGAGTTTATCGCCCAAAGAGTTTATGCTGCTGGAACTTTTCATGCGTCATCCACGACGAGTGCTTTCTCGTGACCAACTGCTAGAGCGCATCTGGGGAACTGAGTCGATGAGCGATCCAAAAACGGTCGATGTCCATATTCGCTGGCTACGCGAGAAGTTAGAAGTTGATCCCAGCGCTCCTCAATATATTGTGACGGTGCGAGGCTTTGGCTATCGACTTGGTTAACTATAGCAACCCGATTTGAGTTATTCCACATCCTTGCCCACTGCACCCGCAAAGACCTCAAGCATTTCACTCTCCCAGTCAGGCTTGTAGACCTTGCTGGGAGTCAATTTTTCAAAAATACTAACTTTTGGGTTGGTCATTTTTGGGTTGATTTAGCAGGAATTGGAGTAAAGATTGGGGTAAAAATTTTGGAGAAAGTTATAATATCGATAGAACACTTGAACGCTACACGGGAGTGTTCCGAAATGTATTCCATAAAGCAACTTTGTTAACCACCTACGTGAATTGTAGGACGACGATCGGGGTTCTTTTCAGCCAGTCGGAGAACTTCACGCGTCACTACCGGAATGTCGCCTTCACCAAAGAGAATAAACCGCAGCAAATATTGAATCGGATTGCCCTCTGCCCAACCAAAATAAATATGTGGCAACTGATCCGTCTGATTTCGGAGTTCTAACAAAATTGCCGCGATCGCATTGGGAACCGCCGCACTTTTTGTCCGCAGAATCCGGTAGCCATGCACCTCAACGCCACTCACATGCAGGGTGCCACCAAAATCAGACGCATCAGACACCTGAATCTCTAAAAACAGAATCGGATCGGTGGCTGGAATGTGGTTATCTTCGCGCACTTCCTGCTCTTTTAAGAAATATTCCCGTTCGTCTCCTGCGTTTAAGCGATTAGCAATCAGCCGAATCGTGTGATGACTCTCTTCGGCAATAAAGCGTTGGGCAGTTTCATCTAACTCGATGTCCTCAAACCGCAGCTCGGTCGATCGCCAAACTCGCGAAATCAGAGACGTGAGAATGATGGTACCGATAAAAAATCCTGCAATGCGAATCCCTTCAGGTCGTTCAATGATATTGACAACGGTAGTGTATAAAAACACAATCGTAATTGCACCAAACATGATCACGCCTTGCCGCGATCGCCGTTGTCGCGCTGATAAAGTGACTGCAAACGAGGCTGAAGTGATTAACACCAAAACCCCTGTTGCATAAGCTCCACCTTGTGCCTCGACATTGGCTCGAAACAGGATCGTGATCACAAACGCGATCGCCGTATAGACCAACACTAAGGGTCGCGTGGCTCGTGCCCAATCAGGAGCCATGCCATAACGGGGCAAATAGCGCGGCACAATGTTGAGCAATCCCGCCATTGCCGATGCTCCTGCAAACCACAAAATCGCGATCGTACTCAGATCATAAACAGTGCCAAACCCATCGCCTAGAAATTGATGCGCGAGAAAAGCCAGCGCCCGTCCATTCGCTCTACCTCCGCTTTGAAACTCTGCCGCCGGAATGAGCAGCGTGGTCACGAGACTGCTAGTCAGTAGAAAAAAGCTCATAATCAGTGCCGCAACAGTCAGTAACTTGTGCGTGTTTTGAATGCGTCCTCTAGACTGCGCTTCAGTGTCGCTCTGATGCCCTTTGACTAGTGGCATCACTACAACACCCGTTTCAAACCCTGACAAGCCCAGCGCCAGTCGTGGAAACAGCAGCATTGACACCCCAATCATCATCAGTGGGTTTCCATGTTCGGCAAAGAGTGCGGTTTGCCAGTTTGATAGCACGATCGGCTGTTGCAGAATTTGATAAAGACCAACGCTAATCGTGACCAAATTTAACAGCAGGTAGATGCCGACTAAATAAACGGCAAGCCCGATCGCTTCTCGAAATCCTCTTAAAAACACGGTGCCCAACAACGTCACTAGCAGCAGCGTCACGCCGATCTCTTGACCGTGAAGAAAGGCAGGCGTTAAAGGATTTTCAATAATGTGAGCAGTTGCGTCTGCGGCTGAAAGGGTGATAGTGATGATAAAGTCGGTCGCAACAAATCCCAATAGACACAGGACAAAAAACTTGCCCTGCCACCAGGGAAGCAAATGTTCAAGCATCGCGATCGACCCTTCCCCGTGCGGACTTTTTTCAGCAACTCGGCGATAGATCGGCAACGCGCCAAATAGCGTCAGCAATACCAGAATCAGGGTGGCGATCGGAGACAGAGAACCCGCGGCTAAGGCGGCAATTCCTGGCTGATAGCCCAGCGTTGAGAAGTAATCGACTCCCGTTAGACACATTACCTCCCACCAAGAATGTTGGGGTTGCCGTCCTTGTTTGTGGGCGCGATCGTCGTTTAATAACCAACGAGCGAACCGTCTGCGGTGCAGTTTAGTCAGGCGAACGGATCTAGCCATTCAGGCTCCTCCAATAGGGCAATGATCAGCAGGCGTAGAGTTTTGTAAACACTCCTTCTAAGTAATAGACCGATTTATTGACGATCGCGCAACTCCTTTAGGAGGGTTATTAATTAGGACTTACGCAAACCTCGGAGGTTTTAACCAAGAATCAAGCATCGTGACCGACAGAATGGCTTAAACCTCCAAGGTTTTGGTCAAGTATTTTCTGAGAATTTAGCCTGTAGCAGTTTCAATTTTCTCGCGCTTGCTTTATAATCTCCACTTTCCCTACCGAAAATAGGTACTTTTTGCTTGTCTTTTTGGCTGTCTCCCGCTAGGATCTAAATACGAAATTCCGATCAGCGAACTGTAGATTAGGGGAGACAACAGCAATGAGGGTTTGGCAACGGGCTTTAACTGGGTGGAGACAACTGACTCGACACCTGATCAATCAATTTAGGCTCGATTCAATCAAAAGCTTTGCATCGCTCTTTATCATCGGGGCAACCTTGAGCGTGGCGATCGCTGCTTGCTCAAATGGGTCTGGCAATAATTCTACTGCAACCAGTCCTGCGGGTAGCCCAGTTGCCCAAAACCAAAAAGATGTTGAGCTGACTCTGGTGGGATATGCCATTCCCAAAATCGCTTATGATGCGATTATTCCCAAGTTTGTTGAACAGTGGAAAAAAGATCATGGTGGTCAGACGGTCACGTTTAATCAAAGCTATGGCGGGTCTGGCACCCAAACTCGTGCTGTGATTGACGGTCTAGAAGCCGATGTAGTTCACTTAGCGCTGGCTGGCGATACCAACAAACTGGTCAAAGCCGGACTTGTGAATGCTGACTGGGATACCAAAGTGCCCAACAACGGCATCGTCGCTAAAACCGTTGCGGCGATTACCACCCGTGAAGGGAATCCCAAAAATATCAAGAGTTTTAACGATTTAGCTAGAGATGGTGTCAAGTGGGTGACTGCAAACCCCAAGACCTCTGGCGTGGCTCGGTGGAATTTCTTAGCTCTGTGGAATGCTTCGATCAAGTCAGGTGCAGATGAAGCAAAAGCGACGGAGTTTGTTACCCAAGCCTTTAAAAATGTGGCAGTGCTGACCAAAGACGCTCGTGAAGCGACCGATGCTTTTTCTAAGCAGGGTCAGGGCGATGCGCTGATTAACTATGAGAACGAGATTATTCTGGCGAAGAGTAAGGGTGAGAAACTCGAATACACGATTCCTGAGGTGAATATCTCGATCGACACCCCGATCGCGGTTGTGGATAAGAATGTCGATAAACACGGCACACGAGAAGCCGCTGAAGGGTTTGTGAAGTTCCTCTTTACCCCAGAGGCGCAGCAAGAGTTTATCAACTTGGGCTATCGACCCCTTGATGCCGCAGCAGCAGCTCAAAAAGAAAACACGGACAAATTCCCGCCAGTGAAGACACTGAGCACCATCAAAGACTTCGGTGGCTGGACTGATTTCCAGAAGAAGTTTTTTGAAGATGGTGCCATTTTTGATCAAATTGAGGCATCGATTAATAAGTAGCGTGCTGCTTTCTACTTGGATAAGGGCGATCGCAAACCTCGGAGGTTTTGGTCAAAATGCGAAGTCCTGTTGGATAAGGGCGATCGCTTGATTCTACCGCTCTACTTAGGATCGTGGATTACAGCATCTCGGTTACTTGCAACGCTAACGGACACGGCAGTGCCATGTCTCTACTGATCCTCGATCTAGGATGTTACAAAAAACGTCCCTAGATTTCTATTAACATAGATGGCTCATTCTAGATATCACGATGGTTTCTTCTCCCCAAGTTGATGAATTTCAGAAGCCTCCCGCCCGGAAAACGTTTCTGACTAGACTGGCTCAAGTTCCTTGGACATGGCGCGTCACGATCGGCTACCTGAGCGTCATGCTATTTTTGCCGCTGGCCGCGATGTTTCTTAAAGCAAGTACCGAAAGCCCTGCTAATTTTTGGCGGATTGCTACGAGTCCGATCGCGCTTGCAGCTTACGATGTGACGTTTACAACAGCGTTCGTGGCAGCTTTATCTAATGGTCTGTTTGGAACGCTGATCGCTTGGGTTTTAGTTCGTTATGACTTTCCCTTAAAGCGGTTGTTTGATGCGTCGGTCGATTTGCCCTTTGCCCTGCCCACCTCAGTCGCCGGGTTAACACTCGCTACCATCTACAGCGATAACGGCTGGGTTGGCTCTCTGTTTGCTCCCTTGGGCGTTAAAATTGCCTTCACTCGACTGGGCGTTTTCGTTGCAATGACGTTTATCTCACTGCCGTTTGTCGTGAGAACGGTGCAGCCTGTTTTGACAGAAATGGAAAAAGATATCGAAGAAGCCGCCTGGTGTTTGGGAGCTTCAGATTTTCAGACTTTTTGGCGAGTGGTATTGCCGCCATTGTTTCCATCGATTCTAACGGGCATTGCATTAGGGTTTTCTCGCGCGGTTGGAGAATATGGCTCGACTGTGATTATTGCGTCTAACACACCATTCAAAGATCTGATCGCGCCTGTGTTAATCTTTCAAAGATTAGAGCAATATGACTATTCAGGGGCAACCGTGATCGGTGTTGTTTTGCTGATGATCTCACTAGTGATATTGCTAGGAATTAATCTCTTACAAGCATGGGGCAAACGATATGGCTGATCTGGGTCCATCTTTTAATGCGTCTGTTCCCAAAACGGGGAAGAATGCAACCAAACCGCAGCGTAAATGGGTGCCTGCGGTGTTGATTGCGATCGCCGTTCTCTACCTATCTCTGGTGCTCTACATTCCAGCCGCAAACGTGTTTGTGCAGGCCTTTAGCAGAGGAGTTGGCACATTTTTTAAGACGCTTGTCCGTCCCGATTTTCTATTTGCAGCGCGTCTAACGCTATTGATGGCAGCGATCGCGGTGCCGTTGAATGTGGGGTTTGGATTGTGTGCAGCGTTGGCGATCGCGCGTCGTCGGTTTCCAGGTCGAGCCTTTGTTTTGAGCATCATCGATTTACCATTCTCAATTTCGCCAGTCGTAGCGGGCTTGATGATCGTCTTGCTCTATGGGCGACGAGGCTGGTTTGGCAGCGCGCTCGAAGCCAGCAATATCAACATTGTGTTTGCGATTCCGGGCATGGTGTTAGCGACGGTGTTTGTAAGTATGCCGTTTGTCGCGCGTGAAGTGATTCCGGTGTTAGAAGAAATCGGAGCCGATCAAGAAGAAGCGGCAAAAACTCTGGGAGCGAACGATTGGCAAACGTTTTGGCGAGTCACCTTACCCAGCATCAAATGGGGTTTGCTCTATGGCGTGATTCTCACTAACGCTAGAGCAATGGGCGAATTTGGTGCCGTCTCGGTGGTGTCTGGCAATATTGCTAACAAGACTCAAACTTTACCGCTTTTTGTCGAAGAAACCTATAAGCAATATGAAACCGAAGCGGCTTATTCGGCAGCAGTATTGCTGGCGTTGTTAGCAGTGGTGACTCTCGTCTTAAAGGAGATTTTAGAGCGCAAAACTCGCATCAAAGACGCAAATTAACGTCAGTTCGACGAGTTTATTCGCTTCGTTGTTAGTGGCTTCTGCCCCCTAAATCCCCCATTCTGGGGGACTTTGAACCGGAATTTTGGCTTGAAGTCCCCCAAATTGGGGGATTTAGGGGGATTCCCGAATTTACAACCGGAGCAAACCGTTTCTGTCGAACTGACATCAAATTAGACCGCAAATTAATGAGTCGATGTTGAAATTTGGGACGTTTAGAGGGTCAAAATAGGCTTTGAGGCGACGATCGGGTGTTTCCTCTTCATAATCAAGAGTGCTATTCTCTTGAATGCACTTGCCCCAGTCTGTTTAACCCACTTCAGGTTTTGAACATTATGCGCGCACTCCTACTCTATCCCCGGTTTCCTAAAACGATCGAGTCTTATGAAAAGGTTTTGAAGCTGATTAATCGCAAAGCTTCGATGCCGCCGTTAGGGTTAGTGACGGTTGCCGCTATCTTGCCCCAAACCTGGGAATTTAAGCTAGTAGACCATAACGTTCGAGCCGTCACCGAGGCAGAATGGGATTGGGCAGAAGTCGTGATTCTGTCGGCGATGATTGTGCAAAAGCCAGATTTGCTGGCGCTGATTCGAGAAGCTAAACGACGGGGCAAATCGGTTGCCGTTGGTGGACCCTATCCTACGTCGATTCCTCAAGATTCTTTAGAAGCTGGGGCAGACTACCTCGTTTTAGATGAAGGTGAGCTGACGTTGCCTCTGTTTGTCGAAGCGATCGAGCGGGGCGAACCCCAAGGCGTTTTTCGCTCAAATGGTGAACGACCCGACGTAACCCAAACGCCCATTCCCCGCTATGACTTGCTAGAGTTGGATGCTTATAATGCGATGTGCGTTCAATTTTCGCGGGGTTGCCCCTTTCAGTGCGAATTTTGCGACATCATTGTGCTTTACGGACGCAAACCGCGCACCAAAGATCCTCAACAGCTTTTGGCAGAGCTTGAATGTCTCTATCAGTTGGGCTGGCGGCGATCGATTTTTATGGTCGATGACAACTTTATTGGCAACAAGCGCAACGTCAAGCTGATGCTGCAAGAACTCAAAGGCTGGATGGCAGAGCGCCAATATCCCTTTACTTTTCTCACTGAAGCGTCGGTTGATTTAGCGCAAGATGTAGAGTTGATGCACTCAATGGTGGCGTGTAACTTTAAGGCGGTCTTCTTAGGCATCGAAACGCCAGATGCTGAGAGTCTGCAACTCACCAAAAAGTTTCAGAATATGCGGAGTTCTCTTGTCGATGCCGTGCGAACGATTAACGAAACGGGTTTGCGAGTCACCGCAGGGTTCATTATTGGGTTTGACGGCGAGAAGCAGGGCGCGGGCGATCGGATCATTGAGTTTGTTGAGCAAACCGCCATTCCAACCACAACTTTCGGCATTCTTCAGGCACTTCCCGATACAGCGCTGTGGCATCGGTTAAAGAAAGAAGGACGACTGTTAGAGATATTGGGTGACGGCAGCCAAACCATGTTGATGAATTTTATTCCAACCCGCCCCGTTGAGCAGATTGCTCAGGAGTATATTCGAGCATTTTGCACCTTGTATGAGCCGAAGTGTTTTCTCGATCGCGTCTATCGATCGTTCCGACAAATGACCGCACCGCCGCGACTTGCCCCCGATAAGTTTCCGGGCTTAGTCGAGTTAAAGGCGTTGGCTTATGTGGTCTGGCAACAGGGCATTAAGCGCAATACGCGTCTGATGTTTTGGCATCATTTGTTCAGCATTCTCAAGCACAATCCGACCGTTTGGGATCAATATCTAACGGTGTGTGCTTATGCAGAACACTTTATTGAATTTCGCGATCTGGTCAGCCACCAAATGGATGCTCAACTCGCCCAGTTTCAAGTAGAAGAGGCGAGAAGAGATCTTGAGGCAAAGGATCTTGAGAACGCAGTGTTGTCGAAATAGATCTCAACCATCAAGGATTGGGAAGGTTAACAATTTACTTAGAACTGCATTCTCAACAAAGTAAGGGGGCTAATAATTGATGCCAATTCTGGAAGCAACTGCGACTGATCGTTCAATCTGACGGGGCACGGCAGTGCCATGCCCCTACCCTTTTTGTACGGGCATGGCACTGCCGTGCCTTAATGCCGATCTATCGCATTCACAAACCCAATTGGTACGAGTTCAGTAGATATTATGGGCAGCGATAACTTTTGAGCTTCAACCAAAAATTTTAAACCTGCTTGTAAAATTCTGCTGCAACAATTTATCATACCGTCGCGATCGTCCTGGCCATTTCATCAAGCCTCAATGTCAATATTTTCATAGAGATCAATGATTTTGATCTGAGCTTCAAAAGTACTTAGAGACAATGTAATATCCGGATCATCATATTCTGAGAGCAGCCATTGATTAGAAGCAGTTTTAACATAGTGTTCTACTTGATTGTTCCTTCCTCACGCTGTTGGCATCTGTTGAATGATCTCCATTGTTTTAACGCTAACCGTGCAAACCCGATCGAGCAAGTCAACAACCTGTTCTTTGTAGTCAGCAAATTTATAAGTGTTGAAGAGTTTGGCGATCGTCGGATCTTTAGGTTTCTTTTCTTTGTATTGGTCGAGTATCCATTCCAGCGCAGAGCGGTTGCCAAGTTTGTAGTCCCAGACGATCGCCGGAACGTCCATAAGTTGAGTGTTTTCGTCTAAGGTGATCATGTTGCTAGTTTTTTCGGCTTTGAGTTTGGCTTTTGGGTTGTCTTTAGTGGCAATCTCGACTCGTTTTAATCCGTAGGGTGCGATCGTTTCATAATTCAGATGTAGATCCATCAGGGCTTTGCCCCAGGTTACCCATTGGTAGAAGTTGCCATAGAAGGGCAATCGGGGAAATTCACGCTTGAGGTTGAGTTCGTATTTGATACGGTAGGCGGAATGGTGGAGAACGGCATAGGTGTAGTGGAAGATGTCTTGTTTGTTGATGGTGCGATCGTTGTAGTAGGTTTGAAATTGGGTTAAGCCCCAGTCGGTGATGTTGTCGATGCGGTTTCCGTCTTTGTCGTAGCGATAGAGGGGAAGGCATTGAGTACCGCCAGAAGCAGGACTAATACAATTCAGATCAGGGATTAAATCCGTTGCAATCACAGCGAATGGTTTACTTGCGGATTGCCCCATAAAGCCAATTAATTTATTGTTACTCTGTGACTCTGGAAATATTTTTGGGGATTGACCAGGCATCCTGTTAAGATGTTTATCGAAATATAAATACTGCCTTGCGAAAGGTCGATATATCCCTTTTCTAACTTTACTTAAGTCGAAATCAATTTCAATTCTATCCGCAACATATCTATCGAGTTGCCTATCCCATTTAATGTCTAAATTGATCTTTTGATCTTTGACGTATGCTCTATAGACCTGAATTAGATATTCTATTTTTAATATTAGATTCGCCTTAGAGAAAGCATAAATCCACTCGTCTCTACCTGTTTCTAAACCTCTCGAAAAAAGCTGAAAAATTGCCTCTTGCGACTTTCCCGCTTTCACATCCTTGTCAATTAATGACAAAAGACTATCAAAATCGTTATCGGTTAAATTAATCCAGTTCGATTTCTCATCAGGCGTAATATGATCAAAGGGAATTTGTTCAAATCTCGATCGTTCAAACCAGTCGAGTTTTTCTTCCTTCGTTTGCTCATCTTGCAATGTAAAGTAAAAGATTTTTGCCTTCATGCCCATATCCTCTGAATCGAATACGCATCAAACTTTTTGTCAACGCTAATAATCATAAGAGAGTGATTGATTGCCTGTGAGATCAACATTCGATCGAAAGGATCTCGATGACTGGAACTCAAGGGAAGTGAAACATAAGTTATCGCGTCTTCAAATGTGATGGCCAGTTCTCGAATCCTCAAGTTAACCATATCGAGCTTAATGGTTTCCAGTGGAGTCAGAAGTGTCAGCTTTCCAACACTAACCTTGATAGAAATTTCCCAGATTGAAGCAATGCTGACAAACACAGATTCAGTATTTTCTATCTGTTGCTTAATAAGATCTGGTAGCCTAGAGTCGTTGTTGAGAAACCAAAGCAAAGTGTGAGTATCCAGCAGCATGGGCAAAATTACATATAGTCCTTAAGATCTTCAAGCGGCTCATCAAAATCGTCAGCCACGATAATCATGCCTTCCATGCTTCCTGCGACACGATACTTTTTAGGGTCACTTTCTTGCTCCGAAGTTTGTTTCTGCTCCTCTATCAATGAATCAATGTAGTGCAGCACTTTTACTTGTAGAGACTCAGGAAGACTCTCTAGTTTTTCCAAGATGACGGGCTGTATCATCAGTTTTTCTCCTTTTTAACTTTTACTAGAAACATTACAGCGATCCCAGTTTGAATTCCAAATACATTGTTTTTTGTGCCTGAGATCTTTGGGTTATTCCTCACATCCGACTGCGTATCAACAATGTAAACATAATCAAACTCCTTTTCAACACATTTACGAAAGCCATCAAAGGTTTTAGAATCAATAAACGATCGATTGGTAATGAACGCAACCATCCCGTTTTGACCGAGGCGATCGCTTGCCCACCGCAAGAAGCGGGTATACATATCGTAAACAACAATCTGATTTTGAGCCGTACCTTCCTTGATATAGCTCTCTTTGATTGCCTTATCGATGCCTTTATAGAGACGGTTAGAGTTGCGCTGGTTAAAGTTTTCCTGATGGGCGTTGTAGGGCGGATTGCCGATAATGACAGAAATGGTGCGATCGTTCTGCTGCTGAATTCGCGCCGTGTTTTGCACACTCATCGCAAACAAATCAAACTGCTTTCCTTCAAACCCGCAATGATCCAGCGTATCCACCAAACAAATATTCTTAAACTCCTCGTATTTCCCCATCTTTTGCTGATAAGTAAATTCAATATTCAAATTAGCAATGTAATAGGGCAAAATCGCCACTTCATTGCAGTGAATTTCGTTTTTATATTTATGCTCCAGCTTATCCGCAGGCAGATATTCGATCAGTTCTGTCACAAAGGTTCCTGTGCCCGTGCAAGGGTCAAGAATCTCTACTCCTGGATCAGACAACAACTTGCCGAAGTGTTTATGCACCAGATAATCGGCGCTTTCAATCATAAAGCGAACAATTTCATTGGGTGTGTAAACAATGCCCAAGCGATCGGCCGCTTTAGGGTTATACGCCTTGTAGAAATTCTCGTAGATTGCCTTGAGAAACTTTTGCTTTTCGTGGTGGTTAGCAATATTCTCAGACTTACGACGAATCACCGCATAGTAGTGTTCAATGCTCTTAAGCGTGTTTCGACGAGTCTTTCCGGTGAAAAACGTGCTGATAATTTCCGACAGTTCCCGCGCAATATTGTTCTCCCGGTACAACTGCGACTCATGAAAAATATTAGTAAAAATATCCTCCGTCAGAATGTGCTGAATCAACATCTCATGAATGTCGAAAACCTCGATTTCAGGGTTGATCGACTGGCGACAAACTTCTAGAAACGCATTGCGGCGTTCTCTAAATTCGGTATTCCCTATCTCTTGCTGATTGATGATGTCCCGCAGCGCTTCGAGAATATTGGGAATGTCTTCTTTGAACCGGGTGATAGCAGCGCGAAAGTCCCGCACTTCCGGGCGATCGTAGCTCACAAACGTGCTGATCAACCCATTCAGCGCCTCTGCATCTCCCATCGAGACGCGCAACTGCTCTCGACTGTGCTGAATTAACACCGCAGTCTGCGAGTCTTCAAACAAAATGTTTTCGTCAGGGTAGCCCTTCTCAAACTTCTTCTCGATTTCTTGATCGAGATTGTCATTGTCATATTGGTCTTTGCTTTCCCACCAGCCATGCTCCAAGCGAATGGCATCCTTGACTGTGCCATCAGGGAAAACCGTTGTGTTGAACTTGGTCTTAAAGTCGAGTCCGGGGATCAGCAGATAATTACGTGGCTTGCAATAGTCATTCAGCAAACGCTCAAAGGCATTGCGAATGCTGGTTTCTTTTTTAGAACCCCCATAGCGGATAATTTTTTCGACTTCCGCATGATACTGCGTCACTAGCAATCTCGACATCTCGCGACTCCCGAATCATGAAGCTTGGGTAAATTGAGGGCTAATGCTCAGTGTTCCCACTTACCTTGATTCTGACTCACAGATTGCTATCCCGGCTCACCAAACTTGAAAATGGAGTTTCTGTGTAACGCGATGTGTGAATAAGAACCCTCACCCCAAACCCCTCTCCCGCAGGAGAGGAACTTTACCATCGATCTCTGGTTCCCTCTCCTTTGCGAGCGGGCTAGGGTGAAGTCTACGATCGTACCCTTTCTAACGGCATCCGTTGATCGGTTTCTTGATCCTCTAAAAAGTGATCTTCAAACTCGTAAGTGTGGGACATGGTGGGCGTAGCTGCCCCACGAGCTTTGCGATCGTACCATTGGCGATAGCGCAGCGAGAGCAGATCGGGTTTGACGGTGCAGTTCCAATCTCCGTAGCCATTTTTATGCCACTCAGTTTGGGCATAGAGAATTGGCAAATCTTCATCGAGAATCTGGTTTGCTTTGCGTCTGAGTTGCCAACTCACCAGCGGGTTCCACGTCAGCCAGTCTCGCGCTTCAAACACAAATAGACGCGTCCGGTTCTCGGTCAACGGCACAAAATAATCACTCGCAATTAATCGCCAACCGGGTTTAGGTTCGATCGCCACTTTCACCAAACAAGGTGGCTCAAATGAGTAGACAAAATCGTTGTAGTCTTCGCCATCAGCATTTTTGACCATCATGGTCAGCCCGTATTCGTAATCGGTCAGAGTAACTTCAAGCGATCGCAGATAATCGCGCTGCTTTTTGCTCGCGATCGATTTGGTGTGCAAAAAGGGGAAGTGAGCAAAATCAAGACCGCCCGCGATCATCAGCTTATGAGGAATTTCTTGTTCTCGCACAATCACCTCATGAACCCATCCTGCTTCTGTCGTGCCCTCTGGCAATCGCAACGGTGGAGCCATTTCTGGAGATCCGGCAAACACCCAAATCACGCCCAGGCGCTCTTCAGTCGGGTAGGCAAAACGACACTTTGCACTCTTGGGTAGCTTGCCATCTTCTAAACAAGGAATCTTTTCACACTCGCCACTCGCTCCAAACTGCCAGCCGTGATAGGCGCACTCTACTTTTCCGTCTTTAACTTTGCCCAACGATAGAGGAACGCCCTGATGGGGACAGGAATCGTGCAAACAAATCGCTTTGCCGTTGTTGTCTCTAAAGATGACAAGTGGCTCTCCGAGCAACAGAGTGCTGTGAGGTTTATCAGCAGAAACTTCAGAAGAGAGAACCAGCGGATACCAATAATTTTTTAGAAATTCCATTGAAAGACCTCAAAAAACGATCGTGGATTTTGAGAATGTTGCAGTTGAGTATCTTGATTGTTCAATCGCAGTTGTGCCTTTAGAGGCGTATTAGCTGCGCCTGCAAATCTTCTTGCACTTTAGACGGCTGAAGAATCGGGGCAATTTCACTCAGACTGGGCGTGACTGTCCAGTCATATTGGCGCAGCAGCGAAACGAGAAAAACCTTCATCTCTAGTTTGGCTAACTCTAAGCCAATGCAGGTATGTGTCCCTCCCCCAAAGCCAACCAGCGAGAAGGGATAGCGTTTATCTTCCTCACGGGGCGGCGCGAAGCGATCGGGGTCAAAGCGATCGGGGTCTCGATAAATCTCTGGCATCCGGTGCGTAATCATCGGCGAAATGTCCACCATCCAACCTGCGGGAATTAGATACCCAGCATATTCAACGTCTTTGACGACGCCACGAGCCATGCCAAACACAGGTGGATAAAGGCGTTCTGCTTCTTTAAGGACGTTCGACATTTGAGTCAATTTGCCCAAGTGAGACAGCGTAAGCGGAGCAGCGCCGACTACCTGATCTAACTCAGTTCGTAAGCGATCGCGCCATTCTGGATGACTGCTCAACTCAAACAGCACCCAACTCAACAACATCGCTGGATTGTCTTGTCCTGCTAACAACAGCATTAATGCTTGATTGGTAACATCGGTGTCACTTAAGTGATTGCCATCTTCATCAGTGGCAACGAGCAGCATACCCAAAACATCTTGACATTCCTGCAAATTATCTTGTTGTCGTCGGGCTGCAATTTTGTTGCTCACAAACCCCAGTAGATTGCGTCGAGCTTGCTGCGATTTTCCGTGTAGCGTTTGCGGAATATCCAGCTTAATTTTGCCGCGCAAGCCGCGCATCATCTGACCAAACCACTGACTGGTTTGCTGTATTTCGGCATCAGTTTCGGTGCCTAAAAACAAGCGACTCGCCACGATCGTTGTAAACTTACCAAACTCATCGATTAAAGGAATGCTACTCTGTTGACCCCAGTCATTTAGCAAATCGTCGGTCACTTGCTGAATGGTGTCGAAATAGTTGGCGATCGCGCGTCCGTGCAGTGCCGGAAACATCAGACGCTTGGTGGCACGGTGTTCTTGCCCGTCTTGCAGAAGGATACCTCGACCGATCAGCGGCTCTAAAAAACGCCATCCCAACCGAGTCGAAAAGTGATCTGCCTGATCGCTCATCACCAAGCGATTAGCTTCGGGCCCCATTAAATAGGCAAATTTGCGTCCGGCAATGCAGCTTTTAAAGATTGGGCCATAGCGCTCAAAGCGTCGCCAATAGAACAATTCATCATCTGCAAATAGCTCTTTAGATTCGCCGACAAAGGGTTTTCCAAAGCTTCCAGGCATGTCGTCTGCTGACTTAAGACGCTGTAGTACTTGGACAGTCATTGAAGTATCTCCCTAAAACTAAAATTGAGGATAAAAACGCCGCTTGGGTTAGCATCAAACGGGCACCGCTTCAATAATGCTGTTGGCAGTCTGCGTTGGAATAATGCGCGTCACTTCGTAGCCTGCGGCAGAGAGCAACGATCGATACTGTGTCTCTGTGCGCTCATAGCCGCCAGGTGTTGTCAGTAGTGATTCGAGATCGACAAACTTACCCACAAAAGGGTCATTTCCTGATGGCATGACCATTTCGACAAGCAACACTTTGCCGCCCTCTGCCATTGCGTTACGGCAGTTTTGCAGAATCTTGATCGCCCGTTGATCATCCCAGTTGTGAATCACAAACATCATGATATAAACATCGCCACCGCTCGGAACCGAGTAGAGACAGTGCCCTTCCATTAATTCGCAGCGATCGCCAATTCCCGATGCTGCAATCACAGGTTTTGCCCCGTCAATCACAAACGGCAAATCATACAACACGCCTCGCATGGTGGAATCCGTCGTAAGCAAAGGAATTAATGTATTTCCATAGCCGCCGAGAACCGCAACGTCAACCGCTTTATGAACGCCAGAAAAATCATAGTTTGCAATCAAAGCTGCCGAAGCTCTGGCAGAAATGCTCGTTTTAGACGGCCCGTGCGTTCGGGCAAAATCAGGGTTTTGCAGACAATAGTCATACAGTTCCATGCCGTGAATTTGATCGAAGGCAGCTTCTCCCGTTTGCACACTTTCGAACAGCCGTCCCCAGACTTTCCAGTGCCAATCTTCGCCCAACACTTTTACCATTGCCCCGATCGCATCCGGCACGTCAGACCGCAAAAACTCCGCCGTCGGGGTCATGTGAAAGCGTCCGTCTTCATCTTCAGAAAAGACTCCGACACTGGCAAGCGATCGTAGTACCCGATAGAGTGAAGGAGCATGAGTTTCGGTAACTTGAGCGAGTTCTTCAGAAGTTTTGGGCGCATCGACTAAGCGATCGGCGATTCCCAAAACGGCGGCAACATAGAAGCATCGAGAAATCCGCAGTCCGCCGATCATTTGCAGCATTGCCACTTGAGGCGGCAAGTGAGGAAGCACCTTAGGGGCATTGGTCGCAATAGTGGGTTGAGTTACAGTCATAGTTAATTCACAAAGAATAGGTTGGGTTGAGCGCACTACACAGGAATAGCTTCAATGACGCTCCAGGGACAGGGAGAATCATAGATTCGAGTGAGTTTAAGACCTGCGCTCAACAACAGCGATCGATACTCCGCTTCCGTTCGCTCTACGCCACCGAATACCGCCAGCATCTCCAAATCCAGAATTTTGCTCAGGCTAGGAGCGTTACCAGAAGGAACAATCAGTTCCACGAGCAGAAGTTTGCTGTCGTGGTTCATCGCACGGCGGCAAGTTTTTAGAATCGCGATCGCACTCGCATCATCCCAATCGTGAATGATCGTTTTGAGTAGATAAGCATCGGCTCCGTCTGGCACTGCTTTAAAGAAGTCCCCTGCCGCTAAGGTCGTGCGTTTCTCAAAGCCGGACAGCAAGTTTTGTTGCTCTGCACTCTCAATCACGGGAGGTAGGTCAAACAAAATGCCGTGGAGGTGATCCCATTGATGGAACAACGCAGAGAGAAAACTACCTTGTCCACCGCCAACATCCACCAAGGTTTTGAAGGCTCCGAAATTGTAGGCAGTTGGTAATGCTTGATTCGTCATGACTGAGGTATTCGTCATCGCATTATCAAAGTGCTGACCTGCCTCAGGGTTCTGAGTTTCAAAGTAGTCGAACACATTGGAAGTGCCAAAGGTTTTCTCTAGAGCCGTTTCGCCTGTCTTAACGCAGTCAAAGAAATTTCCCCACGCCTGCCAATGCCAATCTTCTAAAAACATGATGGCGGCATCATGCACTGAATTGGGATGATCGGATCGCAGAGTTGCCGCGAGAGGAGTCAATTCAAAACGGCCGTTTTCTGTCTCAGTGAAGATGCCTAAACTGGCAAGCGATCGCATCAATCGATATAGGGATGGAGCATGAACGTTCGTGATGGCTGCAAGGTCTTGGCTGGTTTTCGATCCAGTTGCCAGTAAATCTGCAATGCCCAGCTTTGCAACCACATAAATCCCTTGAGAAACGCGGTATCCCGTGAGCAATTGCAGCATCGTTGCTTGGGGAGGAACGAGCTTCGATCGCAGCATTCCGAGCGAATCAGTCAGGCGCGTCATCGTGCGAATGAGGGCTGCGGGCGGCAATTTCGGATTTAGCTTCTGTCGATCTAACTTTACAGGTGACTCTGAAGAACTGGGTTCTGTGAAAGTCATGGCTTTGAGGAATAGAGGGGTGAATGTTAACTAAGCTTGTTTCATGTAGCTCACTTCGTAAAGCGTTGGCTCAGACTCAGCAATTTTTCCGATCGCTGGCATATGTGCCGTCGCTTCTGGAGTATTAAAGATGGCTCTAAAGTCATCGATGCTTCTCCATTGAGCGTAGTTTGTGACTCGCGTTCCATCCAAACTCTTATGGACGTTTGCAGAGATGAATCCTGGCAGTTTGCACATGACTTCTTCAGTTGCGTCAATCAATAAATCAATTAACTGCTGCTGATTCTCAGGCTCGACTTTAAAAATATTAATCAACGTGATCAATTCTTGATCTTGAGCGATTGTCGTTACGATTCGATCGCTAGTAATAGTCGTTGTCATAAATGCTGCTCCAGGTGAAACAATGATCAGATGTTCGCGATTATCAGTCGCAATGTTTCCGTCTTCTGGCTAGTCGTGAACTCATAGTACTAGAGAGACTTGCATGAGGTGTAGAGGATAGGTCTAGTTTGTGTATGACTTTAGACAGAGTATCGAGCAGAACATTAACTCAGTTGATTGCGAAACTGTCGAGTACTAATCGTAACCAACACGATCGCAAACACAACTAGCGCTAATGCGTGCATCCACAGAGCTTCTAACCCCACACCCTTGAGCAAAATGCCCCGCACGATCGCAATATAGTGTCGCATTGGATTGAGTAACGAAAGGGTTTGAAAAAACGGCGGCATACTTTCGACCGGAGCAATTGCACCAGAGGTTTCGACCATCGGCATATTGATAAAAAATGCTGTGAGCAAAACTTGCTGCTGCTGTTGATAAATAGTTCCCAACAAAGCGCCAATGCTAATGGTGACAAACAGATAACAGGCAGACAGCACCATCAGCAACAAAAAGTTGCCCTGAAATGGCACCCTAAACACGACCCGTCCTAAGGTGAGTGCCAGCAACACATCTCCCATTAGCAGAAAAAATAGCGGCACCACCTTCGCCAGCAAAATTTCCCACGATGCAGCCGGAGTCATTAAAAGTTGCTCTAGGGTGCCCACATCTTTTTCTTTGACAACGGCGATCGCAGAGGTGATCGTGCCAATCAACGTCAACACCAAACCCATCACCCCAGGGATAAAAAACCAGCTACTCGTCAACCCAGGATTATAGAGAAATAACACCTGAGCCTGAACGGGAAGCGCTGTCTGGGTCGTTTTAAGGCGACGATTATATTGCAAAACAATTTGCGACAGATAGCTGTTAGCAATGCCTGCCGTGTTGGCATTCACCGCATCAATCAAAATCTGAATTTCAGCATTTCCGGCTGCTAACCTGCGAGGAAACTCTGGCGGAATCACAACTCCTACGGCTAACTTGCCAGTCTCTACCCGATCGCTCAGTTCCGCTTCACTTACCGGAGGAGTCTGAGCCGCAAAAATCCCGTTTTCAGTCAGCGCCGCCACTAACTCTCGACTTTCATAAACATTGGCATAGTCAAGCACCCCCAGCTTAAGATTTTGCACATCTGGGTTGAGAGCAGACCCATACAACAGCAGTTGCACGATCGGAGGAATAATCAACAGAAAGAGCAGTTGTTTGTTCCTTAAAATCTGCCGAATTTCTTTCAGTACCAGTGCAAAAAAAGGCGTATTCAAAAAACGACGCATAACTTAGACCTCCTGCACGAATAAGATTCTCGACGTAAATCACCCTGCGATCTCTCCCCCTAACCCCCGATTCTGGGGGAACCGGAGTTCAAAGTCCCCAAAATTGAGGGATTTAGGGGGCGTTCCCGAATTCATGCAGAAGGTCTATTTCAGTAGGGACATGGTACTGTCGTGTCCGTTAACTAATCAGAGAGCTGCATGCGATCGAGTCCTTTGCGGGCAACATTGAAGAAGAAAAATCCCAGAACAAACAGCATGACCACACTCAGCCAAACGCCTGCCCAGCCCGTGCCCCGCACAAACGCATCACGAGAAATATCAATAAAATAACGAGCCGGAATCACATTGGGTACTAGAGACAACGGAAACGGAATGTTGTTCAGCGGATAGATAAAGCCAGACAACAACAGTGAAGTGACAAACCCGATTAGAGAAACGCCTTGCACGGCTTCTGCCTGACTATCGGCTTTGACCCCCAACATCAAACCAAACAGAATGCTATCTGCCAGAAAGATCAGAGTCCCAAATAGCAACGGTGTGGGATCGCCCGCAAAGCTGAGATGAAACAACAGGGCACCCATGCCGATAATCAAGATCGCTTCACAAATTGCGATCAGCCAATAGGCTAACCCTTTGCCTAGAAGCAGTTCTACGGCACTAATGTTGGAGGTATAAACCTGCAAAATCGTGCCTTTTTCGCGCTCTCGCACCATTGCGATCGCCATCAGCAGCGAGGGAAAAATCCACAACACTACGCCAAAGGTTCCGGGCACGATAAAAAGCGACTCTAATCGACCAGGGTTAAACCAGAGCCGAGTATGGGCAGTGACCGTGCTGGTAGTTGGCAGTAATCGCTGATCTTGCATAAAAAAGTTGGTGACGGATTGAACTCCGGCTTGCACCACTCGCGCATTATTGACATCGGCGGCATCAACCAACACCTGAATCGTCGTCGGAATGCCCGCTCTCACCTGACTGCTAAACTTTGGTGGAATGATCACCGCCGCTTTGGCGATCCCCATATCGATCGCGTCTCGTGCGGGGTTGCTACCCGACCACTGGCGCGGGGTAAATTGATTTGTTCCATAGAGTCGCTCGGTAAAACTGCGGCTGAGATTGCTGTGATCAAAATCCTGAACGATCACAGGAATATCTTTACTTTCTAGCCGAATTGCAAACCCAAAAATTAATAAAGTGATGAATGGTAATAGAAACGCTAGAGCTAACGTTAAGCGATCGCGTCTAAACTGCACTAATTCTTTTTTACACTGAGCGAGAATACGTTTCATGAATAGTTTTGTAATGATAGGTTCATCGATTTTCTTGAGCGCGTTTGACAATGCCAATAAACGCGTCTTCGAGAGAAAATGGAATCGGACGCAGTGAATGCAGGATTAAATGATGAGACGTGAGCAGCGATCGTAACCCCGCAACTTCCTGATCAGGGTGATCAAGCACGACATGCAAGCGATCGGCAAAAATAGAAATGCGCCAGGGATCAAAGTGATGTTTGAGCAAATTAGACGCAAATTGAGGACGATCGACCACGACTTCAAAAAGTTGTCCCGGTTGAGCCGCTTTGAGTTCGCTAGGCGACCCTTCTGCTGCAATTTCTCCGGCAACCATAAAGCTCATGCGATTACACTGTTCAGCTTCTTCTAGATAGTGCGTGGTCACTAGAATAGCGGTGCCATTGCGCGCAAAGTCGTTAATCAGTTTCCAAAATTGTCGTCGCGCTACAGGATCGACTCCTGATGTCGGCTCGTCGAGAAACAAAATATCCGGTTCGTGCAGCACCGATGCGCCAAACGCGACGCGCTGTTTCCACCCGCCCGGAAGCTGCCCGGTGAGCATGGTTTCTTGCCCGACCAGCCCACAAGTAGCCAGTACCCAATCGATTTTTTCGCGACGCAGTTTAGACGGCACTCCATACACGCCGCTGTAGAATTCTAGATTTTGGACGATCGTCAGGTCGTCATAGAGCGTAAATTTTTGGCTCATATAACCAATGCGACGACGCAGATCAGCACTTCGCAAATTTCCCGTTTCGCCACCTAAAAAGACTTTGCCGCTACTGGCTTCAAGCAACCCGCACAGCATTTTAATCGTGGTTGTTTTTCCGGCTCCATTTGCACCTAGCAAGCCAAAAATTTCACCATAGTGAACGTCGATATCTACCTTGTTCACCGCTTGAAAGTTGCCAAAAACTCGGCTGAGATGTTGGGCAGAAATCGCTACAGAATTCTGAGTTTTAGACGTTGAACTCTGGAGGGTTTGATTGCCACCACGAGAGCGAGGAAACGGAAAAAATTGGGGCGCGGCTCCCTGCTGACGAAGGCGAGTGACAAAGACATTTTCTAGCGTGGGTTCGGCGAGTTCAATCTCAGGTGCGGATAATTGATGCTGCCGCAACAGAAACCGCAGTTGTGCTTCACCGCGCTGCAAATTGGCAACCAACACATCCAAACGATCGCCAAACACTTGCACATCTGCGATTTCTCCATCCGTCTCGCTGGCTTGCGCTAGGACTCGCTCAGTTGCCGCGAGTTGAGATGTTCGCACTTCGAGGCGATGCAATCCTAAACTGACACGCAGTTCTGCTGGAGTACCAATTTGTTGAATCTGACCGTCATACATCAACGCAACTCGATGACACCGTTCGGCTTCGTCTAAATAGGGCGTTGCTACTACGATCGTCATGCCGTCAGCAGATAGTTCTGCCAGCACATCCCAAAACTCGCGCCGTGACACCGGATCTACCCCTGTTGTTGGTTCATCGAGCAGCAACACTTGCGGTTGAGCAATTAATGCACAGCACAGCGAAAGCTTTTGTTTCATGCCGCCTGACAACTGTCCGGCAAGCCGATCGCCAAACCGATCGAGATCCATCAACCGCAAATATTGATTGCGTCGCTGTTGAAATACCTCGTCGGGCACCTGACGCAACCCAGCGACATACTGCAAATTTTCATTGATGCTGAGGTCGAGATAAAGCGAAAATTGCTGCGTCAAATAGCCTGTCACCGAGCGAGCATCTTGGGGCGATCGTCCCAACACTATCACCTCGCCTGCCGTTGCTTCCATCACCCCACCCAAAATGTGAAAGGTGGTGGTTTTGCCCGCGCCATCGGGCCCGATCAGTCCAAATAATTCACCCTGCTCGATGGCGAAATCGATGCCCCGCACAGCTTCGAGAGTTCCGTACTGTTTGTGTAGTCCTTTTGCCGAAATCGCGATCGCGGTCGTCGGATCGCAGATTGGTAGAGGTGGAGGGGCGATCGAGAAGGGTTGATTCATAGTGCAATCCGATGGGCTGTAGGGATGAATTAGGAGTATTACTGGATAGAGCGATGATTTGGGTAGGGGCAATCCCTCTGTGGTTGCCTCAGGGGTCTACTGTGTATACATAACTTGCTTTTGGTTCAGATTGCGTGGGGTTCGCCCCTCTAAATCCCCCATTCTGGGAGACTTCAAGCTCAAACTTCTAGTTTCAAAGTCCCCCAATTTTGGGGGATTTAGGGGGCTGAAGCCGACCCAAACGAAGCGACAATCAACTTGTGTATACACGACAGCCGTCAGGGGTAGGGGCTGGCGATGGCAATGGGCACGGCAATGCCAGGTTCCTATCGGGCTAGAACAATGTCGGCATCGGCGGGCATTCCCTGTTTGGCGCAGGGCAAACCTTCGGCAGCATAAGGATTGGCGGGATTGTTGCAGCCGTCAGGATTCTCGACCCCGATCCGCACACCCACGACCTGCTTAACGCGATCTTTTTGAAAGTAAATGTTCTCAGGTGTGAAAGAGGCTTGTGGATCGATCGAGATCACGGTTCCGGCGATCGGCTTGTCAGTCGCAGAATCGAGATAGACGCGCACCGTCTGCCCAACTCGCACATTGCCAATGTCACCTTGAGGCAAAAAGCCCCGCAGATAGACGGTTTTGGGGTCGATTAACGTCAGCAGTTTTGCCTGACTGTCCACAACAGCGCCCGGTTCGACGCTGCGCGCTGTCACAATGCCATCTAACGGACTGACCACATTCAGATCTTGCTTAGAGTCTTTGATCTGCGTGAGAACTTGCTGTCTGGCTGACTCTGCATCTTTGATTCTCGCTTCGGCGGCTCTCAGTTGGGCGATCGCCACCCTGAGTTGTGCCTGACTCTGTTCTCGTTTTTGCACCAGTGCCGCCACCTGCGTGTTGCGAATCGTCGGATTTAAACTGCTGCTTTCAGTTTGTGTTAACCCACCCTGAGTGGCACTCAACTGCTGACGCGCCGCTTCGATCCCTGCCAGCTTTGCCTGATAGTCAGCCTGCGCGGTATAGAACGCTGCCTCAGTCTGGTCAAACTGCTGTTGATTAATGGCACCCTCTTTGACCAAAGATGCATAGCGCTCTTGATTCAACGCCGCCAGCTTTTGCTGCGCTTCAGACTGTTTGGCTTGAGCGACTGCTTGAGCAAGTTGGGCTTTAGCTGTCGCTACTTGAGAGCGTGATTGATTCACCCGCCCATCGGTGTCGCCCTGCGACTGCTGCACATTTAACTCAGCCTCTTGAATTTGACTATCAATCTCAGCGATCGCGCTTTGCGCCCCCACAATGGTTGACCGTGCTTGTTCTGCTTCTTGCTGGGCATTCAGCACCCGTGCCGCTGCGCCACGCAGTTGATCTTGCAGAAGTTGATCGTTGCTATCATCGAGCTTCATCAGCAACTGTCCTCTTTTCACGGCTGCCCCTTCACGCACGGCGACCGATTCGACCCGACCTGTTCGCTTCACTCCGATTTGAGTTTCATAAACTTCTATTCGTCCACTTAAGCGCAATACACCGCTGCCAGCGTGGGGCAAGAGTCGCCAGATGCCATAGCTAATTCCTGCCAACACTACCGCGATCGGCAAAAGCAGCAACGCTTTAGGAGGGCGTTTAGCTTTAGCAGCAGTGCCGGGCAACCCTTGGGGGGCATCAACAGAACCAGGAAGCGTTTGTGTCATAGTCTCAACCTCTGAGCATGGCAACTGAATAATTGTCGTAATGATGCACCCATTGTTTGAGTGATCATCTTAGAAATGAGAGTTTAACAATACGTCAGTTCGACGAGTTTTTTCGCTCCGTTGTCAACGGCTTCTGCCCCCTAAATCCCCCATTCTGGGGGACTTTGAACCGAAATTTTGGCTTGAAGTCCCCCAAATTGGGGGATTTAGGGGGCTTCCCGAATTCACAACCGAAGCGAACCGCTTCTGCCGAACTGACGTTAACAATGCTCGCAAGCGATAACTACGCAAAAGTTATTTAACTCACAGTTCTAAACAGCCAATTTATGAATACAAGAGAACACAATCTTTGTCGTCGTAAGCACATCTCAAAGATGACTAAAAGAAAAGGTCATAAACCCGAACTAAATTCTACTGAAAACGCCCTTGTGGACGTGTAGAGGTTAGGGCTATTTTGTGTCTGACTTGATTGACGGCACAAGCGGAACAGAGCCATCCGGCAAAGTCATCGATCGCGCAACTGTAACGGGCGTGTTAAGTTCGACAATCGGCAGTGAGAGCAAACTTTTCTGCATCAACCGTTGAGTCGCAGAGCCAGACTTGCCCAAGCACTCTAGCAAAAGTTGATTAGCGCAATAATATTGCTTGAGCAGCCGCTTCTCATGAAGATTAAACGACCAGACGTGCCCCAGATTGCGATGTCGATCTAGCACGAGTCTTAATTGGGCAACCCAAGTCGATCGGGCAGTTTTCCAGTCAGCTTGAAATCGGATCTCTTCATCAGACATTTGTGCGAGATCAGACCACTGCGATTGCAGAATGTGCAGATCAGCAGCAAGGTCAGGATCAAGGCTCTGAGCGCTCTCAAAAGCAGTGGTTAATGCCTGAACCAGAGACTGGGATCGACTCAGGGTAAATGATCCTGGTTCTCGCTCAAAGTGGGGCGCGATCGCAAGCGTCAACAGTCGAGCTAGTCGGACATCGAGCGCCAAATCTCCATTGGTTTTTAGCACTGCCGCGATCGAGCCGTCTGCATCCAGGCTATGAGAAAGTAAGCAAGAACCCTGGACAGGATCAAGCAAGTGACCGAGTTCTAGCTCTAGATAAAATGCCCGCATTGCCGCCGCATTATTGGGTGTAGACATCGCCGCTGTCTTTTGGGTCAACCAGGTTAAAAACGGCGACAGATTAGCATCTTGAGCCAAATGGTCAATTTTTTGCTTCATCAATTGCAGTAGGCAATCGGGATCAGGCAACAGATCGATCGTGATCAAAAACACCGGGTGCCAGCGCGGGTCAATGATTTGATTAACGAGCTTTTGCAAAGGCATTTCGAGGGCAGAACCTAGCGCCGGGTGAGCGATCGCTCTCGCGGCAAAGTATTCTTGAAACGTGTAGTGAGAAAACGAATAGATGCCTCTCGCTTGCTCAACCAGTAGACCCTGATCTGCCTCAAACGATTTGAGAATGGCTTCACTATCGAGGTCTAAATCGTCAGATGCGATCGCGGTTTGAGCGACGGTGCGGCGATAATCCCAAATCGATTGTTCGAGTTCTTGTTGACGAAAAAAGTAGTCACCTTGCTCAAACCGCAGTAGAGCAATCCGACTCAGCAACTCTTCTTTGTGGTGCAGCGAGAGCATCTTGCCAGCAGAGGCGCGATCGAGGTGTCGGCTAGCATCCCAGGTTTTCATTAATAGTTGCAGTGCTTCTTGATAAAGGGTCGATCGATGCACTGGAAAAGTTCTGCTGTCTTCAAAAATTAGACAGAGCAGGGTGAGCAAAATCGGACTGGTTGCCAGCTCGTGGATCGGCGGGTTTGCAAACAGTGTGTGCAAGAATTCGATCGGTAAAGTCGCGTCGTTGGTAAACCATTTCTGGGCAAAGTTGGCAATCTGTGAGTCATCAAAATCTGCAATTTCGACTTCAGTAAACTGCTCAAAAACATAGTCTTGCGCCGCAATGCGACAGGTAATCACAAAATGGTTAGCGTGAAACTGAGCTGAAAACTGCCGAATTGCCTGCAAAACCAGCGGTCGATCGTGCTCTTTAACTTCGTCTAGCCCATCGAGCAAAATTAGCGCCTTACCCTGAGTCAGAGCCTCCGAGACAAGTTGAGTCGTCGCCGCAAACTGCTGAGTGATGTGGGTCAGCAAGCTTACGGGATAGGCATCTTCAGCAACGTCTTTGAGTGAGATAAAAATCGGCACTCGATCGGACAGAAAGGTGCCAGTGATGCACTGCATCGCTAGGTGTTTTAAGAAGGTGGTTTTGCCCGCTCCTGGCTTGCCCAAGATGATCAGCTTCGAGTGCTGCTCAACGGCACTAAGCCCAGGCGATCGCTCTAGAGCTGTATTCTTTAAATAGGGACGATCGTCGATTTTTACACACTCTCTCAGTAAATCAGAAACACTGAGCCGTCGGCGGCTACTGATTTTTTCTAAGACCTTAACTTCGGTGTAGAGGTGATCAAGCTGTCTGGGCTGCGACATATCTAAAACGCGCAAACTGCCACACTGCTGCTGAATATTGACCCGAATCTGCTGCCGTAACTCTTGAATTAAATTGGGCTGCACGGGCGGTAGCAAGAAGCGATCGAGATTGATATCATGGCTATAGAAGGCACTATCACAGTCGTCGTTGATCGCCCTCTCAAAGTCTTCAGGAGCTAGTTCAGGGTCATCGTTCAGGTCTGCAATTTCGTGCCACGGAAGTTTGAGCGTGTGACAAATTTTGTGAAAGTTTTCACGTCCGATCGCTTTCCCAGCAAAGAAGTTTTGCACGGTGGCGCGAGAAATTTCTAACTCAGCCGCCAAATCGATTTTGGTGGCAAACACCATGACGGCGCGGTTTGCTCGACGGATGCCTGTTGAAGATGCTTTTAACGATCTGCTTGCTTTAACAACCACAACGTTTCCCCCTGACTTAGCGTGAACATGAATAGAGCGATCGAGCTTTCTAAACTTAATTCAAGACTTACTACCTCAAGTTGTAGTGAATAAACGATAGTTTGTCTAGCAAATCTTTGATTTAATGTTGTCAGTATTACAAACTAATCAAAAAGAGCTTTATAAAAAACTCAGACTTTCAAGATTACTCGTAGATTAGACACAAAATCTACAGCTTTAATGCTTTGCTTAGACACATAGCAAAGCACGATGTGGGAAAGTAAAACGAACCGATTCTATAGACGAACTTTCTACGACTCATAGACCAGCTTCTATGAACGTCATCAGTCTACTGTTCACACATTTTGGGTATAGACCACTACACTCTTAGTCAACAATCCGACTCGTTAAAGTTGCTTATCTTATGGTTTTTAGTGCCGCTCAAGCTGATAAAGACCGAGATCTTTAACCGGAAGTTAACTCAGTTTTAACAGTGTTCAGATATTTGTCAATATCTCGCTCAAGTCACCTTATTTTTCATGAGATCTAATTAACTAGAACCCTGATTAGGACAAGAATCTTTAGTTTTTAAGATCGAGACAATTAATACTGGCGATTATTGTTTGCTCTGCATCCTATCGGGTGCGATCGCATTATGATCACATTCAATCGACTGCAAACTCTGTTCACAACTAACCCCTTCCATCAGTGGTCTTCACTGCTGACGACTGGGCATTTCAAGTCAGCCAAAACTCGATCGTTCAGTCGATTGCAAACGTTGCTTGCCGCAGGACATTTTGTGGTGTCAGCCGAGTTAACGCCGCCTCGTCACTATAAAACTGAAGCCTTCACAACCAATGCTGAGAAGATTGCTGCTTATATTGACTTGGTGCAAATCAATGATAATGCAATGGCGCAAGCGCGATTATCAACTTTGGTAGCGGCGCAGTTAATGCAGCGATCGGGCATTGAGTCAGTCGTGCAACTCACCCTTCGTCATCGCAATCGGATTGCATTGCAAAGTGACTTATTAGGGTTGGCTGCTTCTGATATTCGCAATGTGATTGTGTTGGGAGGTTATCCCTGCTCAGCAGGCAGCGACCCCGATGCTAAGGATGCCACCGACCTCAGCACCCTTGACGCGATCGCGGCTCTAACTCGCCTGACAACCCAAGGTCAGCTATTTAATGGTCAACAAATTGCCCCGCCGCCCGATTTTTATGTCGGCTCGATCGCCACTTCTGCCGTCACTGATTTAGAGGCAAGCATGGCGCAACTCACCGACAAAATCGATCGAGGAGCTAAATTTATTCAACTGCAAGCTACGTTTGAGCTTGCAGAAACCGAGCGCTGGATGGCAGAAGTTCGGGCAAGAAATCTGCACAAACGGGCGCATTTTTTGGCGGCACTTTATCCATTTAATGGCTTAAAGTCGCTAGAGAGATTGAGTCAGATTCCGGGGTTGAGTATTCCAGAGTCTTTGATGATGCGGATTTCTCAAAGTCGAGATCGGCGATCGGAAAGTCTCAAAGCCAATCTCGAATTGGTGGAAGGTATTCGTGCGATCGAGGGCATTCGTGGTCTGCACTTTCGAGCTATTCCGCCGAGAGAATGGCTTCCAAAGATTTCTGAACTCATCCGCACTGTGTCGCAGCGCGTCGCGATCGGTGAACTTAAAGTCCAAAATCCATTAGAGGGTTAAGCATGGGAATTTATCAAACTGAAACGAAGCGAGTTGTCGTAACGGGAATTGGTGTAATCGCTCCGCTCGGTATCGGCAAAGAGCAATTCTGGAAAAACGCAATGCGAGGACAATCCTATATTGTTGCTGATCCAGAAATGGCATCAATGGGAATCAAAAGCAAAGCGCTGTGCCGCATTGATGATTTTAATTTGGCAGACTATTGTTCAGGTGACGAGTTTGATCATCTGCACGAACAAGATCGCGTTGTTCAAATTGGAGTTGTTTCTGGCTCAATGGCGATCGCTGATTCGGGTTTAGATCTGACGCAAGAAGATCCCGAATCATTAGGCATTATCTTTTCTTCGGCGATCGGTGGCACTCCCTACATTCAAAAGATTTTTGAATTGTTGAGCGATCGTGGCAAGTCACCGATTCGTCATATGCCCGTTGGCGAGAATTTTTATAACGCCGGGATGTTTAATTATTCTGCCGCATTGTTGGCACAAAAGCACGGCATCGAAGGCGCGTGTACTTCGCTCTCAACGGGCTGCACGGCTGGATTAGATGCATTGGGCTTGAGTGTCGAAATGATTCGATCGGGTGAAGCAAAAGTGATGTTAGCCGGAGCTACTGAAGCACCGTTAACCAGTCTCACTTACGCCACCTTGGATGTGATTGGTTCACTGTCCGTTTCCGATTGCGAACCTGAAAAAGCATCGCGTCCATTTGATGTTAAACGCGCTGGGTTTGTGATTAGCGAAGCGGCTGCGGTGCTAGTACTAGAAGAATTAGATCACGCTTTGGCACGAGGCGCACATATTTATGCTGAAGCGATCGCATACTCTAGTGTCAGCAATGCGTTTCACATGACCGATTTGCCCGATCACGGCATTCCAATGGCGATGGTGGTCGAGCGGGCAATGGAGCAAGGCAACGTGCAGCCAGATGAGATTGATTACATCAACGCTCACGGCAGTTCTACACCCCAGAATGACTTATTTGAAACGAATGCCTACAAAAAAGTCTTAGGGGAACACGCCTACAAGATTCCGATTAGTTCAACAAAATCGATGATCGGACATTCCTTGTCATCAGCAAGTTTAGTGGGTGTTGTTGCGACATTAGGCGCGATCGAGCTATCAATGGTTCACCCCACTGCTAACTATGAATTCCCCGATCCGTTATGCGATTTAGATTATGTTCCCAATGAGTCGCGATCGCATAACGTAGACACCGCAATGTTAACGGCAAGCGGATTTGGTGGCATTCACTCTGCTGCAATTTTCCGCAAGTATGGAGGAGACGCATGAATTACAGCGATCATTCCAGTCGGCGAGTCGTGATCACAGGCATTGGCATTGTCAATCCGGCTGGCATTGGCAAAGATGATTTTTGGCATAATATTTCGACTGGAAACTCTGCTATCCGTCGCATTACGCGTTTTGATTCCAGCGAGTTTCCGACGCAAGTTGCAGGCGAAATTTTAGACTTTGAGCCGGCCGATTTTGTGCCTAAGCGACTCGTCATTAAAACCGATCGCTTCACCCATTACGCACTCGCGGCGGCTGAGTTAGCGCTGCAAGATGCTGACCTGAATCTTGAACAAGAAGATTCTTATCGCGTTGGCGTTTGGTTTGGCAATAATGCGGGCGGCTGGGATATCGCCGAGCGGGGCTTTTACGAACTTTACAACGATGGCGCAAGCATGGTCAATCCCTGGCAAGCAACCGCCTGGTTTCCCACTGCCGCACAGGGATTTGTCACCATTCGCTACGGCATTCGTGGCTATAGCAAAAGCTTTGTCTGCGATCGTGCCAGCGGTGCAAGTGGATTATATTTTGGCGTGAAATCCATCTTGCAGGGACATAACGATGTCGTACTGACAGGCGGATCAGAAGCGCCGATTACCCGATTTGGCATGACCTGCTATTACGAAACGGGTGAACTAAGTGCTGAAACCGATCCTGACTCTGCCTATCAGCCCTTCGATCGCAGTCGCACAGGCATTGTCTTGGGCGAGGGCAGCACCGTTTTAGTGTTGGAATCGTTGGAACACGCTCAAAAACGCGGTGCCAAGATCTACGGCGAAATTCTGTCGGGCAGTGCCACCACCGATCGCTCGATCGAGTCTGGCAAAGCCCTAGAACGAGCCATGAACGAAGCGCTAAAAGAAGCAGGCATCACGCCCTCCGCCATCGATTTGCTGTTAGCGGAAGGCTGCGGCACTCAAGTCAGCGATCGCGTCGAAGCCCAAGCGATCGCCGCCGTCTTTGAGTCAGAAGCCCCGCAAGTGCCTGTCAGCGTTCCCAAGGCGTTGTTTGGTCACTTATATGGAGCGAGTTGCGCCACCGAAGTTGCTTGCGGATTGTTAGCAATGGAGACTGGACAACTGCCTGTGATGCAAGCGATCGAGCAATCAGATCCCGGTTGTCAACTCAATTTTGTGACGCAGCCGAGTGAGCGATCGGTGTCTCGCATCATGGTCAATTCTCGCGCACGAGAAGCCGCCAATTTCTCGTTTGTCGTCGGCAGTCGCGAGTCCTGAAACGGCATTAAATACGCCCCCCTAGCCCCCAATTTTGGGGGGAACCGGAATACTCAAAGTCCCCCAGCATGGGGGATCTAGGGGGCGAAAGGATTAACAATTCAACCCTACCTTCAGCAACACCTCTAAACCTAAATAAAGGAGATTACCAATGGTCATGGACACTCTAAAAGCAATTTTGCTAGAACTCGGAATCGAAGAGTCAGACGTGACTGAAACCGCGTTGCTTCGCAAAGATCTGCAACTCGACTCGACCGAAACCGTGCAAATCGCCCTAGAGCTAAAGCGTCGCCTGGGCGTTAACGTCAAACTCGAAGCACGACAAGATATGACGCTAGGGCATATCTGTGATCTAGTCGTGCAAGCAATGGCGCTCAATCCTGCTTAGGGAGCCGAACCTGATGATGAGCATCGGCATCGATCTTGAATCGGTCAGCAGAATTGCTAAACTCGTCGATCGCTACGATCGCAACACGCTCAGCTTACTATTTACCCCGCTCGAAATCGATCAGTGCCAATCAGTTTCACAGCCCGACCAGCATTATGCCGTCTGTTTTTGCGCCAAAGAAGCCGTCGGAAAAGCGCTCGGAACCGGACTTGCAGACATCGAATGGAATGAAATTGAAACCACTATCACCGCGTCTGATTTATCGATTCGGTTATCAGGAGCCGCTCAACGTCTGGCGATCGCGCAAGGCATTCAAACCTGGTTAGCCACCTGGCACCGCTGGGATGATCATGTGCTGGTTCACGTCCTCACTTACTCGCCACCTACAGGGAGATAGTTGCATGGATATTAGTTGCGAACGGCTGCCCGAAATTTTTAACATTGCAGCCTATTTTATTGAAGGCAGTTTGTCACGGGGGCACAGCGAACGAATCGCGTTTTATTATCGCGACGAAACCTATACCTACCGCACCGTTCGTAGCTATGTGCGACGCGCTGCCACCTTGCTCAGTGAGTTAGGACTCGATCGCGAAGATCGCATTGCCATTTTGCTGCCAGACACCCCAGAGTTTATCTTTGCTTTTTGGGGGGCAATTTGGGCAGGTGCGGTGCCCGTGCCGATCAACACGGCTTGCTCGATCGACGATATTCAATACATCATTCAAAACTGTCGAGCAAAAATTCTTCTAACCTCACAAGAGTGGCATGAAAAGCTGACTCTAGGGACTGAGTTTCTGCGCGATGTGCTGCTCGTCGATGGAGAAACACCCTTTTTATCACGCCTGGATCAAACCAGTGAAGAAGCCACCCCAAGCCGAACTTCCCCCTGTGAGCCTGCCTTCTGGCTCTACACATCTGGCAGCACGGGTCGCCCCAAAGGTGTAGTACACATGCACAGCAGTATGGTGGTTTCGGCGCAACGGTATGGCAAAGATATCGTCGGCTTACACGAAAACGACATCACTTATTCCATTGCAAAAATGCCCTTTGCTTATGGATTGGGCAACACTTTGTATATGACAATGGCAGTCGGAGCGGCATCGGTGTTGTCAGATGCCGCCAATGCTTTCGACATCATTGCAGACTTACATCGCTATCAGCCGACTGTTTTGTTTGGTGTGCCCTCAACCTATGCCAGCATTCTGGCGGTTAAAGAGATGGCACCGTTAGAAACGCCTCGGTTGCGGCTATGCCTTTCGGCTGCCGAGCAGTTGCCCAAAACCATCTGGACTCGGTGGCTGCAAGCCTATGGCTACGAAATTTGTGAAGGCATCGGCACCACTGAATTGCTGCACATTTTTCTATCGAATCGACCTGGAGAATGTCAGCCCGGAAGTTCGGGATTTCCGGTGCCGGGGTATGAAGTCGAAATTTTGGATGACCAGGGTTATCCCGTCAAGGTCGGTGAGATTGGCACTCTGCAAGTGACGGGCAAAAGTCTGATGTTGGGCTATTGGAATCGGATCGAGGAAACCCGCAAAGTTATCTACGGCAACAGCATCCGCACAGGCGACCAATATCAATGTGACGCAGAAGGCTTTTTCTGGTTTATGGGTCGCAAAGATGACCTGTTCAAAGTCAACGGACAGTGGACTTCACCCTTTGAAATCGAGGAAGTTTTGCTGCAACACGAGAGCCTTTTAGATGTGGCGATCGTCCCTCAAACCGATGCTCAAGAAGTGTTGCCCTATGTCGTGGCATTCGTCACGCTCAAAGCGGGCTTCACGGCTTCTTCAGAGTTAGAAGATGGCATTCGCAGGTTTGCCAAGTCTCGCTTACCGCATTTCAAAGCGCCGAAAGCGATTCATTTTCTTGACAAGTTGCCTCGCACCCCAACGGGCAAGATTCACCGCAAAGCTCTGGGCACGAAACTAGCTTTGGTTAGAGCTTTGTAGGGACAACGCACTCACTCAAAATTCACTTCTAAAACTCATCCTTATGACTACCCAACAACTTAGACAACTCGTCACCAGCGCCAAAGACGTGCCGACGATCGAGGATCGCGGCGGCGAGATTCACGTTCTAATTTCGCCAACCAGTGTGCAATCGGCGCACTTGATTATGGGAACTGCAACTGTTCCCGTCGGCGGCAGAGTGATTCGTCATGCTCACCCTCATGGCGAAGAGTGCTTTTATGTGTTGCAAGGCAGAGGACAGATCACCTTCGACGGTATTGGTGTGATGCCATTTCAACCGGGTGAAGCGGTGTTAACGCCGCAGGGAACAGTGCACTCGATCGAGAACACTGGCGATGAAGAAATCCGCGTGGTCTTTGCCGCCGGACCGCTCGCTCCCTCTCCCAAAGATGGACACATTCTTCACGAATGATTAGCGATTGTACTGCTTCAACTTTTTCCAACTACTCATTAATTACTGGAGACAACGACCATGAAGAACATGATGAAAGACGCGCCTGCTGTTGCTCAAAGCTTTTTTGATCTAGCTAAGTCGGTCAAACAATATTCACCGCTTGATGAGAAGACCAACGAGCTAATTATCTTGGGCATCTTTGCGGCGGCTCGTGGTCTACGCGGCATCGATACACACGTCGAACGCGCCATGAACGAAGGAGCCACCAAAGAAGAAATTGTTGCCTCGATCTTGTTGGCACTGCCGATCGTCGGCATCACCGACACCAACATGGCATTGGATCAGGCGATCGACGCGATCGAGACGATCGAAACTCGTCGCGCTACTTCTCGCAAGGAGGTGGTCAGTGCAGCGATTGGTTGATCTCAGTGTTTTGGTCGAAAACTCTCCCTCCGAACCGCTCAAAATGAAGGCGGAGCGATTAGATCACGTTCAGGGTGCCAAGCAGTTTTGCCACGAAGTCGAAACCCGCAACGCTGCCAAGCAACCTGCTGATCCGCGTCGGTTGTATCCCGAAGATTTTCCCGATTCGGCGTTTATCACGCTCGATACGGTGACGCTGCCGACTCACATGGGCACTCACATTGATGCTCCGATTCACTATGGTGCTGAGTGTGAAGGGCAACCGTCAAAATCGGTCGATCAGTTGCCGTTAGAGTGGTTTTTTGCGCCCGGTGTGCGGCTCGATTTGCGTCATAAAAGCGCAGGTGCCTTCATCACGGTTGAAGATTTGCAAGTCGCGCTTGATGCCACCGGACACAAACTGCAACCTCTCGATATCGTCTTGATCTGGACAGGCACCGATCGCTTATGGGGCAAACGAGAATATTTCTCTGACGCACCAGGGATGAGTCGCGAAGCCACTGCTTGGCTGACACAGCAAGGCATCAAAGTCATCGGCATCGACACTTATGGCTTCGATCGTCCGTTTGTGACCATGCTCGAAGACTTTTGGCGCACGGGCGATCGCGGCTGTCTGTGGCCCGCTCACTTCTACGGTCGCGAATGCGAATACATCCAAATCGAACGTTTAGCTAACCTCGACCAACTCCCAGACACCGGATTTCAGGTGGCGTGTTTTCCCCTCAAAGTCAAAGGGCTAGACGCGAGTTGGGTCAGGGCAGTCGGATTAGTAGATCCATAAATTTCAGGAGGATTTTGCAATGCCTGGTTATACCGAAAACTCGATCGTAATTCTGCGAGATTTCGACACCGTGTTTGATTTAACCAACACGATCGAACTGTGGACAGAACTGTTTACCGAATACTCAAAATCAGAAGTGCTAGAGCGCAACGGCAACGAAGTGATCTTTAGCTTGACCACGTTTCCTGAGGGCGATCGCCCTTCCCGCACCTGGACTTCTCGCCGCATCATCGACAAACCGGGACGACAAGCCACTGCCGAACGCATCGAAAAAGCCTTCCCCTTCAAAGACATGAAAATCCACTGGACTTATGAGGAATTGCCTCAAAACGTGGGAGTCGTCATGAAATGGATGCAGACCTTTGAAGTCCACGACGATTGCAAGTGGACTCACGAACAAATGGAATCGTTTTTGAATCGCAACACTCGCACTCAGATGAAAGCCATTAAAGAAAAAGTTGAAGCCTGGGCTGCACCTTTGAAGCCACTGGCAGCGATCGCGGTTTAGTCACAATCGTTTATCGCTCCGTTTCAGTCGGATTCTGCCCCCTAAATCCCCCATTTTGGGGGACTTTGAGATCGGAACGCTTGGCTCAAAATTCCCTATTCATGGGGGATTTAGGGGGCGAAGATCTCAGCCATGATGATCGAAAGAAGTTCGTGATTCAACCCGTTGTTGTCGGTTGAACGTTCAGTTGAAGTAGGTATTAAACGGAATTAATCTGACATTCATTCAGGAGATGTAACCCTCATGTATCAGTTAAAAACCGATCTCGTTGCGTATCATGAAATCTTTTTGCCTGGTCAGAAAGATGCCCTAATGATCTTGCAAAATCTCCTCGCTGCCCAGATTATTTCTGACTATGTGATGTATCAAGATGGCGACGAAGTGAGAATTGCTGGCAACGCACTGGCGCAAGTCACCGTCACCCCTGACACAGTTGAGATGAATTATTTGGGTCAAAAGCAGTCAAAAGCAGTCCGCGATCCCCTTAAACAAATTGAGTTGCTGTTGGCAGAGTTGCCCGTCGAAAACTGGACTGCCTATGGCTATGTCAGCTTTGATGTCTCCCGGTTTTATTATCCTTACTCCAAGTCGATCGAGCAACCGATCGTGCAGTTCATGGTGCCCGAAACGGAAATTTATAGCACTCCACGAGGGGTTTATATTCGCAGTCTTAAGTCACCCGAAAAAGTTCAAAAAGCGCTGTCGGCTGACACAAAGCTAGCTGATTATGTGGCAACTCCGCCAGTGGTTGATTTTGCCGATAGCGAACACTATCAATCGCGAGTCAGCAAACTAGTCAGCGCTATTCAAGGGGGTGAATTGCAAAAAGCGATCGTCTCGCGATCGGTCAAAGTCAAAGGCGATATGGATGTGTTAGGAACCTATTCATTAGGTGCCAAAAGCAACAATGCAGCTCGGTCTTACTGCCTCAAAATTGGCGATGTGAGTGCCGTTGGGTTTAGCCCCGAAATCTTCATGGAGTCTAGCGCAGACGGGTTTGTAGTCACCAATCCGCTAGCCGGAACTCGCCCTCGCGACAGCAACCTCGAAGCCGATGCCCAGTTGCACAATGAGCTATTCACCGATGCTAAAGAAGTCAAAGAACACGCGCTGTCCATTCTGTTAGCTCAAGAAGAAATTGCCTCAGTCTGTGTGCCTGAAACAGTGCAGATTTTTGACTTCATGGAGGTCAAAAAATACCGAACAGTGCAGCATCTCTCATCGCGCGTCGGCGGACAGTTGAAGCCCGACAAAACCCTTTGGGATGCGATGAAAGTGTTGTTCCCTGGCATCACAGTATCGGGCATCAACAAACACAGCGCTCTAGAGTGGATCGATCGCTTAGAAGACGAACCTCGCGGCATCTATGCAGGTGCGATCGGCTGGGTCAATAGCAAAGGCGAATCTGACTTAGCGATCGCCATTCGATCGGTTTATCAATATGGCGATTCTGTCCATCTCAACGCTGGTGCAGGCATTATTGCAGAGTCGGTGCCAGAGAAAGAATATGTCGAATCTATCAACAAGATGAACACGATGTTATCAAATCTGGTGATGCAGCCAGAAAAGGATTAATGGGTGCATTGCAACCGACCAAACATCGGTAGGGGCACGGCATTCTATGCCCCTACTACGGCGAATCTGTCATATTCACAAACCAACTTGGTACTATGCCACTTGTTCAATGTAGCGGGCTAGAAACCCATTATCTTGCACCTTGGGGATTGCCAACCTCTAGTGCTGATCAACTTGTCTTGCTAGTGCATGGGGCTGGGGGAAGCAGTCGCCACTGGGAACCGATGCTCAAAGCCTGGTTTGAGAAGTCGCTGCCAAACCGCGTTTTTCTGGTGGCGATCGACCTCCCCGGACACGGTAAATCTAGCGGCACTGTGTTGAGTTCTGTTAGCGCGATCGCAGACTTTCTCAACGCATTCCTCGATGCTCTAGAAATCCGCAACTCTGTCTGTTTGGTGGGGCACTCTGCGGGAGGTTTGTTAGGGCTTCAGTTTGCGCTGAATTATCCCCATCGGGTCGATCGCTTAATGTTGATTGCGACTTCTGCCTGCATTCAACTCCATCCCGAGTTTCTGCATCAGGCAACGACCCAAAACTGGGACTATGCAACCCTCGAACAGAGTTTTGCACCTGAGATTCCAGAGGCTCTTAAGCAACTAGTACTCAAGGAGTTTCAGCATCTGCGGCTATCCCCGGATGCCAATGATTTTATGGATTTAAGCCAGGTTGATCTACGTCCTTCACTGTCTCAATTAACTCTGCCGATCACGATCGTTACCGGAGACGATGACGTAATCATTTCCCCCCGCAAATCTAAGCTGTTGCAGCGAGAACTTCCCCAAGCAGAGTTAGTGATTGTTCCGGGTGGTGGTCACTATGTTCAGGTCGAACAAGCTGACACGATCGCAGCAGTGTTGATCAATTTTTTGCAGACTACCTCATTGATGACGTGCCCAACCTAAGCCGATTATCAAGCCTGCGACGCGGTGGATAATCATCACCTGCGGAACCGATTGAGCCACAGGACGTTGGGATCAGAAAACTCAAGGGATGCCTTCTGATCCCGCGTCCCTTTCTTCGTTAAATGTATGCCTTGAGGAGATCACGATGCAAAGCACACCCCTAATGAAATTAGTTGATGCAAAAGAACACCACACGATTTTGAAGGTCTACCAAGACTATTCGATCAACACGATCGCACAAGCCGCAGAGGTGCTGCGCGATCGCGATTTTTATAATATTGCGCTGCCGCTCTATCAATATTTACTGCAACGGCAAGAGATGGCAGATTACTATTATGGAATCGGTCAATGCTATGGCAAAGCTTACGACTGTGAAACTTCTTTAACTTATTTACAACAAGCGTTTGAATTACAGCCCGATCGGTCAGAAGGTACAAATTATTACGCCTATATTCTAGAAAAAAACCTGCTGATGGATCAGGCAGAGCAATGGTATCAGAAAGCACTGAGCAATGGTTACGCAGATGATTTATGGACGCTTTCTCACTACGCCTATTTTCTAGAAAAAAATCACCAACTAGATGCTGCCGAACGCACCTATCAAGACGTTTTGCAACGTAACCCAACTTACACCTGGGCAATGAAGCGTTATGCGCTATTGATGCTCAAACGAAACCAGTCCGATCGCTCATTAAATCTCATGCAAACTGCGATCGAGCAACATCCCAAAAATCCGTTTGTGCAACTCAACTATTTAGAATATTTAATCATCTGTGGAGACGGTGCCATCTATGAGACGCACTTACGATCGCTCGACTATCCGCAGCTTGTGTTGCCGTTTCAAACGCTGATCGATCTCTTTGATTATTTTTGGCGATATCTGCTGCAAGGGCACTCAAATCCAGAAAAACTAATTGCCTATCAACAAAAAGTAGCCGCGCTAAAAGACAGCATTCATCGAGACTTTGACGATCTCAACGAGTTGTTAATCACCAACGACGGAGATTTAGAAACGTGGAAACAAATGACGCATCTGTTGGTGAAATAAGTGACTAAATCCCAACGCAAACACTGAAAATAGTTCTTTCTAAAACCCAATGATAAACGACAAAACAAACACTTCTACCAACGGTTCTAGAGTGAATCTGTTAACCATGATGCGGCTTGGTCTATTTCAGATGGGGTTGAGCATGATGTCTATTTTGACTCTGGGCGTACTCAACCGCGTCATGATTCAGGAGTTGGCGATTCCAGCCACGATCGTCGCCGCAGTGCTAGCGATCCCGCTGTTTGTTTCCCCAGCTCGAATTTGGTTTGGTCAGCGCTCCGACAGCAAGCGGCTGTTTGGCTATCACCGCACTGGATATGTCTGGGTAGGAACAGCGGTGCTGGCAGTGACCGCCTTTATCGCCGTACAGCTCATGTGGCAACTCGGCAGTGCTGTGCAAGCGGCAGGTGGGTGGTCTTGGTCGCCCCGATCGGGTGTTTGGCTTGGGCTTCTGTCTTTGGTTTTTGCCATTTATGGTCTAGCCATTAGTGCTAGCTCTACGACTTTTACCGCTCTACTCGTCGATATTTCTGAAGAAGACAACCGCTCGAAACTCGTCGGAGTCGTTTGGTCGATGCTGATGGTTGGGGTGATTATTGGGGCAGTTCTCAGCGGAGTTTTACTGGGGCAATTGACGATCGATTCCTCGATCGAGACCTTGCAAGAAGCGGTGAATCGACTGTTTATCATTGTCCCGGCGATCGTGTTCGGGCTGTCGCTGTTCGCCACAGTTGGGATCGAAAACCAGTATTCTAAATATGCGTCTCGCTCTAGTGTGGCAGACCGAGAAGACGGAATTACCCTCGCTCGTGCCTGGAAAATCTTGACCGCCAGCCCTCAAACGATGCGGTTTTTTACCTTTCTAGTCGTGATGACCATTAGCTTATTCATGATTGATCCCGTCATGGAACCCTACGGTGGTCAGATTTTCAAAATGTCTGTCTCCGACAGCACTAAGCTGAACGCGTTTGTTGGCATCGGGACGCTGATTAGCTTGACGGTCACGGGCTTTCTCGTCGTGCCACGCTTCGGGAAACGCAATACGGCAAGATTGGGCTGCTGCCTAGTGGCGTTGAGCGTCGGGCTGATTTGTCTCGCTGGGTTTACAGCAAATCCGCAATTTCTACAGGCTTCATTATTCTTGTTTGGAATCGCAAACGGCGTAGTGACCACGGGCACCATCACTTTAATGATGGATCTCACCGCCATTGAGACCGCAGGTACGTTTGTGGGTGCTTGGGGACTCGGACAAGCCACCGCACGGGGCATCGCTATTGTCACAGGCGGCGCTGTCTTAGATGTGGGGAAAGGGCTGTTTACTCACTCTGTGCTGGCTTATGCACTAGTGTTTGTCTTCCAAGCCTTGGGCATGGTCTTTGCAATTTGGGCACTCAATCGGGTCAGCGTGACTGAATTTCGCGCGACTGCCAGCGTTGCGATCGCATCCGTCTTAGAAAGTGAGCTAGATTAACGTCAGTTCGACAAGTTTTTTCGCTTCGTTCTTCAGCGCTTCAGCCCCCTAAATCCCCGACGAGTAGGGGACTTTGAGCGGAGACTCCAGTTTCAAAGTCCCCCAAAATGGGGGATTTAGGGGGCTTCCCAAATTCATAATCGAAGTGAACCGCTTCTGTCGAACTGACGTTAGATTAAGCAATCTCGTATTCTTCTCGATGCCTGAGTTGCGACACGGGTTGTAAAAAATCTTGCTCGATCGCAACTCGTTCATCAAGCGTGAGATTCGTCACACTATTTAAGCAATCTATCAACAACCCACACGCTGCATAATATTGCTTTAATTTTTGCATTTGTAAGGGGTTAAACTGCCATTCATGACCCAGATCACGACACGAAATCAAAGTCATTCTTAGCTGCTCAGTCCAGGTTTGCTCGTGTTCGTGCCACCAGTCACTAAAGACCTGCGGCTCAGGCAGTTGATCTTTGAGTTGTTGCAGACCATCTGTGAGCGCAGAAGTCTTGCTGGGGTCAAGATTATCAGCACGGGCGATCGCTCGATTTAAAGCGCGAGTCATCGCATTCATTGGATCAGCAATGTTAGTGATCTGACTGGTCAGCGAAAGCGCCCGATCGAGCGCAAGATCTAACGCCATTTCAGGGTTAAGCTGTCGAGTCAAACTGCTCTCTAACCCAAGGGCAAGATTTAGCAAGCGATCGGAGTTTAAGAGCCGAGCCATCTCCAGGTCTAAATAGAACGCACGCACCACAACAGGCTGATAAAGTGCAGAAATCGAGGCAGATTTTTGACTAATCCACAAAAGACACTGCTGAAGCTGAAAATCTTCTAATAAATGATTGATCTGCTGCTTCATTAACGTCAGCAATTGAGTAGGTTGATGCATCATGCCTGCGGTGAGCAAAAAAACTTCTCGCCATCGGGGATCGTTGAGATGCTTCATCAAGGTTTTCAGCGAGGTTTCTAAAGCTGGAGGCGTAGCAGAATCGACCAGTTCTCGTGCGGCAAAATATTCATGAAAACTGAGGTGAGAAAATGAATAAATACCCCGCGCTCGCTCGACCAAAATTCCGTGTTGCGCTTCGATCGACTTCAGCACTGCCTCACTGTCAAAATGCACAGGTTTTAGCAAGGCTTCGGTGTCTGACAACTGGCTCAAATAATCGCTGATGTGCCGCTTTAATTCACCTTTTCCAAAAAAATAGTCACCCCGATTAAACGTCAGCCAGGCAATGCGACTGAGCAACGCTTCTTTGTGCTGAAGGGATAGTTTGCGATAAACCTGTTCGCGTTCAATATTGCGTTTGCTGTCCCATTTTTTCAACAAGATTTCTAGCCCTTCTTTATAGAGTTCGCATTGGTTGAGCGGAGACTCGCCGCAGTCTTCAAATATCAGACATAGCAACGTCAACAAAAGCGGATTGGTGGCTAACTCTCTCACCGATCGGTTGCCAGGCAACTGCAATTTTTCAATCACCCAATCTCCCAAAGCAGGATTTTTGTTTGCAAACCAGTGATGAACAAATGCAGAAACTTGGGACTGATTAAAGTCTGCAACTTCGACCTCGGTAAACTTCTCAAAGGTATATTCGTGGGTGGCAATGCGGCAAGTCATCACAAACTGGTTGAGCGGATATTGCATCGAAAAGCGCTGCACTTCTTGCACGACCCATTTGCTGTCTTGTCCTTTGACTTCATCTAGCCCATCGAGCAAAATCAGCATTCTCCCATTTTGCAATAGCGAGTCTGCCACTCGCAAAGATGAATTGCCATAGCCCACGATTTGCTGATTGATGTAGTCGAGCAAGCCCGATCGCTTTGGCATTTCAGCAAAATCTTTGATGGAGATAAACATAGGCACCCGCTGCACCTGAAACTCACCTAAACTGCATTGCAGTGCTAGATATTTGAGAAACGTGGTTTTGCCAACACCGGGTCGCCCCAAAACAATCAGCTTGTCAAATCGGTTAACGGCTTCCAGTCCATCAACCCGCGTCTCGCTCACATTTCTCAAAAACGGACGATCGAGCGGTTCTTCTGCCAGCCCTTTGAGCAACTCATCTAGACTAATTCGCCGCCGCCCACTGATTCTTTCTAAAATATTGATGTGGGTGTAAATGTCTTTCAGCGCGATCGGTTGAGACATATCTAAAACGCGAATCGTGCTGCACTGAGTTTGAATGCTTGCCCGTCCTTGTTGCTTGATTGACTGCACTAGGGTTTCAAGATCTTCATCGCTAGTATCTTCACAGGCTGATGGGTCGGCATCTGGTTCAATCAAACCGTTTGGCAAGTCTGCGATCGTCCGCCAATCTAGCTTTAACCGTTGACAGATTTGATGGAAGTTTTCTCGTCCGATCGGTCTTCCAGAAAAAAACTTTTGGAGGGTAGAACGGGAAATTTCTAGCTCGTCTGCAAGGTCTGCTTTGCGAGCAAACACAAGGGCTGCTTTATTGGCTCTGACGATGCCGATCGCCGATGCCTGAAGCGATCGTCCCATCCGTTCCATCATAGATTTTATCCTCTAATCTCTTTGACTATGCAGACTTGATCAACTGCGCGAGTCAAGACGGGCTAGTCTTGGTGTTTTGTTCATGAAAGAAATGCCTTGAGCCATGCGATCGAGACTTGCTTTTACAGACTGCCAAAACAGTGACGCAAGCTATCAACATGACCCACTTTGCAACTTTAAAGAGTGCCGAAACTCAGGTTAGATTGCGAAATTGACCAGCATCAAGAGCTACTTTTCCTCTGCAAATTTTGAGAGATTCAAAGACTTCTAATCATGCTCACACCAAAAATTAAAGAGACGATGTTCACTCGTTTCGACTCTTAATTGAGCCTCGACTAGCGCCTCTACTACCCGATCGGAGACGTTTGTAAAACTGTACTCAATAAACCAAATCTATGAGATAGATATCTCTTTCTAAAGACAGATCATCCACTTCAGAGAAAAATTATTCAGTATGGATTGTTACAAGTGTCAAAGCTAATTTTTGGGGATCAATGCTTGTATAAAGGATGTGTAAAGCCGCGCTGAAAAGCTTAAAGTTTCTGTGAAGCTAAGACTAGTTAGGTTAAGGAGTCGATTGAAGCTTATGTTGGCACGATCGCAGTTCGCTTCCACTGAATGTGTCGTTTTAGCTGCGTATTAGAGCGCCTACTGAGTGAGTAATTTGGAGTGGATCTGATTAACCTGGCAATCAAAGACCCAACGTAAAGCGGTAGGGTGTACCCATAAGTCCTTTGCTCCGTCATTGCCCAGATCTTTGCCCCCTAAATTCCCCACGAGTGAGGGACTTTGAAACTGGAGCCTCGGCTCAAAGTCCGCCAGAATAGGGGATTTAGGGGGCTGAAGCCGACTGAAACGGAGCAACGAATGACTGTGTACTCACCCGATGTGAGCGCTTCAATCCGCACAAACAATCATTGTCAGGTTAATAGGAAAATTAGGATTGTGAGTTAAATAAGCCCTGGATTTGCCCTCACTCTAGCCCTCTCCCAAAGAGCGAGGGAACAAGACAACTCCCTTCTCCTTGGCGAGGGCTTCGCCCCACTTCGTGAAGAGGGCAATTCATACTTTCATTCAGCAACGCCCGAAAATCTTGAAAGGGAAAACTTTTAATTTCTTAGCAAGCCCAATCTCCCATCCTGCTCACTTTCCAGTCGATCAACAACTTCGACTCAAAATCTCAGACTCGACCCCGCAACGCTAATACCCGCAACACTTCTACATACTTATGCGTCATGGATAGCCCCAACGAGAGGAATTTAGCCTTAAGGAGAGAGATTTAGGGTGAGGGCGGTTCGCGGCATCTTATAATTAGGTCTGTCTACTGATGTCAATGCTAATCTTCTAAATACTTGATTAGATTCAGTCCTGTTGTTTGCGGACAGATGAACTTATGACTTCTACGATAATGGATCGCGCTTGGGAAATTCTAGGTTGGGTCTTTGTGCTAAACGGCGAAATTTTTCAGACCGTCACGACTTTACCAAGGGGATTAACACTTGCCATGATCGTGGTTTTGCTAGCAGGGCTATCGCTAGCGATCGGTCAAAGCATCATTCTGTTTATCAATCGCGTTCAACCCATTCGCTTCATCTTTAGCCTGTTAGTCAGTGCAATTTTATATCTGTTTGAGTTTTTGTTGTTGGTGTTTAGCACCTGGGTCATTTGTTTGTTTCCCTCGTCGATTCATCTCCCATTTTCGACCCTATTGATTGTCCTAGGGTTGAGCTATGCACCGCTGCTGTTTAGCTTTCTAGGAGCATTGCCTCATCTAGGCTTGCCGATTTTAAGAATTTTGTCAATCTGGCATTTGTTAGCCATGGTTGTGGGCTTTGGTGCCGTTGCTAACATCGGCGAAGGCTTTGCTTTTGGCTATGTCGCGTTCGGTTGGTTTCTTAAAGAACTGCTAGGAAATACCATTGGTCAGCCGATCGCACGGTTAGGTAAAACGATCGCCGATCGCGTTGCCGGAGTTGAGCTAACTGCAAATCGTCGAGAACTCAATGAACGAGTGCAATCACGATTTGAAACCACTCCTTCACCGATCGTGACCGCTTCTCAAACCACGCTTCCCGAAGTGCAGCAGTTGATTGAAGCGAGCGATCGCGCTAATCCTCAAGCGGCTCAAGCCGTGACTCAGGCGATCGCTGAATCTACACAAAGCGCGACGATCACAGTTCCCCAACGCACCAGTGCAGTCGATCCCCTGGTTCAGCTAACTCACCAAACTCGCGGCATTCCCAAACCGATCAAGCTGCTGTTGGGTTTACTCGCCTTAGTGGTGCTGTTTGTGTTGGTCGGCATTCTGCTGCGACCGATTCGGAGCGGGGTATTTGGCTGGTATCAAACGCTGTCCAGAGTCCCCCGGTTAATCTTTGACTTGGGATGGATTGGCTTGGTTGCTTTGGTCTTTGCTGGGCTGTTAGCGCCCCTAGAAACCTTGGGATGGTGGGCTGGCTGGTTTGGCGATGAAGTAGACACGACCCAGATAACGGCTACCCGTTCTCACCCTGAGCAAGCCTCAGACAGCACGATTTCTCGCTATGTCGTTTACCTGGATGGGGTTGGACAGTCGGGTGAAGAATATACTCCCGATGTTGAAGATTTTTTGACCGCAATGGAGCCGTCTTTACCCGAAGATGTGAAACTGGTGCGGGGATTGATGATGTATTCGGTCATGAACAAGCCCCTGAATGAAGACCGTCCGCTCGCGTTTTTATGGAGACTTGCAGACAAAACGCGTTGGGCAAATCCTACAGCCGTGCTGGGCTTGCTGGTGAATGTGCGAAACGCTTTGATTGTGGCGGTGTCTGCTGATAAACGCTACGGCCCTATCTATAACCAGGGCATTGCCCAAGTGCTACACAACGGCTTAGTCGATCGCGGCTATCGATCGGGAAGCACGATCCCAATTACGCTGATTGGCTACAGTGGTGGTGGACAAATGGCAGTTGCCTCCGCGCCCTACTTGAAACATGCTCTGGAAGCACCGATTGATGTGATTTCTCTGGGGGGTGTAATGAGTGGGAACAACAATTTTCTCAAGCTAGAGCATCTCTATCATTTGGTTGGCGACAAGGATTCAGTGCAGAAATTGGGGCCGCTCATGTTTCCCGGTCGTCGGAAGTTCTATCCATTGTCATACTGGAATCGGGCACAACGCAAGGGCAAAATCTCGATCGTGTCAGCAGGCAACGTAGGGCATCAGGTTCCGGGTGGCTACATGGATCCGAAAGCATTTCTGCCAGATGGACGTAGCTATCTGCAACAAACGATTGAAATCATTCTGCAAATTTTGTCGGGGAACCTGCTAGAAACCCAACAGCCCCTTCCTGTTAAGCTGAGTAACTACGCGCTCTATAAACAAGCTGCCTTTAATAATTTAGCCTATTACCCACTCAAGCAAACAGTTGACTCGACTTGGTATCGCCCGATCGCAGCTTGGATGGGTCGTTTGATTTTGCCTAATCGCGACGATCGACCCACCATTCGCGGCGTTTTGTTTGAAGTGCATTATGCCCCTGAAGGCTATGAACATCTCATCGGACAAACTGTAAAACTGCGCTGGGTCGATACTCCAGTGGTTAAAGATGCGGTAAAAGCTACCACGCATGATGTTCACTTTAGCGTCGATGCAGAATACTCCAGCAAATATGGAGGGCTGATCCATCCCGATCGCCTCAATCGCTGGCAACAAGTTGGCCCGCTAGAATCGCTGGCGGGTTCTCGTCCGATCGATGACATGCTTGTGATCCTCAATGATCCGGTTGAGGTGGAGGAGTTGAGCAATTCACCCGATTACTCGATCGCGCTCCACATCCGCAGCCAGCCTGTGCAAGTCACTGGGCGATTCTATGCACTGGTGACATTTGTGCAGCCTATTGCTGGAACTGATCAGTTTCGAGTCGTGCATTTTAACCGCGCAACTCGTCAGTTTGATGGAGCAGCAGAAGTCGTGCGGTTGCCGGAGGTTGTTGCAGATGCGAATGGCATTTCTTCTTCAACGTCGCGAGGTCTAGAAGCGTCGCCTCTGAATGAAACGGGATGGTATGTCTGCGGCGCAAAGGATGCTCAGGGAATGTTTGTCGTGCAGTCTTTAGCACCGCGCAATCTATTTCGCCTCCAGCCCGATCAAGTTGTGTTTGGCAACAAAGCCTCTTATCGCTACATTCGTAAGCAGTCTTGGGCAGACATCAAGGCACAGAAAGGACGGATTTCTTCTGTGTTATGCACAGGTCAGAACAATCGTTCGACTTCAAAGATTCAGACTGTGATCAATGACTGGGAAGAAGGGTCACGCGCCCTAATGATCCACGTTTACGGCGGCATTGGCGGTAATAACGCAGAACCCGCTGCCGCTACGCCCATTTTCTTTGGGCATTTTGCCTTTGGTTTAGCGCAAGTGATCGCGACCCGTTAAGCGATGAACTGCGCTTTGATCTCGACTATCAACAAGTCTATACTCACAATACAGATGGCGTGATTGCGGGGACAATTCACTGGTCTCGCTATTTGGGCGATCGTCAATTTGGTTGGATCGGCACTCGCCCGATCTGTGACATTCTGATTAAACATGACGCGTTCACGGGTTCTTATGACTTTGCAACAGGACGGCGATCGCCTTTGGATCTGATACTGCTGCAACTAGAGGTGATGACGGCTCGCTATCGCATCGGCGATGGCACTGGCGGCACTTATGTGGGGCCTGCCAACAACTGCGCTCAGGATGCTAATCAAGCGTTGTTTGCGGGTCTGCGTCAGATGGAGCAGCAGGTTCGCGCTAATGTAGACGCTTTGCGGCAATGGAGTCAACACAACCCCGAACAAGCGCACCGATTTAGAGAGCTTCTGACGATCGCCGAAGAACTCAAACAGAAGCTGCAACCTTTGGGCGGTTCTAAATCAGCTTGGGAGCGAAACGAGTATAACTTGGGCAGCACGCTAGAAGATGATCCGATCGGCAATTTGGTAGCGGGTCTGGGCAGTTGGCGGACGATGTTACCCCGTCTGGCTAGTGACACAGTGGTCAAAATCTTTCTAGAACACGGCGCAAGCGTTTGGGTGTTGCGAACCAATCAAGTTGGGGGATATGACCCCGATATTGAACCGATCGCTCCAATGACTCTGTAACATATTTCTTTTAGAAACACGCATTAAGGAGGTGGCAACGATCGTCAAATTACGCTAGTTTGAAATCAGGGTGAAACAGCTCAAAATTCTCTCAAAACCAGCAAGCGCTATGTTAAATCGTTTGTTTCTGCTGATTGCCTGTTCGATTGCTGCAACGCCGCTTTTTGTAGGAGGCGCGATCGCTTCACCTGCCGATATTGGCGGTGCCCCTGTGAAAGCTGTCCCAACTCCGACGACTTACACCACAATTTACTCCCAGACTAACTATATCGATCAGTTTGGCACTCCTCAATCGATCATTATTATTCCGTCAACCTATACCTACGATAGTTTTGGGTTGAGTTCTACCCCTTCAATGGGCTATCCGCAAACGGTGATTGTGACTCCCCACAGCCAAGCGACGCCTGTTCGGGGTTTTCTAACGCCGGGCGTGCCCTTTCAGCCGTTTCAGTCGTCGAACTGTAACAAGTTGACGCTGGGACTTGCGAGTGGTCGATCGGTATCGATCAGTTCTGGATGTTGGTAGCTGTCTACGATCACCATGACTACTAGCTAGTAGACGGGCGGATAACACGAATAAGTTTTTTAGATAAAGATGCTTCTGTGCAGATTGCTTCATGAATTCGACGTGCAAGTCGATTTCTATCTGAATCGTTGGTGCAGACAATAATTCCGGCATGATCAGGCTGTAAGCGGTGCAACCGCACGAAGTCATAGCGATTCAGTGTTAAAACTGTGCGATCGTTTGCAACAGCAAATTCAAGGACAGCTTCGTCTGAAGTGCCTAGATTAGCATTTCCTGCTGCTTGAATGGTAAGGACATCGTGTCCCATTGTCTGCAATTGTTCACTGACTTCTCGTGGAAACTGTTCATCGCAGTATAAACGCACCACTCGTTAAACTGCCTCATTTTGTCGAATAGCGGCTTCGATTTCTTCAGGGTAAGCTTCTGAGTATGCCCAAGCATTGACCAAATCAGCCGCACTGATAAAAGGATAGTCATTGAGCATTTGAGCTTCACGGACACCCTGACGATGAGATTCGACGAGAAGCCATACAGAAATACGCGTTCCGGCGATACACGCCTCTCCGCCACAGACTCCTTCTGTTTTGGTAATGCCGCGTGAACCATTACCGAGAGTTTGAGTCAGTGTTTGGAGAACGATCGCCCTACGAGCAGGGGTTAAGATATGAAATGGGTCTTCTAATTCGTTGGTAGACATGGGACAGTTTCTCTACTACAAGTAGCATGACAACACGCTTAAACAAAAGACATCAATCTACAGCTTAAGCCACCATCATTGTTCCTAAATCTGCTGGAGATAAATAGGGCTGCATTACCTGACCATCTTTAAACCAAATCACCCGATCAGTGCAGCGAGCCACATCCGGTTCGTGTGTCACCATGACGACAGTCATACCACTAGCGTTGAGTTCGGTGAAGATGGCTAAGATTTCTTTTGTGGTTTGAGAATCTAACGCTCCGGTCGGCTCGTCTGCCAACAAAACAACGGGATGATTGACGATCGCACGCGCGATCGCGACTCGTTGCTGTTGTCCTCCCGACAGTTGATTGGGTCGGTTGTTTAGCCGATTCTCTAATCCCACGCGGATCAATGCCTCAGTCGCTCGTTTGCGCCGCTCATCATTAGGAACGTTGGCATAAACCATCGGCAGCATGACATTCTCTAGAGCGGATAGCTGTGGTAATAAGTGAAACTGTTGAAACACAAACCCCAGCTTTAAGTTGCGAGTGTGGGCTAATGCTTTGTCGGCAATCTGGGAAACATCCACGCCATCAAGATAGTAGCGTCCAGAGGTGGGACGATCGAGACAGCCAATAATATTCATCATGGTGGATTTGCCCGACCCAGACGCACCCATAATGGCGCAATATTCACCCTGTTCGACCAGCAAATCGACACCTGCCAGCGCGTGAACTTCAGTTTCACCAGCACCGTAGACTTTGGTGACTTCTTCAAGGCGAATAATAACGGGATTTGGCATAAGAGTGAGTCGTAGTGGGGTTAAGCGCTTCTGAGGGCCACGATCGGGTCAAGTTTTGCCGCTTGTCTAGCCGGAATTACGCCAAAGATTAGCCCGATCGAGCCAGAAACGCTGACGGCTAGGGCGATCGCAACGGGCGAGACACTGGCACTCAACGGCGAAAAGACCCCGACTAATAGAATGCCACCGACTCCAACGGCGGTGCCAATCACACCACCTGCGGCTGAGAGCAACACCGCTTCAATCATAAACTGAATCAAAATATCGCTTTCTGCGGCTCCGATCGCTTTCCGCAATCCGATTTCTTGAGTGCGTTCGCTCACGGATACCAGCATGATGTTCATGATGCCGATGCCGCCGACTAAAAGGGAGACTCCAGCGATCGCTGCCAGCATTGCCGTCAATCCGCCTGTGATCGTGCCCACAATTCGCAAAATGTCTTTTTGGGTTTGCACAGTGAAGTCGTCTTCGCTGATGATTTTGTGACGCAGCCTCAGCAGATTGGTGATTTGAAATTCGGCAGCCGGGACACTAGCCTCGTTTTTAGCAGACACCGAAATAATTGAGACATCTAAGCCATAGGGAGAAGTCCGCCCGGTTAACACGCTGGCGGTGGTTGTGAGCGGAACATATACCGCGTCATCTTGATTGCTGCCCAGAAAAGAGCCTTTGGCTTGCATGATGCCGATGACTTCAAAGCTGACGTTGCGAATGCGAATTTGCTGCCCGATCGGGTCTTTTCCACCAAAGAAATCGGTCGCAATTTGAGACCCTAACACCGCAACTCGATTGTTTCGCTCTAAATCTAAATTTGTGAGAAATCGCCCTTTTGCAATATCAAAGTCCCGCACTGAGAGAAATTCTGGTGTGGTGCCTGTGATTAAAGAATTGCGGTTGCGCCCGCCATAAATCAGCGGTAGTTGTGTCTGACGTTGAGCCGCGACTTCTTTGACCGACGGCACTTGAGAGGCGATCGCTTTTGCATCATCCCAGACCAGCGTTCTCGGCAAGTTGGTCGTCCGTTGCCTGGCTTGACTTGAGCCAGGAGACACAAACAAAACGTTGGGGCCCAATGACTCAAACTGATCGGCTGCTAACTTTTGTGCGCTTTGACCAATGCCAATCATCGCAATCACCGAAGCGTTGCCGATGATCATTCCTAGCATGGTTAAACTTGTTCGCAGTTTATTCGCGGTGAGCGTTTTCACTGCCATCTTTCCGCTTTCTAGCCAGTCCATTTGCGGTTTACCTTCGTCTTTAAGATCGTAAATTAAATGATGTCGGTTACTTTCAGTGCTAATGGGCACAGCATTCCCATGCCCGTACAAAATTTGATTCTCAATCCTTACTTATTCTGAGTGGCTCCTGGTTCGCCGTTGATGATTTTTTCGAGCTTTTGTCCTTCTGGCAGTTGCACAAAAACGGGATCGCCGGGCTTTACGCCTTCAGTGATTTGGGTTTGGTTGTTGAAATTGGTGCCGATCGTCACAGGCTTAAACTGCGGCTGATTTTTTGAGTCAGGCATCAACACGCCCGTCTGTCCTTTTTTGGTGACGATCGCGACCGTGGGCACGAGCATCGCTTCTTTAAGCTGATTGCCCAAAAAACTCAGATCGGTGTTCATGCCCGATCGCAGTTTTTCTCGACCACTCAACAACTGAATTCGCACCTGAAAGGCAGTGACATCGCGCTCAACTACGGCTTCGGGCGAAATCAATCGCACTCGCCCCTTAAACGTCTCCTCAGGAAACGCATCGACCCGCACTTCGACCGCCTGACCCGGCTTGATTTGCCCAATGTCGATTTCTGGAACTTTTGCCAACACTTCTAAATCACTGGCCAGCGCCACGATCGAGGTCGAAGTCGCTGATGTGGTTGATGAAGCAGAAGTCGTCGGAGTCACAAATGCGCCGACACTGGCATAGCGCTGAGTAATCAACCCCGCAAAAGGGGCGCGGATAATTGCGTCCCCAATGTTGGTGTTGACTTGTTGAACTTGAGCCGCCGCCGAAGCCACTCGTGCTTCTGCCTGACCGATTTCTTCGCGGGTTGAGCCGTTGCGACGCTGCGCTAGTTGCTGAACGGTCTGATTATATTGCGCTTGAGCTTGACTGAGTTGTGCCTGCGCCTGGTTGAGGGTTTGCTTAGCGTTCTGCTCTTTTCGCAAAAATTCTTCTAAAGAATTGGTTGAAATCGCCCCTTGATTTGCAAGCTCTTGCTGACGACGAGTTTGAGATCTGGCAAACTCAAGCAGTGATTGAGCATCGGCAACCTGTCCCCGCACTCGATCGATTTCTCCTCTCGCACGAGCCACCTCAGACTCTGCCTGCCGCACTTCTTCGATTCGCGTTCCGGCTTGCAGTTGAGCGAGTCGCTGCTGGGCTTCTTGCAGGTTAGCAACTGCTTGAGCGCGTTGGGCTTGCAGTTCAGAGCTTTCCATGCGCGCGATCGCTTGACCTGCCTGCACCCGATCGCCCTGCTCTACAAACAATTCAGCGAGTCGCCCAGAGGTTTTGGGGCTAAGATTTACGGTTTGGACGGGCGCGATCGTGCCACTCGCCGTAATCCGCACGGTGACGGTTTCTGACTTCACAGGCACCGTTAGCTCGGTCAAGGCCTGCTTTGGAGTTCCTCGTTTCAGAACCCCATAAGTCACCACTGGCACCGTAATGACTCCTGCGGCTAACAGTCCAATTAGCCAAGCAGCAGGCTTTTTACCAACTTTGCCAATCAAGGGAATTTGCATTACTAGAATCCTGCACCAGGATGAAAGATCAGAAAATAGAGCAACCAATCTCGGCGATCGTTTCTTGAGCTTTGAGAGCCATCCGTTCTAAACAGCTAGACGGTGATTTCGGTTGAAGAGTTCACGATCGACTAACAAAATTCAGAACGCAGTCATTCAAAATTGCCTACTCTCTACAGTTTACACTTTGTTACCTAATGCTGTCATAGAAACCTGACTGGGGCATCTATTCAAAGAATGCTTTTCGTCAGTTTGGACTAAAACGCCTCAGTATTTAGATAGATTTTTAGATAGTTCGGCGGGAATCCCCACACCATACTCCGTTGGTGTGGGATGAAAGCCAGGGACCCTCGATCCAGCGCCCTATCTCTCAGCACTCACCACGGAGTACACTTATCAACTATCTTGATTCGTGTTAATCTATGGGTATGTTGAAAGCGACAAAGGTACGAATTTACCCGACCGATGAGCAAGTTATCCAGTTGTCCAAAGACTTTGGGGCAACACGATGGTTGTGGAATCAGTCGCTTTTTGTGATGTCTCAGACATACAAAGAGACGGGTAAAGGCGTGTCTGCTTATGACATGAAGAAGCGGATACCAGAACTGAAGAAAGAGTTTGAGTGGCTGAAAGAAACCTATTCTCAGTGCCTCCAGCAATCAGTTCTGAATCTCTCTCAGGCGTTCCAAAACTTCTTTGAAGGACGGGCGAAATATCCCACTTTCAAGAGCAAGTTTGATCGCCAATCGGTTCAATACCCCGCAAACGTCAAGGTTGCGAGTGAATCGGTAATCAAGTTTCCAGGAAATCTGGGAATCGTCAAAGCCAAGATTCACCGGGAACTCCCTGACGGCAAACTCAAAACGGTGACGGTATCCAAGACTCCAGATGGGCGCTACTATGCCTCTCTGCTCATGGATGACGGCATCGCCAAACCAGAAATTACCAGTGACGGGAAAGCAGTTGGCATCGACTTGGGACTAATTGATTTTGTCGTCACGTCAGACGGCTCCAAGTTTCGCAATCCTAAACACCTCAAGAAACACGCTAAGAACTTAAAACGCAAACAGCAAAAGCTTTCCAGGAAAGTGAAAGGCAGCAATACCCGCGCTAAAGCGCGGAGAATGGTTGCCAAGGTACACAGCAAAATCACACGAGTCAGAGAAGACTTTCTCCACAAACTATCTCGCAAGCTAGTCAACGAAAACCAAGTTGTCGTGGTGGAAAATCTCGCAGTTAAGAACATGGTGAAAAATCACACTCTAGCCAAAGCAATCAGCGACGCTGGATGGGGTAAATTCTGCACCATGTTGAAGTACAAAGCTGAGCTTGAGGGCAAGACCTATCTTGAAGTAGACAGGTTCTTTCCGTCGTCTCATCTCTGTTCAAACACACTGCTACAGATCCCCAAAATGGATCTCTCTGTTCGTGCATTTGATTGCCCTCACTGTGGTCAGCACCATGACCGGGATGTGAATGCGGCAATCAACATCAGGAATGAAGGCTTGCGACTATTGGCGTTGGGAATCAGCGCTACTGCCAATCGAGGGAGTGTAAATCCAAAGGGTTCTGGACGTAAAAAATCCACGAACTCCGAGGTTGCTCCCATTGAAATTGGAAGCCCACAACGTACCGCCTAGCGGTCGGTGTGTGGTAATTCACATAGGAGCCTGAAACCTCCGACTCCTGACTAAGATAAGCCTTATTCATCGTTACAGAAACTAGGAAAATCTTAAGATTGTTGCTCAATTCAGGTGTTTTGGAGTTTATGAGAAGTTCAGTATCATAGTCGTACTATGCTTGCTGAATTTAAGCTCTAAATGCTAAGAATGAGTCTACGGATTGACCCAAATTAAAGGCGAAGTCCAGTCAGATCCTCAAATCGATCGAGTCAGAAAGCCCAAATGTTTTTTTCGTAAAACGGTCAAAAGCTTTCGGATTCACTCCCAGCCCGAATGCATTCAGTACAATAAGCTGACTAATGCAATCTGCCCTCAGCCTGTGACGATGATAGCCTATGAGTCCCCTGTCTAACCGCCCTCTCCAGCCACCCAAGCCTCCCTCATCTCAGCATCAACCCGATGAGTGGGCACCCAACGTTCAAAATAGTGCGATCGACAGCAGTTCTAACGACGCTGCTGACCCTGCTTCCTCTGAGGCAACGCCTCCGGTTGCCCAGCGTCCTTTGATGCGACCTGTCCGACCGACCTCACCGCCTGCCGTCAGTGAGCCTAGTGAGCCTAAAGTGCCAGAATCGGTTGCGACAGCGCCCCCGACTCAGGATGCCGTGACTCAAGATGCCACACCCGCAGAGGCACCGACTCAAACCGAGTTAGATGGTTTGCGACAACAGCCCATTCCTGCACCGAGCGAACCGATGCAGTATCGAGCGATCGGGCTACTGCGAGGTCGCTATAAAGCTGAAGATGAGCAATTTACGCGCGGCACCCTGACCACGACTGACGGCACTGATATTCAGGCAGTTCTTTTGGGGCGGGTGATGAGTCTGGTGAGAAATCACCTGGATTTAGAGCAAGATCACCTTTGGGTGGTCTATCCACGCACCCGCGAGAAAGAGCAAGACTTACACGCTCAGATTGTGGGAGTGTGGGAGCCAGAAAAGCTGAATAAGCCAGATTCTGAAGAATCTACGACTGAAGAGGAGCCGACGATCACCTATCAACCTTCTTCCGAAGTCGATGACGATTACTTCTCGATTCGGGGAGAAGTGATTTTTCAATCGCCAGACGATAACTCGATTGTAGTGAAGATTCAGCAAGCGCCTCGCAAGAAAGACGGCGATCGCATCAAGTCTTTTAAGCTCAAGCTCGAAGGCACCTTAACGGGCAAAGTCGTCGGCTATTTCTGGGATCTGCAAGTCCGTCGGCAGGGTGATAATTTGGTGATTCATCAGAGTGCCCCGATCGGCATGATTCCGCCTAAAAAGCGATCCAAGTTTGATCGAGGCGGTGATCGTCCTCCGAGACGCGATTTTTCGCCTCGCCCCGGAGGCAGCTCTAATCGGAGTCCAAGACCGACTCCGAGCGCGACGGGGAATAGCCCTGCACCCGTGCGGAAAGACCCGTTACCTAAACCCGTCGTCAAAAAGCGGGATCAAGTGACGGAAAGTTAGGAGATTTAATTTGGCTGAGAATGGGGGGCAGATGGCTATCTGCTCCTTATTTATTTTTTGTAGACGATGAAACCCGCGATCGCATCTAATAACGCTTGGGGTTCGTCGGCTCGAATCGAGTGACCACTTTTTTCAAAGATTCGCAGATCTGAGTTGGGAATGGCATTGGCAATTTCTTCTGAAAATTCTGGCTGACAGATCCAATCATGCCGCCCGGCGATCACCAGAGTTGGAGCGGTGATTTTAGGTAGCTCAGAGAGAATGTTGTAAGAGCGCAGAAATCCGCCAAACGCCACATTAATCGCATCGACTGAGAGAATTGTGCGATCCCAGCTTTCTTGCTTGGCATCGGGATCGTAAGTGACAGAATACATGGAACGCATTAGCCGAAAATATTCCCGCAACTGGTCTTCGGTTTCAAAGTTGCCGTTCCACAGATATTGGGCGATCGCGTTCTGTTCTGGAGTGCCCCGTTCTTCTAAAATTTCTCGTGCGCGGCTTAAAAAACGAGAATCGGGAACGGTGGCGATCGCTATCAAATGAGACACGTTTTGCGGATAGCGAGTGGCGTAGGTCAGCGCCACCATGCCGCCATAAGAGCCGCCAATCACCACGATTTTGTTGAGTCCCAAATATTGCCGCAGCGCTTCCATGTCTTCGACGTTGTTGTCTAGTGTGTAGGTAGACTTGTCGCCACGCGCCGATCGACCTTGCCCGCGATGGTCAAAATACACCAACTGCATTTTGCGACTCAGCGCCGAGAAGGTTGGCTTGTAGCTGCTGTGATCAGCTCCCGGCCCGCCGTGAATGAGAAACGCGACTGGTTTCTCGCGCATCTGGGCCCGATCGGGCACGAGTCCCGACCCTTCGACATCAAAATAAATTTCAGTATCGCGAATTTTGGCAAACATCAACTACCTCGCAAGTCTTGCGGAATAAACACCCGATCGTGAGGAATCGGGGCAACGGCTTCACTCAGCATAAACGTCCCCCTCTCGATCCACTGCTTTAACTCTAGGGCGACTTGCCGAGACAGATAAAGACTCGCGAGTGGGGCAACGCGAACTGATTTGCCGTCGATCGTCAGTCTGCCAGATTTGAGTTGGGCATAGCTCACCAGCCCAAACGTGGGACGAACGCGCCGAGGAATCGAAAAATCGACGACCGGAGCCACCAAATCTTTGTCTTGCACCGCGCAATGAGCGACCACTTCTTCGTTCAGCACTGGCAGCGGAATGCCGACTCCTAGCATCAGAGACGAACCATAGCCTTTGAAATAGCAGCCTCTCACCCATCGGGCATCCATCTGTTTTGCGTCGCCAATTAGCGCCAGCGTAGCCGCAGGCCCGATCGGAGTGCGATTGGGCAGTCGCTTTTGCAATGGAAAGTGCTGAGTGCCTTCCCAAGTGACATAGCCGATCGCGCCGCCTAAAAAAACCCGCGTCCCGATGCCAATCAGTTGCAGATCGGGGTCATTGAGCAACGGAGAAATCTCGCCAGGATTGGAATAGACAGCATTTCCTAACTGGGGCTGAAGTGGGCCCAAATAGGTGAATAGAGGACGATCGCCGCCATTCACACCCACAATAAAATTTTGATAGAGATTGCGCGGATTGAATAAATAAAACTGATTGATTCTGTCTCGCGAAATGGTCGTCTCAAACGACGCACGGGGATAGCAATCGGTCACTTGCCCGATCGCCCTCAAAGGCACCGATTTACCCGCAATCAAATCTTCGATTACGTGCCCACCACCGCGAGTAGAACTGCGCGATTCATCGCCATCCGCCTCCATGCTTGAGTATTCGACCATCTGCGAGGCTCCTAGATAGAGATCGACGGCTCCAAACCCCGCATAGGCAGAGACTCCATCGATCCAGCATTGACGAATTTTGATCGGCGGATCGGTCTGTCCGAGGTTGAGAATTGCCCCCGAAGATTCCATCGGCTCAAAGGTGCCTGTCGTCACGACATCGACCTCTTTAGCAGTCTGAGTGACTCCGACCTCCGCAACCCGTGCTTTCAACTCTTCGACTGTGAGGACGATCGCTTGTTGGCGACTAATTTTGTCATTGATTTCGGCGATCGTTCTCATGGGTCACTTCCTAGCTGCTGACCGTTATTATCCTCCGATCGCTCTTGCCTTAACTGTCCCTACGGTAGATGAGAATAAATGGCTAAACACAGGATTGTAAGAACGTCATCGAAATAATCTGTTATTGGAGAACGTTAATGCTTTTACAAGATAAACAAACTGGAAATCTAGTTGAAATCCTAGACCTAGAAGAACTCTTTAACCCGGTGCAAGACGCGATCCACGGTCGAGTGCAATCTGGGCAAGAAGAGCAAGACCCAGAGCCGATCAGCAAAAACACCCTGCTATTTCCCTCTGGAGAAAGTCTACCTCGCTGCTGGACGGATGCTGACTATCACAGTGTTGATTAATTTCAGTCCGGTTGGGTCGATCGTGATTGCCTGTAGGGGTAGCGCCCCCGTGCCTACCCCTGACGAATGGAGGGCAACCCCAGGGAAATTGCCCCGACCCAAATCATCCCGCTATTCAGCGATGCCGAATTTCTAAAACGATTTGTTTGACAAAAGGGCGCACGATCGGCACAATAGAGACTGCGCTGATAAAAAAAGCGTACTCGGCAACGAGGGACTGTAGTTCAATTGGTTAGAGCACCGCCCTGTCACGGCGGAAGTTGCGGGTTCGAATCCCGTCAGTCCCGTTCAAAAAAAGGATGAAGAATTAAAAGGTGAAGGATGAATTAGAATTCATTCAGCATCGTTCTGACTTCATCTTTTTTGTTGTTTCATCCCCCTTTCCCTATGACCGTTCGTGTCCGCATCGCCCCCAGTCCTACCGGAAATTTGCATATTGGCACCGCCCGAACTGCCGTCTTTAACTGGCTGTTTGCTCGTCACAATGGCGGCCAGTTTGTGCTGCGAGTTGAAGACACTGATCTGGAGCGATCGCGCCCTGAGTTTACAGATAACATCCTTGAGGGCTTGACCTGGCTGGGTCTGACTTGGGATGAAGGCCCATTTTTTCAATCCCAACGAATGGATTTGTATCGCCAGTCCATTCAGACTTTGCTAGACAAGGGTCTGGCCTATCGCAGCTATGAAACGCCTGAAGAACTTGACGCGATGCGAGAAGTGCAGAAAGCCAAAAATGAGGCTCCTCGTTATGACAACCGCCATCGCGATCTGACTCCAGATCAGCAAGCTGCTTTTGCCGATGAAGGTCGCAAACCTGTGATCCGGTTCAAAATAGAGAACGATCGCGAAATCTCCTGGAATGACCTCGTGCGCGGCACCGTTTCCTGGAAGGGTCGCGATCTGGGTGGCGATATGGTGATTGCCCGCGCCTCAGAAGGTGATGACATCGGTCAGCCGCTCTACAACTTTGTCGTTGTCGTCGATGACATTGATATGCACATCACTCAGGTGATTCGGGGCGAAGATCACATCGGCAACACTCCCAAACAGATTTTGCTTTATGAAGCGCTCGGCGCGACGGTGCCAGAGTTTGGGCATACGCCGTTGATTCTCAATCAAGCAGGCGCAAAACTCTCGAAGCGGGATGGAGTCACCTCGATCGCTGACTTTAAAAAAATGGGCTATACCCCCGAAGCCCTAGTTAACTACATGACACTGCTGGGCTGGTCGCCTCCAGACTCGACGATCGAGATTTTTAGCCTCTCTGAATCGGCAAAGCAGTTCAGCTTCGATCGCGTCAATAAAGCTGGAGCCAAGTTCGATTGGGACAAACTGAATTGGATCAACGGGCAATATCTTCACGCGATGCCTGTTGATCAACTCACGGATCTGCTGATTCCTTACTGGCAAGAGGCGGGTTATGAGTTTGATCCGGTTGGCGATCGTCCCTGGTTAGACCAAATCTCAGCGGTGATTGGGGCAAGTTTGTCTCGTCTTCAAGAAGCCGTTGAGATGACGCGCTATCTATTTATTGTCGAGGTTGGATTTGATGAAGAAGCCACTACGCAACTTCAGCAACCAGGTTTAGCGGCGGCATTAAAAGCAGTTTTAGAGTCCATTCCTTCTGAAGCCTTAACGGATGCGACGATTCAAGAAATCGTTAAGCAGGTAGTGAAAGCACAAACCATCAAAAAAGGCTTCTTAATGAAATCTCTGCGGGCTGCTCTAACAGGTGCCCTGAAAGGCCCTGACTTGGTGCAATCTTGGTTGATTTTGAACCAGCGAGGCATGGATCGGCATCGCTTGCAGCAGGCAATCGCGATCGCACAAGCTTAAAGGCACAACAAAGACTCCGCTATCCCCCAAGGAGAAGAGGAACCAGACTCTAGCTCCCTCTCCTTGGGGAAAGGGTTGGGATGAGGGCAAATTAATTCGCGTTCTAAGCGGGTTGATTGCTCGAAGTCTCACAATTAAGTTAAATTTAGTTAAGATACTTCTCATTAAACGTCTGGAAACCGCTCGATCGACGGTCTAGGTTAGAAGTTCGCTCTTACGCAGGAGAAAATTGTTTCTCTTAGCATAAGTAGGTGGTTTCTATTGTGAAAATTCCACTTTTGTTTACGATTGAGATTTAATCATTGTTGCCGTATTTAGAGGTTGCCAGTTTATGAAAGCTTCTTGGAGAACCATACTGCTGTGGGCAGTGCCCGCCTTAGTGATTGGGTTTTTCCTCTGGCAAGGGTCGTTTGCACCCAATCCTGCCGCCGTGAGCAAAAACACCGCCAGTACCCGCATGACCTACGGGCGCTTCTTAGAATATTTAGATGCCAATCGGGTCAAGAGCGTTGATCTCTATGATGGTGGGCGCACTGCCATTGTTGAAGCCGTCGATCCTGAACTGGACAATCGTCTACAGCGTCTGCGCGTTGACCTCCCTGGCAGCGCCCCCGAACTCGTGACTCGCTTGAGAAATTCGGGCATCAGCTTTGATTCTCACCCTGCCCGCAATGATGGCGCGGTGTGGGGGCTGCTTGGAAACTTAGTGTTCCCAATTCTGCTTTTGGGAGGTTTGTTCTTCCTGTTCCGTCGCTCTAACAACGTCCCTGGCGGGCCTGGGCAGGCGATGAGTTTTGGCAAGTCTCGCGCTCGGTTCCAAATGGAGGCGAAGACGGGCGTAATGTTTGATGACGTGGCAGGCATCGAAGAAGCGAAAGAAGAACTGCAAGAAGTCGTCACCTTTTTGAAAAAGCCTGAGCGCTTTACGGCAGTGGGGGCCCGAATTCCTAAAGGAGTGTTGTTGATTGGGCCACCTGGAACGGGTAAGACTCTGTTGGCAAAAGCGATCGCAGGCGAAGCCGGGGTTCCATTCTTCTCGATCTCTGGCTCTGAATTCGTCGAAATGTTTGTCGGTGTGGGTGCATCTCGCGTCCGTGACTTGTTCAAGAAAGCCAAAGAAAACGCGCCTTGTATCATCTTTATCGATGAAATTGACGCGGTGGGTCGTCAACGGGGTGCAGGCATCGGCGGCGGCAACGATGAGCGAGAGCAAACGCTCAACCAGTTGTTGACCGAGATGGATGGCTTTGAAGGCAACACGGGCATTATCATCATTGCCGCGACCAACCGCGCTGATGTCCTCGATTCTGCCTTGCTGCGTCCGGGTCGCTTCGATCGTCAGGTGATGGTTGATGTGCCTGATATCAAAGGTCGCCTAGAGGTTTTGAACGTTCACGCTCGCGACAAGAAAATCTCGGATGAGGTTTCCCTGGAAGTCATTGCTCGTCGTACTCCTGGATTTTCTGGGGCTGACCTCGCTAACCTGCTCAATGAAGCTGCAATTCTCACCGCTCGTCGTCGTAAAGAAGCGATGACCATGTTGGAAATTGACGATGCAGTCGATCGGGTTGTTGCGGGTATGGAAGGCACTCCGCTCGTAGACAGTAAGAGCAAGCGTTTGATTGCTTATCACGAGATTGGACACGCCGTAATCGGCACCCTGGTGAAGGATCACGATCCGGTGCAAAAAGTGACGCTGGTTCCTCGTGGGCAGGCTCAAGGCTTGACCTGGTTTACGCCTTCAGAAGATGGGTTAATTTCTCGCAGTCAAATCATGGCCCGAATTCAAGGTGCTTTGGGTGGACGGGCGGCTGAAGAAGTAATTTTTGGCGATGCAGAAGTCACGACTGGAGCCGGAAACGACTTGCAGCAAGTGACAGGTATGGCGCGTCAGATGGTGACTCGCTATGGAATGTCTGATTTGGGGCCTTTGTCGCTCGAAAGTCAGCAAGGCGAAGTCTTCTTAGGGGGCGGTTGGACGAATCGATCGGAGTATTCCGAAGTGATCGCGGCTCGTATTGATGGTCAAGTGCGCGAGATTGTCGCCCATTGCTATGAACAAGCCTGTCGGATCATGCGCGAAAATCGTGAAGTCATCGATCGCTTGGTGGACTTGCTGATTGAGAAAGAAACGATCGACGGTGACGAGTTCCGTCAGATTATGGCTGAGTATACGGTGGTTCCTGAGAAAGAACGCTACGTTCCTCAACTGTAGATTTAGAACTCAAACTTTATCGGTTAGGCGGGGATGGCGAAGGCTGTCCCCATTTTTTGCGACTAGCGCCCCATGGCGAATAAGCGATCGATCGTCAAATCAAACGATGGAATCACCTCGGACTCAATCCGATGACCGCCACTGAATATCGCGTCTTCATATTGACCATCCACCCATTTGCAAACCGTGACTTGTCTGGTTTCTGGGTCAACGATCCAATATTCAGAAATCCCCCGCGCTGCATATTCGGTGCGTTTGTGGCGATAGTCACGAGCGCGATTGGTGCTGCCGGGTGAGACGATTTCGATCACCAGAGCGGGCGGCGGCATATCACGAGTAATCGTGCCGCGAGTTGCACCCGCCAGTGCGGTGTAGGATTCTTCAGTGTGAACCATCAGATCAGGTAGGCGACATCTGGCTCGCCGCCCGATCGTCTCAATTTCAATATCTTTGTGGGTCAGCAAAGTCAAGGATACATGCTTTGCTAGTTCAAACAATAGAAACCTGGCTAGTTCTGAGTTTTCGGGAGCTTCTGGTGGCATTTCAACTAGCTCCCCGTCCACCAATTCATACTGAGTATCGGTGCCATCGTCATAGGCAAGATATTCCTCAAAGGTTAGAAGTTTTGATTTTGGCTCGGCGCTTTGGGTCATGGTGATTGCCCAGATACGATCGGGATTAATGCAATTTTAACGGTTGAAGCAAGGAGAACTTTATCATCGTGCTTTCTAACTGTTGCGGAATTAGTGTGTAGCATGTTGTAGTATATGTAGTGTTGATGCAATTTCAACCGCGTTTACTTCAGTCGATCGTCAGGGAGACTCTATGGCTAAATTTCTAGGTATCATTGACTACTTTCGCAACTACTGGAAGATTTCGATTTTTAGCATTGCGATGGTCAGTCTCTTCGAGATTGTTGACCTATTTGTCCCTTATGCGGTGGGTCAAATTCTCAACGTCTTGTCTGGACAAGCGGTCGATCGCCCCATTCAAGCGATCGTGACCACGACTTCACAAATCACTGGGTTTGCCAGTGACAAAACGCTGTCTCTCGCCGTCTTGCTGATGCTCGTGTGTCTCATCTCAGTCGGGCGCGCTCCGATTCAGCCCTGGCTAGGTGCCTGGTTTCAGTGGGATACTGCCTTTCGTGCCCGACGAGAACACGCCGAAAAAGCTCTAGAGAAAGTGTTGACGCTGCCGCTAGAGTTCTACGATGAGAACAATCCTGGACGGGTTGCTGCCAGAGTTGCTAAAGGTTTGTCTAACTACACCTGGACTTATCCAGAGATTACAGGACAACTGTTGCCGAAGTTCTTTCGAGTGGTTGGCATCTTTGCGGTGATCTGGCTGATTGATTGGCGCATTGCCCTACTGCTGTTGATTTCATTCGTGAGTATTGTTGGCTTTAGCCTCACAGGTTTGAAACGGCTTTCTGACCAAGAGGCGCGGCTCGACAAGTATATGGAAGATACCGACAGCCGCACGTCTGAGATCATCACCAATATCAAAACAGTGAAGGCGTTTGCTACTGAAACGTCAGAGTTAAAACGGCAACGGCAACGGCTCGATCGCGAGTTCAAAGTGCTAGATTATCGCATTCACTTAGGTTATGTGAAGTTGGGAATGTGGGAGCGGTTGATCGTGCAGTCTTGCGTCTTCCTCGTGCTTGCATTCACCGTGATGGCAACCGTTCAGGGCAAAATCTCGCTCGGACATTTCATCACTACGCTGACGATTTCTAGCATGGCCTATGCCGAAATAGAGCCGATTAGCCAACTCGCTGAAGTGTTTGCGCGTCGCTATGCGTCGATGGTTCGCTTTCATGAGTTTATGCAGCTTCCAGTTGGCACTGATGCCAGCACTCTGACCCAACAACCCGAAGCCGTGCCGACCTATCAGTTCACCGGAAAAGTCGAGTTTTCTCACCTGACTTTTGGCTATAACTCAGAGCGTCCGGTGTTGAAAGACATCAATTTGTTGATTGAACCTTATCAAACGATCGCGCTTGTTGGTCGATCGGGTTCCGGCAAATCCACGTTAGTCAAACTCTTGTTCCGCTATTTTGAACCTAATCAGGGTGCGGTGTTGATGGATGGTCAAGATATCCGCAGATTGGATGTAACGGGCTATCGCAAACGACTCGCGATCGTGCACCAAGAAGTCGATGTCTTCAATGGCACTCTGCTCGATAACCTGATTTACGGCAACCCCAACGCCAGCCGTGATCATGTGCGTGAAGCGTGTAGAATTGCCCAAGTCGATGAGTTTATTCGTCAGATGCCGATGGGATATTCGACGATCGTCGGTGAGCGCGGCGTTCGACTCTCAGGCGGACAGCGACAACGACTTGGCATTGCTCGTGCGCTGATTGTTGACCCTGATGTGCTGATCTTCGACGAAGCGACTTCGAGTTTAGACTATGAGTCAGAGCGATCGATTCAACTGGCGATGCGCTCGATTCTCGGCACTCGCACGCTGGTGATTATCGCGCATCGTCTCAGCACAATTCGAGAAGCAGACAAAATTGTGGTGTTAGATCAGGGCAGCATTGTTGAAGTTGGGAGTCACGAGGAGTTAGTGCGTCGGGGTGGCATCTACCAGCGATTGCACTCGCTGCAAGAAACTGGGCAACTGCTAGCGTAAAGTCTGTGACGTGTGGATTGAAAGTTAGTGGAGGGTGCAGAATACGCTCCACCAGCTTTCCACTAGTCGTAACTGGACGATGTGAACGAGAAGTGGAGTCAAAAAACGTCAACCTTAAATATCCCTTACCACTCCGAAACACTTAAATAACTTGAGTATTAAATCAGGCACCATCAAAACCTATAGTTCTTATAACGCTCAAGGAATCTGGTATTTTACCAATGCGTGTAATGGACAGATGGGTGTGATTCACTCTAGCCAAATTAGATTTTAGAGACGCTGACGGTCTGCTTTTGGGTCAAGGTTAAAGCAACGCCTTTCTCGTAATAAGCGGCTTCGTTGATAAAAATGGGATAGACCGTTGTGCCCTCATAGACGATCGTATGACCATCCAATCCTAAAAACATTGGGTCGCCAGACTTGAGCGGCTGATAATCTCTCCCTTGCAAATCAGGGTGAATCATTGCCTGAATCTCGCCTGCCTCGTTGCGCGGATAGTCGATCGAGCCAATGGTTTCATAAAAAGTTAGGGGACGATCGGCGATTGTCAGCGTACCTTGATTGCAATCGTGCAAATAATCCAAAATTATGTAAATCAACGCTTCTGTCTGCTGAAACCAATAAGCATCCAGTACCCCCTGAGCGACTGCACCGACTTCAATCACCACCCCTAACTCAGAGAGCGATCGCAACAATCCACTTTCTGAATCAGTCCGCGTCAAACAGACTTTGACAAGCGGATTTGTCCCACTCACGTAGCTGGCTAGTCTCAAGCTATCAGGACTGCGATTTGCCATCAAGAGAGACAGCCCCATGTTGGCCGTGGTCGAGTGCAGATCGATAATTACATCAACTTGAGCGCTGCCTTTTGTTCCAAGTTGTTGAGCAATGGCTTTGGCTTGCTGCGCTTCATAGTCAGAAAGATTTGAGTTTTGCAGATCTTGATTGAGAAATGCCCGATTTAAGTCTTGATCAATGTATCGGCGAGTAGCGGCAAACGCTTGAGGATTTGCAAGTAGCGTTTGGGTTTCAAAACTCGATCGCCGCACCAATTCTGGATATTGCTCAAACTTTTTAATTAAATAAGCTCCGGTGAACTCGTTGCCGTGAGTTCCGCCTACGATCGCGACGCGCTTAATGGGGTTCATGATAATAATTCTGGACGGCTCTTCTCAAGATAAAGGCTAGAGCGTAGGAAAAAATAGTCGTAGATAGCCTGAGAGCAGCGCCTCACCGTAGAAGACACTCAAAGCGGCTCCCAGTGCCAAAAACGGCCCAAATGGGATTGGCTGGCGGCGATTGATCAGTCCCAATGCGATCGCGCCTCCGCCTGCAAATGCCCCCGCAGCACACGCTAAAAATCCGCCAATCAGCAGCAGTTTCCAGCCTAACCAAGCGCCCATCATCGCCGCAAGTTTGGCATCACCTGCCCCCATGGCGGGTTGCCCCAGCACGATCGAACCTGCAAACGAGACGGCATCGAGTAGCCAGACTCCTAACACCGCGCCGATCACGCCTGCAAAGAGATATTGAATCGCGCCCGTCAAACTAGAGGTGATCATAAATCCTGATATTGCCTGAAACGCCAATCCTAAAATCAACCCCGACTGAGTGAGCGGGTTAGGCAGCGTCATCGTGTCTAAGTCAATCAAAGACAGCGCCAGCAGCCAGCTTAAAAAGAGCCAATAGCCGATCGTGGCGATCGAGAAACCAAACATCCAAAACACCAGCAAAAACAGAATTCCAGTTGCCGCCTCTACTAACGGATAGCGGGCAGAAATTGGGCTTTTGCAGTGACTACACTGCCCTTTGAGCCACAGCCATCCTAATACGGGTACATTTTCCCGTTTTCGCAGGCGAGTCAGGCAATGTGGGCAGCGAGACGGCGGATAGAGCAGCGACAAGCTTGCGGGCAGTCGATAGACGACAACGTTTAGAAAGCTGCCGATCGAAGCTCCGAGCCAAAACACAATCAGAGAAGCGGGAAGGGCAAGCAGAAAATCCATAGCAGGTTTTAGGAGTCAGGGGAGCAAAACATAGGCTGATTGAGAAGGGTGCAAGATGTCAGTTAGTTTAACTCAATCCCTATCCCAATCTAGATAAGCGCACTCGGAAGATCACTCCGTCTCTTTAAAGACTTTACTTCCAACCATAAATTAAGCGTAAAGCTTAGACCTTATATCTGAATGAAGAGTAGTCTGAGTAGTGAGGAAATAGTTGTGTATAAAAATATACGTTTTATACGTAGATAACTGTTTCAACCTCCAACTTAGTACTCAAATGTCAAGGAGAAAGAAATGTCGTTCGCGTCAGCAAGTGTTGCTATCCATCAACTTATAGAACTGCAAACCCTAAAAACTCCCGATGCCGCAGCAATCGTTTTTCAAAATCAACGACTGACATATCGAGAACTCAATCAAAAGGCGAACCAATTAGCGCACTATTTACAGATATTAGGAGTAAAGCCAGAAACCTTAGTTGGAATTTGCGTAGAGCGATCGCTAGATATGCTTGTGGCGCTTCTTGGCATTCTGAAAGCAGGCGGTGCTTACGTTCCGCTAGACCCCAGCTATCCTCAAGATCGATTAGCCTTCGTCATTGAAGATACTCAACTTCCAGTTCTCATTACTCAGCAACATCTCTGTGCAATTTTGCCGCAGACCCAACACGCACAGCTTGTTTGTCTCGATACTGATTGGCAAACCGTGGCTCAACAGAGTGAAGCAAATCCTGAAAGTAGTGTCACAGCCGAAAATTTAGCCTATGCCATTTACACGTCCGGCTCTACTGGCAAGCCTAAAGGAGTCCAGATTACGCATCAAGCGGTGGTCAACTTCCTGCGATCGATGCAAGCAGAACCAGGACTTTGCCAACAGGATGTTCTCTTAGCAATTACAACCATTTCGTTTGACATTGCCGTTTTAGAACTGTTCTTACCGCTGATTGTGGGTGCTGAAATTCTCCTGGTGAGCCGTGACATCGCATCCAGCGGAACCCTTCTATCGAATCTTCTTTCAGAGTCGAATGCAACGGTCATGCAAGCGACTCCAGCGACCTGGCGAATGTTGGTGGCGGCTGGATGGAAAGGGAATAAACCACTCAAAATGCTGTGTGGTGGAGAAGCGCTGACGCGATCGCTGGCAGACCAATTGCTCGAAAGAGGCAGTTCACTCTGGCAGATGTATGGACCGACTGAAACGACGGTCTGGTCAATGGTGCATCACGTCGAATTTGGCGATCGGGCTGTCCCTCTGGGTCATGCGATCGCCAATACCCAGATTTATATTGTGCAAGAACCCGCTCGTCGAAAAAATGACTCCCTGCAAATTGTATCAGGGGAAGGAGAAGGCGAGATCTATATTGGAGGTCAGGGTGTCTCGCAAGGGTATTTGAACCGCCCAGACTTAACCCGTGAAAAGTTCATTCCTGATCCATTTAGTGCTGATCCAAACGTTCGCCTTTATAAGACGGGTGATCTCGCTCGTCTTTTACCCAACGGCGACATTGAGATGATTGGACGCATTGATCATCAGGTCAAGATTCGCGGCTACCGGATTGAGTTGGGAGATATTGAAACTGCGCTCTCGCAGCACCCTAATGTGCGAGAATCTGTTGTCATTACGAGAGAAGATGAGTCGGGTGAGCGTCGGTTGGTTGCTTATGTTGTGTTGAAGGCGCAATCGTTGCAGTTGCGATCAACAGAATTACGAGCGTGGCTTAAAGATAAACTGCCTGAGTATATGGTTCCTGCCATTGTGGTCTTTATGGAAAACTTGCCGCTGACCCCAAACCTTAAGGTCGATCGTCGGGCACTTCCAGTTCCCACTCTCGATGCTCAAGAAGAGTTTGTCTCTCCCCGAACCGAGCTAGAGCGCCAACTTGCCCAAATCTGGACGGCGGTGTTGGGAGTAGAAGTCGGCATCTACCACAACTTTTTTGAATCGGGCGGCGATTCACTACGCACCGCCTTGCTTCTATCTCGTGTGCGTGAAGCATTCCAAGTGGAATTGTCTTTAGATTGTTTATTCAAAGCGCCGACTGTTGCTGGATTCGCTGAAGTAATTCAAGCCGTTCAGTCCTGTGGTTCTACGGCTGGGTTTAACACGACTCCCACCGAGCTGTGGGCAGATGCGAACTTAGATGATGCAATCCGTCCCCATGCAATCAGCGCTTTGCACAACTCTGACGCGGTTCTTTCGGAGTTGCGCTCTGGGCTAATCGCCGCTCAACCCATCTTTTTGACAGGTGCAACAGGGTTTATCGGTGCGTTTCTGCTGCAAGAACTGCTGCTCCATAATCCTCAAATGACTGCTTACTGTCTAGTCCGTGCAGATGATTGTGAAGCGGCAAGCGATCGCTTACGCAAAAGTCTAGAGCGCTATGAACTTTGGCAAGACACATTTGGTTCAAGGATTATTCCCGTGCTTGGAGACTTATCGCAACCGCTCTTTGGTCTATCTGAATCGCAGTTTAGAGAATTGGCAGATCGAGTTGATGTGATTTATCACAGTGGTGCCTATGTGAATCTTGTCTATCCCTATACTGCACTGCGAAACGCCAACGTGTTGGGAACTCAAGAGGTGTTACGCCTAGCCACTCAGACGCGAACCTTGCCAGTTCACTACATTTCCACCATTGATGTCTTTCATTCTTCTGAATATGAAGAGGCGACCTTTATTTCAGAAACCGATCAGCTACTCAGTTGCGATGGATATACAGAAGGGTATGCCCAGAGTAAGTGGGTTGCTGAAAAGTTAGTCATGCAGGCTCGCGATCGCGGTTTGCCCGTCTGCATCTATCGACTAGGAATGATCACAGGGCACAGTCAAACGGGTGCGTTTCAACTCAACAATATGATTTGTAGGCTAATCAAGGGCTTTATTCAATTAGGGTGCGCGCCTGAGTTGGATCTAAAGATGTCTCTAGCTCCTGTAGATTACATTGTTCAAGCAATTCGGCATTTGTCTAGTCAGCCAGCCTCGTTTGGTCAAACATTTCATCTGGTCAGTCCGCATCTGTTCACGCTCAAACAACTCGTTGCTGATTTAAATGTACTCGATTACTGGGTGACTCTGATGCCCTATCAGCAGTGGCAAACAAAGCTACTCGCTATGCCTCCAGAGAATGCGTTAACTTCAATGGCATCCATGTTTACAAAAAGACCTGACAAGCAACAAACCCCGATCGAAACCGCCACTTTTGTATCTCAAGCGTTTGATACTCGCAACACTGACATCGGGCTAGATGGAACTGATATTGTTTGTGCGCCGATCGACAGTTCAGTTTTGCGAATTTATCTACTTTATTTTATGCAAAACGGCTTTCTGCCACAAAATTCTCAGTTAACCTGTATGCCGTGAGATGGATTACTGTTTGGGGAATTCTAACTTTTAGTAGTGCAATCACGTACAAGCCCTTGAAGTTTGCTGGTAATCCCCATGAAGAGTCCGCAGACAGATCTCGCTTCAACCCCTCGCCTTCCCCGTAGTCTCAACCTTGTCGAAACCTGGGGCTTTGGGTTAGCAGGTCCTCCAGGTTGGACTGGGTTAGTTCCGGCTATGAAAGTCGCGCTAGGGTCACAGGCAATCTTTGTCTGGATTCCGGCAACGCTGATTGGCATCTTGATCAACTATCAAGTGAAAAGTTTGGGGGAGCGCCAGATCGATGTAGCGGGTGGAACTCCCAACTATATTGCCAGGTTGCTAAAGCGATATCCCACGATCGCTAGCTATGCTGCGATCGGATATTTACTCAACTGGGTTTCAACAATTCCTCTAAATGCCATCATTCTGACCGACGTAGTTCAAGCAAATCTAGAACCCTTTGGAATCCATATTCCAACAATAGCCATGCGGATCGGTTTTATGCTGTTGCCCTTCGTTGTGGCATTCAATGGAACTCGTGCATTAAGCATTTTGCTTTTATTCTTTATCGTTCCATCAATGGGGTTGCTCATAGCGTTCAGTTTACAAGGGCTAGTCTGGCTAGGACTATCGCCTGAGAGTCCTGGGTTTCTGCCAACCGATTGGAACTGGGGTTCAATGGGCTTCGCAGATTGGGCAAAGTGGTTTTTCTTTGCAACCTTTGCAACCTACAGTAGTGAAACAGCTTCCTCATTTGTGGCAGACAGTCGCCGCCCATCTGAAACGCTACGGTTTTTAGATGCCGCCGCCTGGACTGGAGCTATTATTTTTATCGCGGGAAGTTGGGTCATCACCCGATTAGCGCCTGCTAACGATACAAGTGGTGATGTGTTGCTATATTTGGTGACGGCAGCTAAACCATTTTGGGGGCAATCTGCATCCCTGATTGTGACCTTCTTGTTAGCCTCTTCATGTTTGCTAACAATGGCAACAGCAGTTTCCAACAGTCCTCGAATCTTGTATCAGCTTGCTCTAGACAAACACCTCGCACCCGTCTTGGGCATCACGTCGCGGCGAGGAGTCTTTGGACCGGCTCTAACGATCGTGTTTGGGCTTTCGCTGTTCTTTCTGTTTTGGGGAAATGTAGCTCAGATTGTGGTCGTTGGCAATGTGGGTTGGTTTGTCTCCTTCACATTAATGCAGTTAGCGCTTTGGTCACAACGAGGTCAACCGGGAGTATTAGCGCCTCGATTGGCGTTCGCGATTTTCCTATTGCAAACAGTCGTGTTGTTTGTGGGCGGTCTAGCATGGGGCTGGCAGGACTTTTTGATTGGATTGTTGTTTCCCGCCGGAATCTTGGTGATAGATGCTGCTATCCGACGGATTCGGTTTGCTCCGTTTCGCCCTAATTGGTGGATACGATTATATCAATCAAACACGTCCCCTATTAAGGATCTGGTGCTGTTCCAAGTTTCGACTCTGATCGTTTTGATTTGTGGCTCGGTTTTGGTCGGTTGGGGGTTCCGATCGCTACTGAATCAAAAAGCAGTCGAGCAGGGTAACAATCTGATCCTTGTGTTGCTGATCATTGTGGCGTTTGTGGGAGTCGCGATCGCATGTTGGACGACACTACCGCAAGTGATTGCCGTTGAAGAAGCCCGCGAAAATGCCGAAACCCTCAACCAAGATTTGGAAATTCGGGTTGGGCAACGTACTGTTGAACTCAGAAAAGCCAAAGAAGTCGCTGACCAAGCCAAAGAAGTCGCTGACAGTGCAAATCACGCCAAAAGCGAATTTCTTGCCAATATGAGCCATGAGTTACGCACTCCTCTAAATGGCATCTTGGGCTACACTCAGATTTTGCAGCGATCGCCATCTGTGGTCGAGAAAGATCAGCAAGGCATTGGAGTGATTCACCAATGTGCATCTCATCTGCTGACTCTGATTAACGATGTGCTTGATTTATCAAAGATTGAGGCTCGAAAATTAGAACTCCATCCTCACGATCTTCGCCTTGCTCCTTTCCTGCAAGGTGTTGTAGAAATCTGTCGCATTCGAGCCGATCAAAAAGGTCTAGATTTTATCTACCCTTTAAATCAGCAACTCCCGGTGATGATTCATGCCGATGAGAAGCGGTTAAGACAGGTTTTGATCAACCTGTTGGGAAATGCCATCAAGTTTACGGATGCAGGAAGTGTGACGTTCGCGGTATCGGTTGTTGAAAACCCTGAACAGAAGTCTCCTTACCCAACTCATACCATCCGGTTTCAGGTTGAAGACACTGGCATTGGTATGCAACCCACTCAGCTAAAGAGTATCTTTTTGCCGTTTGAGCAAGTTGGCAATCGTGAAAAGCAATCAGAAGGAACAGGCTTAGGATTGGCGATTAGTCACAAGATCGTCAATATGATGGAAAGCACGATCGCGGTTGAAAGCCAATTAGGAAAAGGCAGCAAATTCTGGTTTGAAGTAGCGTTACCTAAAGCGCATGACAGTAAGCAATCAGAACAGCAATTTGCGATTAAGTCAATTTCTGGATTCAGAGGAAACAAACGAAAGATCCTTGTCGTAGACGATCGCTGGGAAAATCGTTTAATCGTGAAAAATCTTCTCGAACCGATCGGCTTTGAGGTGTTTGAAGCCAAAGACGGCCAAGCAGGCTTAGACACCGCCCTTCAAAAACAGCCAGATTTAATCATTAGCGATATTTCAATGCCTCGTATGAATGGTTATGAGATGATGACGCAAATACGAGCGATGCCTGCATTAGATGAGGTCATAATCGTGGTTTCATCTGCCAACGTGTTTCAAGAGGATCAATACAAAAGTCTTGAGGCAGGAGCCGTTGAGTTTCTACCCAAACCGATTGATGTCAATTCTCTGTTTGAGATGCTACAGCGACAACTGAATCTAGAGTGGCTTTATTCTCCAAAACTTCAGGCAACTAGTTTGAATTTACCCAGTGAACAGGGAATATTAGAGAAACAAATCTCATCTGCAAATTCTCAGAGCTTGACACCCTTAAGTGTATCCACTGCGATCGTGATCCCATCTCCTCAAGAGATATCTGTACTCTACGACCTCGCCCGCAAAGGATTAATAAAAGATCTACTTCATCAGATCGATCAACTTGAGAAATCTGATGCGAGATTATCTGAATTTTGTCAGTCCCTTCGACAGTGGTCGAAAGGATTTCAGTTGAAAAAGATTCGAGCATTTCTTGAACAATATTTAGAGAGTCATACGTGATGGAACTCAAGAACGAGTCTCAAATTGTCCTTATCGTGGATGACAATCCCATAAACTTAGAGGTTTTGTCAGAAGCGCTGACTAGGGCTGGGTTACAAGTTGCCGTTGCGCTAGATGGCGAAAGCGCGATCGAGCAAGTTCAATATCATCTTCCTGCTCTGATCTTGCTAGATGTGATGATGCCAGGAATTGATGGCTTTGAAACGTGTCGTCGTCTCAAAGCCAATCCTCTCACAAACGAGATTCCGATCATCTTTATGACGGCTCTCTCAGAAACAGAGAGTAAAGTCAAAGGACTGAGCGTTGGTGCAGTAGACTACATCACTAAACCCTTTCAACAAGAAGAAGTTTTAGCGCGGGTCAGAGTTCACTTACAATTGAATTATCTGAATCAGAAGTTAGAAGCGCAAAACATTTTACTCCAGCACTTTAATGAGTCTTTAGAACAAAAAGTTCAAGAACGGACTGCTGATTTACAGCAGGCTCAAGCTCAACTGATTCAACAAGAAAAGTTATCTGCACTCGGACAACTGGTTGCAGGAGTTGCCCACGAAATCAATAACCCTGTAAATTTCATTTATGGTAATTTTCCGCCCGCAAAGAACTACATTCGAGATTTGCTTGACTTAATCGATTTATATCAAGAACATCACTCTGATCCTGCATTGGAGATTCAGAACAAGATCGAAGAAATTGATTTAGATTTTTTGCGCTTGGATCTTCCGAAATTATTAAACTCAATGCAGCTAGGCTCTGAACGTATTCAAGAAATTGTTTTGTCGCTACGCAATTTCTCGCGCTTGGATGAAGCTGGTTTTAAGAAGGTTGATTTGCATGAGGGAATTGAGAACACATTGCTGATCTTGGGGCATCGGCTAAAAGCAAAATCAGCGCTGTCTAGAATTCAAATCACTAAAGACTATGGGGATCTTCCTGGTGTGACTTGCTTGGCGGGACAACTGAATCAAGTGTTTATGAATCTGTTAGCGAATGCGATCGATGCATTAGAAGAAGCGCTCTCTGAAAAGCGAGGACCTGCTTCTCCTACGATTCATATTTGCACGAGTCTAATCGAAGAGAATCGAATTCAGATTCAGATTACGGATAACGGTTCCGGCATCCCGGCGAAGGTTCAACAAAAAGTGTTCGATCCGTTTTTTACAACTAAACCGATTGGAAAAGGAACCGGATTAGGCTTGTCGATTAGTTATCAAATCATCGTTGAAAAGCACCATGGAACGATCGAATGTCATTCTATGTTGGGGCAGGGAACCAAGTTTGTGATTGAGATTCCGATCGAGCAAGTAGATCTCAGATCCTGCACCGTTCTCAACAAGGAGTTGCTTAAAATCTAAAAGCTTGAAAGAAAGGGTGTAGAAACACATCCTCTTCATTCGATTTCAGAGGAGCAGGTTTGGCCATAATCGCTAGTGTCATGAGCTTCTTCAAACTCGCTGCTTTGATAGTAGCAAACCCTAGCCTGTGACAGTCACTCAGCCCCTAACTCCCCCCTCATCTCTGCTTGCCTAATACGCCTCTGATTCAATCCATTCAAACGGCACAAAGCACTCCTGCGGCAGCAAGATCGCCTTGCCTGTAAAGATCAGTTTGCCTCGATGTGTGAGCCGATTGATCGCTACCCCTAAAGGTGGCTCCGTCAATTCGGGATGCACTTCATAATAAACCTGATAAATCAGCCGCGCCGATCGCACGACCGCCGGATCAACATACGCCGTTACGCTTTCATCATCCACACCCACACCTACTTGTTCGATCGTGTTAACCACCAGCACTGCCCTCGATTGACGTTCCGACTGTATCCTATTGCAAAAATCGAAATTGGCACGAAAAAAATACGCTTTATTTGTTGAGCGCTTTGATTAACGCATCGCCGATAGCCTGACACCCAAATAGAGTTTTGCCCTCCGACATGATATCCCCGGTTCGATAATCTTGGTCTAGAACGGTAAGAACGGCTTGTTCAATATAGTCTGCGGCAGTCGGCTGATTGAGTCCATAGCGCAACATCATCGCCGCACTCAGCACTTGGGCAAGTGGATTGGCTTTATCTTGTCCAGCGATGTCGGGCGCAGACCCGTGAACAGGTTCATACAGACCGGGGTTTGACGCGCCCAAACTGGCAGACGGCAACATCCCAATGCTGCCTGTTAACATGGCGGCAGCATCAGAGAGAATATCGCCAAAGAGATTGCTGGTGACGATCGTGTCAAACTGCGTGGGCTGTCTCACTAGCTGCATGGCGGCGGCATCGACGTACATATGAGACAGTTCGACATCGGGATACTCGGCTGAGAGAGTCGTGATGCGATCGCGCCACAGTTGCGAGACTTCTAACACGTTTGACTTATCGACTGAGCAGAGTTTTTTGCCTCGCTTTTGAGCGGTTTCAAAAGCAACTCGTCCGATGCGCTCAATTTCTGATTCGGTATACGCCATTGTGTTTACGCCCCGCTTTTCACCCGTCTCAGTGGTAAAAATTCCTCTCGGTTGCCCAAAATAAATGCCGCCTGTTAGCTCTCGCACGACCATAATATCGACTCCTTCCACGATTTCTCGCTTCAGGGAAGATGCATCAATAAGCTGCGGCAAAATGGTTGCCGGACGCAGGTTTGCAAATAAGCCTAATCCCGCTCGAAGCCCTAACAGCCCGGTTTCAGGACGTAAATGCCGAGGCAACGTGTCCCATTTATAGCCCCCGATCGCTGCCAGCAACACCGCGTCACTGTTCTTGCACTGCGCTAAAGTTTCGGCAGGCAGCGGTTCGCCTGTGGCATCGATCGCCGCCCCTCCCAGCAGCGCTGCTTGAAACTCAAACGTCAGGTCAAATTTCTCACCGACGACTTTGAGAACTTGAACGGCGATCGCCATAATTTCAGGGCCGATGCCATCGCCAGAGAGAAGCGTGATCCGATATTGCTGTGCCATCGGTTTAATAAAGTTGCGGCTAAGACTGCGGGCTATATCATACCCTGAGCGGTGACGATCGCTGGGTGCAGCCTAGAATTGAGTTTGAAGATTTAGATCAGAAGTCAGTTGAAAAAGCGTCCGTTTGGCTTGCTTGCCATTGTGGTTTACAAATCGTTTGTGGCTTCTCTGTTGATGGTGACAGCGATCGCGCTCTTATTGGCGATGAATAACTACGAAGGTCTTCAAGACTTTGCTAGTAATTATGAACTCGAAGGCAAAGCCGGGATCATCGAATGGATTTTAGACAAAATTCTCAATCTCAATCCGAGAACGCTGCAATTTAGTGGTGTTGGTGCAGCGACTTATGCGATCGTGACGGCGATCGAAGCGATCGGGTTATGGCATGAAAAACGCTGGGCACACATTTTAGTTTTAGGGCTGGTAGGAATTAGTATTCCGCCAGAAATCTATGAATTGACGCAAGGTTTCTCGTTTCTAAAATTCATCGTCTTTGTTGTAAATGTGGCGGTCTTTTGGTATTTGATTCGCACTTTTCCAAAACACAAAGAACACAAACATTAATATGTAATTGGATTGATGTTTTGCGGTTTAATTTAGCGATCGAGGTTCAGGACAACTCCGATTCATGCAGGGGGAGAAGTTCATCGCGGTACGACTCGAAAGCAGGAAAGTCAGGAACTCCTTCATAAAACAGGATTACATCCGACCACTGGGACATAGAGCTAGGTGTCGTTTGGATTATCTGACGCAAGGCTTGGAGAACCAAAGTTTGGAGCGGAACACTGGATTGGGCTGCTTGGCGGATCAGGTCTTGTTCAAGATCTGGAGGTAGGTCGATCGTGATTTGCATAGTGCTTTGCTTTGTCTAATACCAACTTTCTCTAACTGCCTTTGGTTATTGTACCAACGAGGCTCAAGAATCTCTTTGCTAGGCTGCGATCGCAATTAACTCAACGATCACGCCTCCCCGCCTTAACTTGATTCATCTCCTCAGTGTCATCGGTGTCACGTCCCGAAACGGTGACTGAGTGCGGATGAGACTGCGCCATCATCGCCTCCTCAACTGCTCGCGGAAGCTGAATGTCCACGCCATTAATGATTGCTCCCAGCAACTTGTGATCTTCTGTCTCGCTGAGATGGTCGATCGCTTCAGTCAAGATGCTTTCTTGCGTCACACCCGGACGGGTGACAATCACCAATCCATCGCTGTAGGGTTCTAACAACAGCGCGTCATTACAGTGGCTCAAAGCAGGCGTATCTAGCACGACGAGATCAAATCGCCCTCTGGCATCTTCTAATAGGCGGCGCATCTCGCTCGATTCAAGAATCGAAGCCGCTTGACGTTGCGGACCAACACTCGGCACCACATAAAGATTTTCGACCTCTGGAGCGAGACGAACACACTCGCTAATCTGCCCGTAATAGCGCAAGGGTTCGACGATGCTGTCGGGGTCAGTCGCAAGATCGACGTAAGCTGCTTTGGATGCCGATCGCAAGTCTGCCTCAATCAACAACGTTCGCTTTCCGGCTCTGGCAGACGCGATCGCTAGATTGTAAGCGCTGACAGTTTTACCTTCATCGGCGATTGTGCTGGTCAACAAGATCACTCGCAGCGTTTTGTTTTCTGTCAGGCGCAGCTTACTGCGAAACCGCTCATAATACTCAAAGTAAGGAGAATCTGGGCGCACTAAAACCGGAGAATCTGTGACATCCCAGCCTTTCACTAGCGGCAGTGAACCGAGAATCGTCACATCGCGCGATCGCAGCGCTTCTCGCAGATCGTCTTCGGTGTAGAATTTGCCCTCCATTGTGTCGAGCAAGAAGATCAAACCACCGCCGACGAGTAAGCCGACCAAGCCCCCGATCGCCAACATCAACGGAATGCTCTTAGTGGCGTTGGGCAGAGGCGGCACCACGGAAGGCGCTTTGGCGAGACTGAGGCTGCTCACCGTTTCGGCTTCGGCGGCTCTAGCATCGACTAGTTTGACTTGCATCTGATCGTGGAGGGCTTTCTTGAGCCGAACTTGATCTTCTAGCCGAGTGCGCTCTAACTGGCGATTGGGGACGACCGAAAATTGTTGGCGGAGTGTTTGCTCCGATCGCGCTGTCGAGCCTAACTGCTGCTGCAAGGCTTCCTGCTGGGTCTTGAGTCCGACTAGGGTGTTTGCTAACTGCTGTCGAGCCGGGTCGAGACTGCTGTTTTGCCGCACCGTGCTAGAAAATGGAGCCGCCGATCCGTTGCCGCCCATCACTTCTCTAGCGCGTTTTTGAAGCTGTTCTTCTAGCGTCTGCTGCTGTTTTTGGAGGTTGATCAGATCGGGATGTTCTGGGCGCAGATCCTTACTTTTGAGCGAAATCTGTGCCTCAACTTGCTGAATCTGAGCGCGGAGGTTTGCCAACAGTGGGTCAGCACTCAGAGCCGCAGAGATATACGCCTGACTGGGGTCTAAGCCTAGTCGCTGTTCTAAACTGCGAATCTGAGCATTAGTGCCATCGAGTTGCAGTTGTAGCTGTCGCTGCTGAGTTTGGCTGCCTGTGATTGCGCCGATCAGCGTTCCATTTTGAGCCGCCAGCAGTTGAGGCCCTTCAACCCGATCGTATTCTTCTAACACTTGTTCGGAGGCTCTCAGATCGTTCGACACCTTGGGCAATCGCTGATTAATCGATTCGATCACGGCGCGCAATCGGGCTGAATTGTTGAGCCGACTCTGTTCGACAATGCGCTGACTAAATTGTTGAACCACCGCGATCGCGCGATTAGGATCGCCATCGTTGTAAGAGACATCAACTTGCGCCGAGCTACTCGTCGGAACTGTTGCACCTTTAGCTACTTTCGGAATGTCTACTTCTACCTTGGTATTCCTAGCCACCTCTAGCGGTGGGATGCCGACTTCTTTGGCAACTGCTTCGATCATCTCTTTGGGCACGAGAGAATCGCTGGTAAAAGTCTCGATCGGCTGTCTGACTTCAGTGCCGATCGTCGAAAATGCGATCGGCGGACGATTTGAAACCAGTAACGCATTTGCCTGATAAACCGGGGCTGGGTCAGGACGAGAGGCGACTACACCTGCCGCCGCCATGCCGACAAACACCCCGGCTGGAATGGCCCATTTATAGCGATCGACGGCCAGAAGATAGCGCTTAACGATTGGCGGAGTCATAACAGCACACGAGAGAAGGTGAGTTCAGTGGACAATGGACTAATTTCGGTTGTTAGTCGGGCCGAAGAGATTACTGGCACCGTTACCCAGTTCTCTAAAAAATAATAGGAAGCCTAAAACATCTCGAAAAGGTTGAGTGAACACGTTGAGGGCATAGGTAACTCTTCCCACTAAATTGCGACCGATCACAATCACATCATTGTCTTCGAGCGCAATGTTTTGAGCCATATCTCCCATGATCACCTTTTTGCCGTCGATTTCTCGTGAAACAGCTTTTTGCTGCACTGGGTCAAATCGAATTAGGGCAATTCTTCGCAAGTCGGACGCATCGGGGTTGACGGCGGCGGCGGTAAGTGCGTCTAAAAAGGTGCTGCCACTGGGAAGCGTGACATTACCTAACCCGCCTCTGGCATAGCTTAAAACTCGAACTGAGATCTGAGGTTTCACCAGTGTAGATCGAGCCACCAACCCGCGATCGTAGTCTTTTTCTGCCCCCGGCGCTAATCTGGAAACCACCACGACATCACCATCTTGTAGCCGCAGATCGGGCAGAGCGGTGCCATTTTTAAGCGGGGCGATCAGATTCAGGGTTTCTTCTAAAGTCGAGCCATCGCTCAAAGTACGGCGCACAATCACTGATCGCAGGTCTGCCATTTGGGTCGCTCCTCCCGCCGTGAGCAATGCAGAAGAGATCCGGCTCGGTGCTTGGAGCGGATACACGCCCGGTCGGGTAATTTCTCCGGTGAGCGTCACCAGCACTGGGCGCTGATTCGTTAGTGCCAATAGGACGATCGGGTCAATCACAAATCGATTGACACCTTGACGGACTTTTTCTTGAGCTTGCTCGATCGTCAACCCCTGAAGCGCGACTTTGCCCAACAGAGGCGTAGTGATATTGCCGTCTTGATCGATAACTGCCTGAAAGTTTAAATCTGGAAATCTCTGAACGACTACGCCAACCGCATCTCCGGCTCCTAAGCGATAGAGATTAAATGAGCTTGGGGTCGTGGGTGCGGTTGGAACGGGTTGAACGATCGGAGGCGGTTGAACGATCGGAGCCACAGGTTTAGAAGACGGTGCAGATGGGTTAGGAAGCTCTCCGCGATCGCGCAGTCGCTGTCTAGCTTGCTCAACTAAATCAATCGCAGTCGGAGGCGTTGACGGTTGGGTGGTCGGAGGAAGTGGGGTTTGACTGAGAGCGGCTTGAGGAGACTGACCTGCAATCGTCCACAGCAAAATTGCAACGGGCACAGAGGTGGCATAAACGCCTGCAAGAGACAAAGCTGTAAACTGACGAATCAGGGCGATCGGGGTCATGCGGGATGGGATAGGTAAACGATCGTTGACTTAACGTGAATTCGATGAAGCTTTTCGCTGCGGTTGCAAATCCGATCTGCCCCCTAAATCCGCCATTCTGAAGGACTTCAAGCCCAGGATTTAAGTTCCAATTTTGGGGGGATTTAGGGGGCAGAAGCCGCTAACAACGAAGCGAAAAAACTCATCGAACTGACATTAACTTAAATCCTGTGATGAAATTTTTAGACCATCAGTTCCAGACGGTCAAAAGATCGCGGATTAAATGGTAATGCCATGCCCTTAAAGATGTTGCTATTGTATCTCTCACACTTCAGAGCGACGATTTAAGTTCACACTAAGGCTTCAAAACCCCTGACATCAGAGTTGATTGAACGCTTTGAGCAAATGATTCCACTTCTGACCAGTGCTGATCGATCGTATCCAGTGGCTCGATCGGCATCAAAACGCTGACTGCCACCCAGGGAATGCGACGATTTTGCCACTGAGCGGCGCGATCGGCAAAAAACCACTGACTCGGTGCTGGGTGTCCGCCCGTTGACCATGCATACCATTGCAGCACGGCGTAGGTCTGTCGGCGAATGGCTTGAAGGCTGCCCGGTTTTGGTTTAGTCAAACCTCGAAAAAATTGCGCCGTCACTTTAGTAGCGGGTTCAGACACCGTGAATTCAATTTGACGATCGGAGTCAGTTTCCCAACTTTGAAAGCCATTGACATCGCTCCACTCGACTTCGGGCTGTTCTCGGTTGCCCTTTTGCGGAAACAATAGCAAAATCGCCTTGTTTTGCTTGGCACCGACCATCTCTTGCATCAACCATTTGTGCTCTCCAACCTGCGGAGTTTGACGATCGACGATCTGCCACCCCGGCACGGCTAATCCGACCTGACGCAGCTTAGTCAATTGAGATAAGGTCGCCACCTTGGGAGGTTCTGCCCAACGCCACTTGCCTGATAGATAACCGGGGACTGCTCCGATCGCGACCAAAATCAGCAGCAGCAAGAGCAGCGAAACCTTAGACCATTGAAGATGCAGAGATTTGAAGGACATGATCATCGCCAAAATTAAAAGAGGATTGCAGCTTAAGCCGGAGAAAAATGTTTATCAAGCAGGCTCACAAGCACGACGAGCAAGCCCAACATCAGGGCAGAATAGACATCGCCGCCCCAACCTTCGTGTAGCCAGCCAAAGGCCTGATCTTGACCAGTGCCGTGAAAGTAAGTCAGGAGGGTGTTGCGAAGGATGTTAGCCGTGACGCTAATGATCACAGTGCAGCCGAGAAACAGGATTGAGATCAGGCGCGATCGCAGCAAATCTGTCCAATAAAGCAGCATCAACGCCACATATAAACTAGTGAATAACATCTTTAGCCCCGCGCAGTAGGGCGCTACTTCGACAATTTGCCCGTTGACGTAGAGATAGATTTGCTCAACGGTGACATTCAAACCCAGTTGATTGAGAATAAACCCAGCCGTGCCTGCGATGAAACTTTGCAGGGGCAATGTATAAGGCGCAATCAAATAAGGAATCTCGCTCGGCGTTGCCAGAAACACGAGCAGCAGTGCAAAGCTTTGGAGCTTTAAGCCAGGTAATCCTTTGAGCCACAGGCAAATCCCCGTCAGCAAAATTGGGAGAGACAGGTTGACAAAATCGGGCAAGCCACTTAGATAGAAAATTCCAGCGACTAGCAGCAGGAGTGCGCCGATGAATTTTTCTAACCCGATCGTCGGCTGACTCGGCTCAATCAGTCGTTGCCACCGTTTGCGATTGATCCAGGCGACATAAGCCGCAAAAGGCAATCCGATCACACCGTGACTAAAATATTCGTGCTCGATGCTAATGCTTTTGCGAAGCCAGCCATCAACCCAATGCAGCAGAATTGGGGCATAGAGCAGCGTCAATAAACCAATCAGGGCAGCGTTGCTCCAATAGCGATCGACGAGTTTAGAAGAAAGACGGATTCGCATAACGTTACGCTGAAATCTTGAGGGCTGACTGAACGATTAAAGAAGCTTCTAGGACATCTACGATCCGGTGAATTTGCAGGTCACTCAACCCTGGATACATCGGTAGAGACAAGATCTCTTGACACAAGGTTTCAGCGATCGGAAAATCGCCCGCTCGATAGCCCAACTCTTGAAACGCTGGCTGAAGGTGACACGGCAGCGGGTAGTGAATTCCGGTTTGAATCGCTTGCTGGGCAAATTGCGCTTGCAGAGCCTCGCGATCGAGCGCACAAACAGGCAAGCCGTCACGATTTTCTGTCACTACTCTGATTACATAAAGATGATAGGCGTGTCCTTTCCCACACTGGTTCTGAATCGGCAAAATCCCGTGCGCGTGCAGTGGTTTGAGGAGAGTATTGTATTGGTCGGCAATGTAGACGCGATCACGGTTCCAACCCGCCAGATAAGGCAACTTCACGTTTAACACCGCCGCTTGAATCGTGTCTAGACGGCTGTTTGTGCCTTGATCGGTGTGGAAATATTTGCGGGGTGCCCCATAGTTTCGTAGCGATCGGAGTTTCTGAGCAACGCTTTCATCGTGGGTGATGACCATGCCCCCATCGCCCAAAGCGCCCAAATTCTTAGCCGGATAGAAACTAAAGGCGGCAGCAACGCCGATCGATCCGGCTCGATAGCCTTCTCGCTCGGCTAAGTGGGCTTGAGCCGCGTCTTCAAAAATCATCAAGTCGTAAGTGTGAGCGAGATTGAGCAAAAGGCTGGGCGACACCATCTGCCCATAAAGATGCACTGGAACAATGGCGCGAGTTTTGGGCGTAATCGCTTTTTCGGCTGCTGCGAGGTCAATCAGGGCTGTTTTAGCCTCGCAGTCAACCAAAACCGGAGTCGCTCCTGACCGCAGCACCCCAATCAGCGTGGCGATAAACGTGTTGGCGGGCAAAATCACTTCATCCCCTTTGCCAATGCCACAGGCTTGCAGTCCGAGGGCGATCGCGTCAGTTCCGCAGGCAACCCCGATGCCGTGGTGCGATCGACAGACCGCCGCAAATGCTTGCTCAAACTCTCTCAGGGCTTGACCTAAGACATAATCGCCCCGTTGCATTACGTCTCTAATTGCCTGCTCAATCTGGTCTTGAAGCGGCTGATGTTGAGCCAAGAGGTCAACAAACGGAATTGTAGCTGAAACGCTCTGCATAAAAAGCATCAAAGATGAAGGGTGGGGAGCTAGGTATAAACGCTAATCTAGTTATGGGTCATGAGTTAGTGAGCAAACACACTTAAAGCGTGAAGAGTCTGTAAATTTCTTTAGAGACTCTGTGAACTTCGCGTCATTCTTCTTCAATCTCTGCAAAAACTAGGAAGCGATCGGACTTCGCAAGTGAGCAGAATTACCTTTCCGGCAATCTTGAACTCAGAGTACCCACTGCACCCGGCTTCATCTCAGGTTTAAAAATTTCGGCATTGCTGGATAGAAAGATTTGGGTAGGGGCAATCCCTCCATACAGCAGGGGTAGGCACGGGGGCGCTCCCCCTACAACCATTTTGTCGCCCATTTTGCAAGTTTCGCGATGGGGGTTACTGGACTTGAACCAGTGACATCTTGCTTGTCGAGCAAGCGCTCTACCACTGAGCTAAACCCCCGTTTCTTAAAATCAATCAGATCGAAGCAATGATTTGCTACTGACCCAATCGCCTCTGAGAGCATAACATAGGGTTCGCATCGATCGCAAACCCCATCTCAACCCTCAAAAAATCTTCCCTCCACTCCTCCTTACGAATGATTAAAGTTCATTACGAACTACTTCGAGGACGATCGGGTCTGTGATAATTTCAGGGAAGTGAATCAACGAATGCAGCATTTAGGAGAGGAGAACACTTTGGAATCGCGCTCAAACCAAACGCCCAACCCTGCCCTTCGAGAAGACTTCAGCGAATATGTCGCCCACCTTCAACTGCATATGGCGCTGCAAGCTCGCAACCTAATGCCCAAACTCACCAACACTGCCGATAGCCGCGAACAGTTGTTACATCAAACCCAAGCCACAGTTGAGAAACTGGTATCTCGTCAAGGCTTCTGAGCAAATCAATATTTAGAAATGGGTAGTAGATGGGTCTCGATCGTCTGCTACCCATTTCTTTTAAAGCGAATTCTTGCGACCACTTCACCCCGAAGCTGATTAGAATTGTTAAAGCTTAACTATTAGCAACATTTGGGGAGCCAATCGCGGAGCATTATGGAAGCCGAAACCATCAAAGAACGGATCAAATTGATTGAAGGAAAACGCGAGTCATTGCTGCGTCTACTAGAACAGCCCGATTTAGGGGTTTTACGCATTGATGTCAATCAGGCATTAGAAGAAATGGACGACCTGATCGACGAATTTAGACGGACATTTCCTACCGAAAACTAACAAAGAGATTTCGTAGGGGCAAATGCCTTTTGTCCCTATGTTTCTTCGCCTGATCGTAGCTGCCAATAAACCAATATCAGCGTCACAGCCAGCAAAACCGTTGCCGCTGCCGCCGCATATCCAAAATCGAACTGAGCAAATGCCTGGTCATAGACATAATAAACCAGCAGATTGGTCGAGTTGAGCGGCCCACCCCCTGTAATCACGTAGACCTGCTCAAAGCTGCGAAGCGTAAAAATCGCAGTTGTGACCACCGCAAACACGATCGTCGGACGCAAACCGGGCAGCGTCACATACCAAAATTTTTGCCGCGCGTCTGCCCCGTCCAATTCTGCTGCCTCATAGCGACTGACTGGAATGGTTTGCAATCCTGCCAGAAAGACTACCAGGTTGAATCCCAACTGCTTCCAGATGCTCAACAAAATCAAGACGGGCATTGCCCACGCTGTATCTTGCAGCCACGCGATCGGGGCGATTCCGATCGCGCCTAACCAATCGTTCACGACTCCATCGGTTTGAAACAGCCAGCGAAATCCTAGCCCCGCCGCCACGAGTGACGTAATCGATGGAATAAAATAAGCGGCTCTGAGCAACCCTCTCAAAGCGAAGGATCGATCGAGCAATACCGCCAACCCCAACGGAATGACCACACTGGGGATCACGGTCGCGATCGTAAAATAAGCCGTGTTGCCCAAGACCTGCCAAAAATCAGGACTGACCAACAGCCGCCAATAGTTTCGCAACCCTACCCAGCGCACCCCCGCTCTGGTAAAGCTGCCAGTCGTGAAGCTCAGATAGCCTAGATAAGCGATCGGATACAGCACAAACACGCCCAGCAAAATCAGTGCCGGAGACAGAAAAACCCAGGCAGCGATCGTCTCATTATCAAGTAAGTGCGATCGGGCATTAGCGGGTTTGCGATCGGAAAGATCAGATGACATGAGGAAATTGTGCTTGAGTGTGGGATGACATTTCATTAAGGTTAGCTAACGGCATTGAGCAGCAGCAACCTCGAACTTAGTCACAACCTTGCCTGGCTGACCGATCCAACAAAGTGTTCGATCGCTTTTACACTCATCACCTTAAGATTGTGAATTAAATGTAAGACCAGAATTTGCGTACGGGCATGGCCCTGCCGTGCCCATTGACGTTGCAAGTAACCAACATTATTTAATTTAACGTCAGTTCGACAGAAGTGGTTTGCTCCGGTTGTGAATTCGGGAGAGCTACCTAAATCCCTCATTTTTGGTAGACTTCAAGCCAAAATTTCCGGTTCAAAGTCCCCCAATTTGGGCAGGGCAGTTTCATTGTCATTGAAGAGAAGTCATTGACATACTCACCGTCCTGAAGGAGCGGTGATTCTCCAAACCTCGCGATTTAGATTTCTGCTTCATTGCAACTGCCTCCACCTCTAAGGTTTTTTGGTCTTATGTTCGCTCCACAGACTTTCCGCTTTAACCCGCGTTCCCGGATGCCCCTCGGTATGGGCGGGAGAAACTTGGTTATCGTCCCTCCCGCTCAAACTATAGATCGTTCAAATGTACTTGTAAAGCCGTCGTAGAACGACGGGGTTTCTAACCCACTTTTCTGATGAGACGTAAAAACCTGCTCTACCCTCCTCACGAAGTGGGGCGAAGCCCTCGCCAGCCCTTCTCCCATCCAGGGAGAAGGGAGAAAATTAGGCTCTTGCTCCCCTCTCGCCCTTGTGGGAGCAGGGTGGTTTCATACAAGAAAAGAATAGTACAGGCTCCTGATTCCTTCGTTGAGGCTCTCTCAAAATTGTGATTGCAGAAACCTAGGAATGAAACCACCCTGCCTCTCGCCCTTGTGGGAGGGCTGGGGAGACAGGGCAAATCATTTCTTTATTCAGCAATGCCTATTTTTGAACGGTGGTCGCCGATTGATTAAACAGCAGCGATCGAGACTTCTCAAGGTCCATCTGCTGAGTCTTAAACGCGTCGGCTTGCTCATAAGCGCGAATCGTCGCAGAGCGAGATTGAATGGCTTCAAACCAGCGTTTGAGGTGGGGGAAACCTTCTAATTTTTGCCCTTGGCGATCGTAAGGAACAATCCACGGATAGGCGGCGATATCGGCGATCGAATACTCACCTGCCACAAATTCACGATCGGCTAGTCGCTGATTCAGCACTGCATACAACCGTCCTGTCTCGTTGACGTATCGGTCGATCGCGTAAGGAATTTTTTCGGGTGCATATTGATTGAAGTGATGATTTTGTCCTGCCATTGGGCCTAACCCGCCCATCTGCCAAAACAACCATTGCAAGGCCTCTACCCGACCTCGCAGATCAGCAGGAATCAGCTTTCCGGTCTTTTCTGCGAGATAGAGTAAGATTGCTCCTGACTCAAACACCGAGATTGGATCGCCTCCTCCAGTAGGTTCGTGATCGACAATGGCTGGAATTCGATTGTTAGGCGAAATTTTGAGAAACTCAGGCTTAAACTGATCACCCGCTCCAATGTTGATTGGCACGATCGTATAAGGCAGTTCAGCCTCTTCTAAAAACATCGTGATTTTGTGACCGTTTGGCGTTGTCCAATAATAAAGCTCAATCATGTTAAGAGTCTCCTGCTGTAAGTTGAACAAATTTGTTTAAGCGAGTTGAAGCTCTTTGAGCGTTGGATAATCGGTATAACCTTGTTCACCTCCGCCATAAAACGTGTCGGGATTGGGTGGATTTAAAGGCGCGTTAAGCTTAAATCGCTCTGGTAAATCTGGGTTTGCAATAAACGCTTTGCCAAATGAGATCAGATCGGCATTGCCACTTGCGATCGCGGCATTGGCTTTTGCTTGGTCATAGTCCCAGTTTGCCATCAAATTGCCCTGGTAAATCGGACGAAAATAAGCAGTCGGAACGGCTTGTCCTCCGTGTCTCAAATCCGATTCGCTGGGTTCTAATAAGTGCAGATATGCCAGGTCAAAATGATTCAGTTGTTCAACTACATAGCCAAACGTGGCTTCGGGGTTTGAGTCAGACATACTGTTAAATGTGCTGCTGGGCGAGAGACGAATTCCGACCCGATTGTTTCCCCAAACTCCCACAACCGCTTCAGTGACTTCTAAATGTAACCGGGCACGGTTCTCGATCGAGCCACCATAATCATCGGTGCGTTTGTTTGCCCCATCTCGTAAAAATTGATCCAACAAATAGCCATTTGCCCCGTGAATTTCAACGCCATCAAAGCCCGCTTCTAGTGCGTTTTCCGCCCCCTGACGAAATTGTTCGACAATGCCAGAAATTTCATGCCGTTCTAAAGCGCGAGGAGTCTCATAAGGCTTCATGCCTTCGTAGGTGAGCAACTCGCCATCAATCGCGATCGCGCTGGGTGCAACGGGCAAGGCTCCACCAGGCTGAAATGAGGAGTGAGAACTTCTGCCAACGTGCCACAATTGCAGAAAAATTCGTCCGCCCTGTTGATGGACAGCCTCGGTGACAAGTTTCCAGCCAGCAATCTGCTCTGACGAGTGAATGCCGGGAGTCGCCGGGTAGCCCATCCCTTGCTGAGAAACCTGGCTGGCTTCGCTAATGATTAGCCCAGCCGATGCCCGTTGAGCATAATAATTGACGTTTAAAGCAGTGGGAACGTTTCCTGCCCCGGCACGGCAGCGAGTTAAGGGTGCCATAATGACGCGATTAGGAAGCGTATAATATCCTAGCTGAATTGGAGTGAAGAGATCCATAAAAACCTTGTAGGAGAGGGTGAATAGGCGTTAATGTTAGTGACTATGAATGAATGGGATCACGACGTAGGTTTGTTGTGATCTCAATCAGACTAGTAATCTAGCGGGTAGTCTAAAAAGGGTTTTCTAGCGTGTTTACTAGAGCTACTCTAAATTCCATCGTTCACTAGTTCGAGATTCTCGAATAATTAGACTATAGCGCTAGATTGTTTGGAATGCAACTATCTGAACGAGTAAGATTATGAAGTAAAAAACTACTCAGAAAAAATTTATCTATGTTTGCACAACTGCCAGAACGTCAAATGCACTGGGTTCGCTGGATACTGACGATCGGGTGGCTGCTTGTGATCGCCTCTCTGTTTTACGATCCCTGGACTGCGGCATTAACCGAGCCAGATCATCCTTGGAGTCCGCTGCGGATCTCTGGTGAGTGTGTGCAGGTGCAGGGCAACTGTTTGGTTGAACAGCCTTACCCATTAGGAGCTACCCTGTTTTGGGGCGCGATCGTTCCATCGGGAATCCTCATTTTGCTGGTGTTTGGACATGAACTGTGGCGGCGGATCTGTCCCCTATCATTTCTATCTCAAATTCCTCGCGCTTTGGGTTGGCAACGACAGTTCAAACGGGAAAATAAAAAAACTGGAAAGGTGCGCTACGAGTTGGCAAAAGTCAAATCTGATTCGTGGCTGGGCAGGAACTATTCATACGTGCAATTTGGCTGGCTGTTTGTAGGATTGTGTGGGCGAATTCTATTTTTCAATGCCGATCGTTTGATATTAGGGCTGTGGTTATTGTTCACGATCGCCGCCGCAATTGCAGTTGGATACTTTTATGGCGGTAAGTCGTGGTGCCAATACTTCTGCCCAATGGCACCTGTTCAGACAATTTTTAGTGAACCCAGGGGCTTGCTGGGGAGTAAGGCCCATGTGAGCGAACAACGGATTACTCAATCTATGTGCCGCACAGTGTTACCGGATGGCAACGAGCAAAGTGCTTGTGTTGCTTGTCAAAGTCCTTGTTTTGATATCGACTCTGAGAGAACCTACTGGGATGAATTGAACAAGCCCGAAGAATCGTTGATTCGATATGGCTACGTGGGTTTAGTAATTGGCTATTTTGTTTACTACTATCTATACGCGGGCAACTGGAATTATTACTTTTCGGGCATCTGGAATCGTGACCCCAATCAACTTGCAGCCCTGATGAATCCTGGACTATATGTGTTTGGGAATGTCATTAATATTCCTAAGTTGTTTGCTGTTCCATTGGTGCTAGGTGGATCTACAGCGATCGGGTATATCATTGGCAAATTCATTGAGAAACGCGCAAAATCCTATAGTCGTCAGCATCATGCAATGAATCCCGACACGGTTCGGCATCGGATTTTTGCCATTTGCACGTTCGGAATTTTTAACTTTTTTTTCTTCTTTGCAGGTCGTCCCCTACTCCGGTTAACGCCGCTGTGGGTGCAGTTTGGGTTTGATGTGAGCATTGTTTTCCTGAGTACCCTGTGGCTGCAACAAACTTGGCGACGCAATCCAGATCTCTATTCTCGTGAAAGTTTGGCAAGTCGATTCCGCAAACAGTTAGAGAAATTGCAGCTAGACGTTTCCCAGTTTTTAGAGGGTCGTTCTCTAGATGACCTCCACGCTAATGAAGTCTATGTGTTAGCAAAAGTGCTTCCCGGTTTCACTCGTGAAAAACGGCACGAGGCATACAAAGGAGTGGTGCGAGAAGCGTTAGAAGAAGGCTACGTCAACACTTCTAGTAGTTTGGAAGTGTTGCAACAAATGCGTCAAGAGTTGGGCATTCCTGATGATGAACATCGCGAAGTGCTAGAAGAATTGGGCATTGAAGACGCAGAGTTGCTCAACCCACACCACCAACGGACTTTAGAAAATCAGATCCGATTAAGCGGCTACCAAAAATCACTGGAGCGGTTGATGCGACTACAACAAAGACAGCCTGACTTGGCGACGTTTGATCCATCTCAACAAGATTCCGCTACAATTCGCTCTTTGCGCCGCGAGTATTCAATTACGCAACAAGAAGAAGACTGGATTTCGAGTGGGTTTGCTCCTGAGGTAGGCGAAGTTCAAAAAGCTGAAGTTCTGTTGGCTCGATTATCAGAATGGGTGGCTTGCGATCGTGCATTTAGTCATCTCACACTCCATGAACATCAAGCGGTGTTAACACTATTGAGAGAAAGCGTACAACGCAAACAAGAATTGATTGTGCGATCGCTTTTGGAAACGCTAACGACCCTACAAGACAACCCAAACGCGATTGCGATCGCTCAGTCTCTAAAGCAGCGATCGCCCCAACTTGTAGCAGACTATTTAAACCGTGAGCATTGGCAAAATCACCTACATCCAGAGATTGTTCAGTCTCTGACGCAACCCGAAGAACCCCTCACTAATTCTCTAGAATTCTCTACTCAAGAGACTTTGAGCTATTTAGAAATCCTGCTACAGCACTACAATCCTTTGGTTAAAGCGGCTGCGCTCTATTTGATTGCTCAACTCGATTCAGAACGTGTTCAGACAATTGCTCCCGAACTGCGCTACGAGTCACATCCACTCATACGAGAAACCGCAGAACAACTGCTATCCCTGCCGCCTTCACCGCCTCTAACGGCATTTCCAACGCTAGAGAAATTGGTGTATTTGTTTAACAGTGACTTCTTTCATCGCATCCAAACCGAAACTCTGATGGCTCTGGGCGATCGGGCTGAGGTGAAAACTTACTCAACAGGCGACGTAATCACAGAAGCAGGCGATACCTGTCGAGAATTGTTGCTGTTGCTCGAAGGCGATGCCAGCATTCACTATCAACTTGCAGATGGGGTTCGAGTTGAACGCCTCCATCCTGGACAAACGTTGGATGAGCTAGAGGTTTTAACCCACAGCAACTCAGAAAATACTATCATTGCGGATAGTGAAAAGACGCGCATTTTGGCAATCTCAGTCGATGCCTTTGATGATCTGCTTGACCATGACCCTGATTTTGCCCGACGAATTCTAGAACTCGAAAGTCAGCAACTTCAGCGGCTCGTAAAATCGGGACAGGGGCGCATCCAGGGAACCTAGCCGCTTTGGTTTCCAAGAACGGGTAACAAAGCAAGTTGTCAGTCAAATTTTTAGCGTCCAGTTATGGCTACAGCGATCGCATCTATGTTCAACCGTCAATGGAAAAGAACCCGTCTGCTGCGCCCATTCATTGCGTGCAGCATCGCGATACTCATTGTGTTGATGAATCCCGCGATCGCCCGATCGATCCCCCTGGGGCAATTGCCATCCTTGACGACCCCAAGCGGAACACAGCCCCTTCCCAACGGGGTCGAACGGCGAGGCACCCTAGAATCTACTGAGGTGCGCCTAGACGGGAAAGAATTGTTTAGAATTGCTTCTCCGGCTGTGCTCAATCGCAGCGAACCCGGTAGCCAGGTTCCCGTCGAAGTTCGCGCCACGCAGATAGAACGCAATCTGGAACAACTGGTCACTGGTAATGGATTGTCGGACAAGGAGGTGCTGAACCCCAACACATTCCAGGTTTTGAGCGAAACCGTGAATGGGCTGCCTGTTTTATCTGTCAAAGATGCCACCTTGTCTGAAGCAAAGGTTTTGCTAACAGTGACCGATACAGATGCTCAATATGCTTCAATCAGCAAAGACCTATTGGCAACCCGATGGAAAGAGATTCTAGAGCGAGAACTCCGGCAGGCGCTAGAACTACGCCAACCCGAAGCCTTGCAGCAACAAGTTTCTACAGTGATCAAAGTCTTGGTTGCAACCTTGCTATTGACGCTGGTGTTAGGGACGGCGTGGGCATTTTTTAGCCGACGCAGACAACAACTTGAGCAACACCAGGTAGCAGAGTCTGCAATGATTCACGCCCACGAGCTTCACATTCCAGAACTTGCTGTAGAACCATCGGATACAAATCAAGGGCTGCAACTGTTTCAAGGACTGCGCCATCATTTCAGCCTACAGCGACGACTGCAAATGGTTCAGTTTTTGCAATGGTTTCTGTTTTGGGCGATCGCCCTGATCTGGGTGGTTGGGGTTGCTTACAGTCTCAATGCCTTTCCCCAAACGCGCCAGTTTGCTAAAAAGGTTGTTACGATTCCTATTGTGATTTTGATCACCTGGTTTGTAACGGGGTTAACGAATCGGCTGACCGATTTGCTCGTTGATCAGTTCATCCAAAATCGGGAGCAGGAACAATCTTTGACTGAAGCGAATCTGCAACGGATCGCCACGATCGCCAACGTGGTCAAAGGGTTAAAAATGGTTGTGGTTTACATGGTCGCGATCCTTTGGGTGCTCCAATGGTTGAACTTAGTGCCAGGTTCGGTTCTGACGTTAGGGGCGTTGCTTGCACTGGCAGTTTCGTTCGCAGCACAAAGTCTGGTCAAAGATCTCGTCAATGGCTTCCTGATTTTGCTCGAAGATCAGTTTCGGATTGGAGACAATATCAGAGTTGCCGATATCTCTGGAATGGTGGAAAATCTGAACCTGCGGGTTACTCAGATTCGCAGTGACGAAGGTAATTTGATTACTCTACCCAATAGCTTAATCGCCAAGGTGGAAAACAGGTCACGCACTTGGGCCCGCACCGATTTTCGCATTGAAGTCGCTTATAACACTGATGTCGATCGCGCCCTCGCCGTAGTTCGCGAAACGGTCGATCGTATGGCACAAGATCCAGCATGGCAATCTGTGATCCTGGATACCCACGAATTGTTTGGGGTTGAGCAGATTTCCCATACTGGAATCGTGATCCGAATCTTGATTAAAACCGCTCCGCTCAAACAGTGGAACACTGCGCGAGAATTGCGTCGTCGTCTCAAAATTGACTTCGATCGCAACCACATCCAAATTGGCATTCCTCAACAAGTTGTCATGGAAAACGGTTTTAGCGAACCCAGCACTGTTGAGCGTTCACAAGCAGTTGAGTAGCGATAGCAATCCTATTTCAGTTGTCAGACTGGGATAGGCTTCTAGCCTGTACGGGCAAGATGCCCATCCCACCATTCATTTAGGACGGCTATCTCTCAAGCATCAAGGTAACCATTTTTACCTCTGCAAGGGGTTGAATTCCCTTGTGTGATAGAGTACGGGAGTGGTAATATCTTCTCGACCATCCGCAAGTCTCACCCGATCGATGATCATCGGGCAGAACGCTCTTTATTTCAAATTAGGCAAGGTTCGCCGGAGAGAGTTCGCAATGAAGATCCTTTTTATAGAAGACGATCAACCGACTAGTGAATTGATCTCCGCAACGCTCTCTGCTCATCGTTATGCTGTGGATACGATCGCAGATGGATCAGTCGGGCTAGAACTGGCAACCCAATGGAGTTACGACCTGATTCTCTTAGATGTTTTGATCCCCACGTTAAATGGAATTGAAGTTTGCCGTCGCCTCCGCGCTCAGGGCTGTCAAACTCCAATTTTGATGCTAACCACAAAAGACGCAGACGAAGATGTCATTGCCGGACTAGATGCGGGTGCCGATGACTATGTAGCCAAGTCTTGTGCCCCCTCTCAGCTACTAGCGCGAGTGCGAGCACTTTTGCGGCGTGGGGGAAATGCTGCATCGGCCCCCGTGTTGACCTGGGAACTACTTTGCCTTGATCCCGCTTTGGCTCAGGTTACTTACAATCACGAACCGATCGCCCTCCGACCCAAAGAATATAGCCTACTAGAACTATTTCTTCGCCCTCCTCAACGTATCCTCAGCCGCAGTAACATTATTGATCACCTGTGGTCGATGGAGGAAACTCCGGTTGAAGGTTCTGTCACCAATTTGATTAAAGACTTGCGACAACGGTTGAAGTCTTCAGGCATGGTGACTGACATGATTGAGACAGTATATGGGTTGGGATATCGGTTAAAAGCAGCACCAATAGAGGATAGGAAGACACTGGGGCGCAAGGATAAAGAGACAGCAAGAGATCAGGGAGAAATTGCCTCGCACCCAGTTTTGGCAGTAGATTGGGATCACGGGCAGGCTAGAGAGCAGCGGGGCGTGATGGCAATTCAGCAAATTGCCGAGCGATTTCACGTATCGCTAGAGCAGCGATTCACCGTGTTAGAAACAGCGGAGCGATCGTTGCAAGCAGGCAATTTTAGTTTGAAGCAACGCCAAGCCGCGCAAACAGAAGCGCACAAACTGGCAGGAGGGTTAGGAACGTTTGGCTATGTCAAAGCTTCGGAGGTCGCACAAGCCATTGAACGCTTGTTAGAAAACGAGTCGAGCCAGAAAACGCGATTAGCAGATCAGTTGTGTCAATTGCTGGAGGAGTTGAAGCACGAGTTAGCTAAACCGATAATGAGTGACGTATCGGGCTGCAACTTGGTTTGAGATACCGATTCAGTCTGATATAAGTTGTTTATTCTCTTAGCGTTAAGCATTCTTCATGCCGATCGCCCTGCCCCAAACCCTCCGCCGCTTGATAGCAAACGTCCCTCTGCATGAGGTACTAGTAGTTCCCTTTGTGTTGCAAACGGTGGCAGCGGTGGCACTAGTGGGTTACCTATCTTACCGGAGTGGACAAGAGTCTGTGGCTGATTTGGGGCAGCGATTAGTTGCAGAGACAAACGAGCGGGTGACACAAGAACTCAAGACCTATCTGCAAACACCCCTATTGATTAATCGGTTGAATGTCGATGCCGTCAATCAGGGGCAGATTGATCCCCAAGATGTTCCAGCCCTGGAAGCTGCTTTGTTTAATCGGTTGCAGCAATTTGATCAGGTATCGGCGGTTCTATTTGCTAATCCGCAAGGCACGTTTAGAGTGGTTGAACGATTGCCAGAGTTGCATTTGGTCGTTGCCGATCCCCCTCGTCCAGACAAAATGCTGGTTTACCGTCTAGACAACCAGGGCAAACGGGGGCAACTTGTCTACACTGAAAATGGTCTGGATATTCATGATCGCCCCTGGTATAAACGAGCCGTCAAAACGGGTCAGCCTGGATGGGCACCGATTTCTCAGTATGGTTCTTTGGAAGCGCTAACCTTAAACACCTCCCAACCTGTTTATGATCCCATCACGAAGCGCCTGTTGGGAGTTTTCACAGTCCATACTCAGCTAGATTATTTGAGTAAGGTTCTCCAGCGCTTGGATATCAGCCGCTTTGGTCGAGTCATGATCACCGATCAAGGCGGTGCCCTGATCGCCACGTCTCTACAAGAGAAACTCTATAAAGTCGGGGCTGGAACAGGCGTTCACAAACAGCTTAAGCAACTAACCCTTGATCAAAGTCGGGATGATTTGACGCGATCGCTAGGTGAATATTTGCGCGATCGCCCAGGCACGTTGAGATCTCTAGATAAACCCCAATACCTAGAATTTAGTTACAAAGGTGAACTGCAAAACGTCAAAATCACGCCCTTTCAAGATCAGTACGGGCTGAATTTGCAAGTTGTGACGGTAATTCCGAAGTCCCATTTCATGGCAGCCATTCAGGACAATACGTACATAACAGTTTTATTCTCTCTGCTGACTCTCGGCGCGGCGATCTCGCTGGGGCTGCTCACTGCCCACTATCTCACCGCCCGCTTTGCCCAATTAAATCGGGTTAGTCGAGAACTGGCAGCAGGCAATCTCAATCAACGCTTGCCCACCAATACCCCAATCTACGAGTTAAACAGTCTGGCGCAGACATTTAACCAAATGGCAGACCAACTGCAACAGTCTTTCGATCGCATCAAAACAGCCCTGGCAGAATCAGAGGAAAAATTCACCATCATCTTTCACTCCAGCCCTGACCTAATTGCCCTTTCAACGTTGGCAGAAGAACGCTGTGTAGAAGCCAACGAAAGCTTTTTGGATGTGCTGGAATATTCGCGTGAGGAGTTGATCGGGCAGCGGTTTCTGGATCTCGGAATTTGGGGCGACCTGGACGATCGTGCCCATTTCCACGAAGTGTTGCAGCAGAACGGTTGTGTCCGTAATCTGGAAGTGCATAGCCAGACTCGATCGGGACAAATTAAAACGGTACTGTTATCTGCCGAACTGATTGAAATCAACAGCGAAATCTATGTGCTGGGCATTGGCAGGGATATTAGCGATCGCAAACAAATTGAAGAACAACTGCATAAAACTGAACAATGGTTGCATCAATACAATCAACTATCACCGGGTAACATCTACACACTTGTGCAAGAACCGACGGGACATACCTGGTTTGAATACATGAGTTCAGCAGTAGAGATCATTCATGAAGTAGATGCAGAGCAAATTTTGCAAGATGCCAGCATATTATTGAATGCCATCCATCCTGATGATCAGGGCAGTTATCGGGATGCAGTGAGCGAGAGTATGCAAACCCTCAATCTATTTAGTCACCAGTGGCGCATTATTCCTCCGTCTGGTCAGATTAAATGGCTACAAGGCAATTCTCAACCTGAGCGGCGACAGAACGGTGCGACTGCTTGGCATGGAGTGGTCGTAGATATCACCGATCGCAAACAAGCAGAAGAGACGCTGAGACAGAGCGAAACCCTCAATCGCACCATTCTGAATGCCTTACCAGATTTAATCATTCGGATGCATCGAGATGGAACCTACTTAGACTTCAAGCCCACAAAGGCTTTTCCGATCGCCTTTCCAAATTTAAGAAGAGGGGAAAACATTCGCAATATTCTGCCACTCGAAGCGGCAGAACAGCGCCTGACCGCTGCGATCACAGCCTTGCAAACCGGAGAAATCCAGGTCTATGAGTTTCCACTCTGGGTTGAAGGACAGTATCTCTGGCAAGAAGCCAGGATTGTGCCGCTTGACACCGACGAAGTGCTAGTCGTGATTCGAGATTTGACCCAACGCAACCAGATAGAAGCCGCTTTGCAACTGAGCGAAGCCCGCTATCGCAGCATCATCGAAGATCAAACAGAGCTGATCTGCCGATATCAGCCAGATGGCACAATCACCTTTGTGAATGAAGCTTACTGTCGCTATTTTGGGCTAGACCCAGAAAAGGCGGTTGGGAGCCGTTATCAGCCTGTAATTTTTGCAGCAGACCAAGATCGGGTCGCTCAACTGATCAACTCTATGAGCTTAGAGAATCCTACAGTAACCATTGAAAATCGGGCTTTCTCTCATGGAGAAATTCGTTGGACTCAGTGGAACTGTCGAGCCATCTTCGATCAACAAGGGCGCTTCATTGAATACCATTCTGTTGGCTGGGATATCACCGAACGCAAACAAGCAGAAGCGGCTCTGCAAGCCAGTGAAAACCGCTTCCGGCAATTAGCAGAAACCGTGCAGGAGGGGTTTTTTGTTTTTGAAATAGCATCTTGTCACTACTCCTACGTGAATCCTGCCTATGAAGCCATTATTGGAACATCACCCCAATCTTCCGACCAAGGGATGTCTCATTGGCTGGACAATATTCACCCCGACGATCGCGATCGCATCCAAGAAAAGCTACAGCGAGAAAATCAAGGCGAAAACTTTAATGAAGAGTATCGTTTCATCTGCCCGAATGATGAAATACGCTGGCTGCAATCGCAAGCATTCCCTCTGCGAGACGAGTCTGGAGCCATTGTTCGAGTGGTGGGTACGGTAGAAGATATTAGCGATCGCAAACGGGCTGAGATTGCGCTGCAAGAAAGTCAAGCTCGTTTTCAGGAGATTGCTCAAACTGTCAACCAGGTAGTCTATGTGATATCTGTCACGACAGGACAGTATCTCTACATCAGTCCGTCTTACGAAAAACTATGGGGCTACTCCTGCGAGAGCCTTTATCAAAATCCAAGCTCCTGGCTCGATCGGATTCATCCTGAAGATTTAGAGTATGTTTTGTGGGGGTTCAATCAGTTACTCTCTGGCAACCAGGCGCGCCTCCAATACCGCATCGCTTGCTCAGATGGCGAAGTTCGGTGGATTGAGTCAGAATCTTTGGTTGTGCACGACGAGAACGGAAACCCTTTACGAGTTGTGGGGTTGGCAGAAGATATTACCGATCGCAAACAAGCCGAAGCCGAAATTCAGCAGCTTAACCAGCAACTGACCCGCCGGGTTAGCGAGCTACAAACCCTGTTTGAGGTGCTGCCCATTGGCGTAGCAATCGGGGAAGACCCAGAGTGCCGAGTCGCTCACGTCAATCCCTGCTTATCTGAACTGCTGAAAGTTCCTCTTGGCGAGAATGCTTCCCCCAGTGCATCGGCTGACGATCGTCCCGCTTATCGAGTCTATAGAGAGGGTCAAGAACTGTCTGCCGAAAACCTACCGATGCAGTATGCGGCAGCCCATAACGTTGAAGTGAGGGATGAAGTAGTTGACATTGTGCGTCTAGACGGAACCGTGGTTCAGTTGCTCTCTTATGCCTCTCCATTGCTCGATGAGCAGGGCAAAGTCAGAGGCGTGATTGGGGGGTTTGTAGACATTACCGAGCGCAAACAGACTGAAGCAGCGCTACGCGCCAGTGAAGAACTATTCCGTAATGCGTTTGACGATGCCCCGATCGGGGTTTCTCTGGTTTCATCGACAGGGCAGTTTCGGAAAGTGAATGCTTGCTATTGTGACATAGTTGGATATCCCGAAGCAGAGCTATTAGAACTGAATTTTCAGGATATTACGCATCCAGCAGATCTAGAGACAGATCTGGAGGGGTTTCGGCAAATGCTGTCAGGTGAGACCCCTTCTTTTCAAATAGAAAAACGATATATCACCAAACGAGGAACAATCGTGCCAGTGCTCGTCAATGCAGCACCCGTTCGAGATCACAATGGACAACTGCTCTACGTCGTGGCACACATTCAAGACATTCGCGATCGGCTGAAAATTGAACGCATGAAAAACGAGTTTGTTTCGATTATTAGCCACGAACTTCGCACGCCATTAACCTCGATTCGAGGTGCTCTCGGCATTTTGGGCACAGGTGTTTTCGACGATCGACCCGAAAAAGCCAAACACATGCTGCAAGTTGCGATTAATAACAGCGAGCGCCTCGTGCGTCTGGTCGATGATATTCTCAGTTTAGAACGGTTAGAGTCGGGCAAAGTTCAGCTTGCGATGGAGGGCTGCCAGTTGACTGACCTGATGCAACAGGCAGTCGATAGCATTCAATCGATCGCCGATCAGTCAGCCATTACCCTTTCGCTCACTTCCCTCTCGATCATCGTTCGGGTCGCCCCCGATGCCATTCTTCAAACCCTGATCAACCTGTTGAGCAATGCTATCAAGTTTTCATCTCCAGGCGATACAGTTTGGCTAAAGGCTGAAATGGAGAATGGAGAACGGAGGATGGGGAATGGGAAAACGATTTCTATCCCGACTCCCTACCTCCTTTTCTCGATCGCTGACCAAGGTCGTGGCATTCCGCCAGACAAACTCGAAATGATTTTTGAAGAGTTCCAGCAGGTAGATATGTCCGATTCTCGCGAAAAAGGGGGAACCGGATTGGGATTGGCGATTTGCAAAAAAATTGTGCAACAACACGGCGGACAAATTTGGGCAGAGAGCAGTTTGGGTAAAGAAAGCATCTTTTACTTCACGTTGCCTTTGACTGGGAACAATGAACACCCTATATGAATCTGAACAGCCCTCGCCAACCCTTCACCCCAAGGAGAAAGGAGCCAGAACTCTCTTGTTCCCTCTCCTTGGGGCTACTGTGTGTACACAAATTGTTTAAGCTCGGATTGGCTGGGGATTTGCCCCCTAAATCCCCATTCTGGGAGACTTTGACCCCAGACTCTCAGTTTCAAAGTCCCCCAATTTTAGGGGATTTAGGGGGCAGAAGCCGCTCACAACGAAGCGAAAGGACTTATGTATACACGGTAGTTGGGGAGAGGGCTAGGGTGAGGGAAGATTCGTGCAGGAGATCTAATGAACGTGACTAAGCGGATTCTAATTGTGGATGATGAAGAAGATATTCGCGAGGTCGTGCGGGTATCGCTAGAAGAATTTGCAGGCTGGCTGACGGTCACGGCTACATCCGGTGTTGAAGGCTTGCAGATTGCCCAGACTCAAACCCTAGATGCCATTCTGTTAGATATCTCAATGCCAGATATGGATGGTTTTCAGATGTGCGAAGAACTTCAGGCAGATCCTAAAACTCAGAAGATTCCAGTGATTGTGTTAACGGCTAAAGTGTTGCCCAACGATCGCCGCCGATTAACAGATTTAGACGTTGCAGGGGTGATCACAAAGCCCTTCGACCCGATGACCATTTGGAGAAAAGTCGCCGGAATCCTGGGATGGAGAGTATAAAAACATTCTTTCATATCAGCTTCATATTTTTTTGGTCTAATCTAAAAGACAAATCAACCCAGTGACTTACAAAGTTACTTCCGTCATGTTCAGCGATGACTTATCCAAAGTTAGCCGTGTTGAAGTTGCGACCCATGTTTTAAGTGAAGCTTTACAAAAGCTGCACGAGCATGATTATGCATCTGCACAGGTTATGGTCGCGATCGCCAGACAAGCTTTGGAGGATCTGCAATTGGATCTCGATCGTCATTTTCAGATTGAAGGAATGCTCCAAAAGCTTCTCAAACAATCATTCCAGTGAAGGCTGTCCTCACTAATGGCAGGTTATTCATGTCTACTAAATCAATTCTATTGATTGAGCATGAAGCCAGCATCCGAGAAGTTTTACACACTTCTTTGAGCGAGTTTGGGGGCTGGAGGGTTACTCTATCGGACTCGATTCAAGAGGGCGTTAATTTGTGTATGATTACCTACCCTGATGCCATTTTGCTGGACGCTTCTACTTCAGAAACAGATGCCCTCATATTTATTGAGCAACTGAAGCGACACTCAATGACTCGATCTATTCCAATTTTGCTGATTACTGCTAGAGCCAGTTGGTTTACCTCAAACCAGCTTCAGCAAATGGGATTTGCCGGAGCAATCACAAAACCGTTCAATCCTTCTACTTTACCCGCTCAAGTTTCTCGCTTGCTTGGTTGGAGTAATGGAGATCTATAGCAAGCCTATCTGACATCTAGATAGCTGTTTGATATAGGCAAACCAACTCATTAACATTTGACGACTAAACTAGGAGAAAACCATGTCAACATTAACCGTCTGGAAATTCAATACTGCTACTGGTGCAGAGAATGCGCTGACGAAGTTAGGAGACTTACAAAAACAGCAGATCGTGCAAGTTTTAGATGCCGCGATCGTCTCTTGGCCCCAGGGGCGGAAAAGCCCTAAAACCAACCAGGCCTTCAATACGGTTGGAGCGGGTGCGCTGGGCGGTGCATTCTGGGGAATGTTGTTTGGTCTCCTGTTTTTTGCTCCTTTATTAGGGGTGATAGTGGGTGCCACAGCAGGCGCGATTTCAGGTAAGTTTACTGACTATGGCATCAGTGACAATTTCATTCAAGATGTGCAAAGCAAAGTCACGGAAGGCACTTCTGCCCTGTTTTTGTTGACGGGCCAGGTGACTGTTGACAAGGTTAGTGCCGCTTTTGCACCCGAAGAAAAAGGTGAATTGATTCAATCCAACCTATCGACCGAGCAAGAAACCAAACTGCGCGAAGACTTTGGTTCAGAAGTGTAGTTGATTGTTCCTTAACGTCAGTTTGATAGAAGTGGTTCGCTTCGATTGTGAAGTCGGAGAGCTGCCTAAATCCCCCAATTTTGGGAGACTTCAAGCCAAAATCTCCGGTTCAAAGTCCCCCATTCTGGGGGATTTAGGGGGCAGAAGCCGCTGACAACGAAGCGAGAAAACTCGTCGAACTGACGTTTACTTAGATCTGCTTCCTAAACAAAAACTTAGGAGGCACTGATTTTCTGTTTTGTAATTTCGAGGAGTCACAACCATGAAAAAGCTTTTAACCCTTGCGACCGGACTTTCTGTAGCGACAGCAGCCGTGATGTTGCAACCCACGCAGGCACAAGCACTACCCGCTGCGCCCGCAACCTGCGTTTACCTCAGAGAAATTTCTACCGGACAACGCGCAGTTCGGCAGATCATTGCTCTCAACAACTCTAATGCCAACACTGATTTTGCGGTGCCTACAGGGAGGAGTTTTAGCAGTTATGTTGCCAAACTCATCCCTGAAAATAATTCGCGCTATACGGCAGAAGTGAATCTTAAGTATAACGACGGCTCATCGTCACGAGCGGTGTCGCGCACGATCGAGGCAAGGCGCTTTTACCTCTACAACCAGCCCTTTCGACCCCCGACAAATCGGCAGCCTTTCCAGATCAACACCCGAATCACAGGCAGTCGCAATACTGCCTATCAAGTTTTTGTTTTAGCGTGCCCGTAAGCGCCATTGCTACTGTTTTACCTTCATCTCATCCGTGAAAGCCGAGTGATTCAAAGGTTGACAGTATGGCATCTAGCAGTACATAGGAGCATTGTATGGCATCAGAACAGAACTACAATACGGCATCAGAACAGTCTCCTAGCCTAGCATCAGATAAGCAAACGCTTTCTGTCGCGGCACTCACTGCACTGGTCGTTGGTTCGATGGTGGGCGCGGGCATCTTTACCATCCCTTCCGCGTTTGGCCGCGCAACCGGAGTATTGGGTGGGCTGATTGCCTGGGTGATCGCGGGTGTCGGTATGCTGATGCTGGCATTTGTCTTCCAAAATTTGGCACAACGCAAGCCCGATCTAGATTCGGGTATTTTCGCATACGCCAAAACCGGGTTTGGCAATTATATTGGGTTCCTTGCGGCGCTGGCTTTCTGGGCAAGTACCTGTGTAGGGAACACTTCTTACTTCGTCCTGATCAAATCGACCTTGGGGGAATTCTTTCCTGTATTTGGAGACGGCAACACGGTTACGGCGGTGTTTTTTGCATCGATCATTTTGTGGATTTTTCACTTTATGATCTTGCGGGGTGTCAAGCAGGCGACGGGGCTAAACACGATCGTCACGATCGCCAAGATTGTGCCGATCGTCATTTTTATCTTTGTCCTCTTATTCGCGTTCAAACCAGATATCTTTGCCGCAAATTTTTGGGGCGGTCAAGGCTATGATGCCGAGTCTTTATTCAGTCAGGTTCGCAACACGATGCTGGTCACCGTGTTTGTGTTTATCGGCATTGAAGGCGCAAGTGTCTACTCTCGCTATGCCGAGAAACGATCTGACGTGGGTGTCGCTACGGTGTTGGGATTTGTGGGGGTACTCTGTCTGCTGATCCTGGTTACGGTTTTGCCCTACGGGATTTTGCCACGAGCAGAACTGGGGGTATTGCGAAATCCGTCGATGGCAGGTTTATTTGAGTCGGTTGTGGGTCGCTGGGGTAACATATTCATCAGCCTCGGTCTGCTAGTCTCGGTACTCGGTGCCTTCCTGGCATGGACTCTGTTTGCCTCCGAGGTTCCGTTCATGGCTGCCAAAAGCAATCTCATGCCGAGTTTCCTAGCGCGGGAAAACAGCAATGGAGTACCCTCGGCATCGCTCTGGATGACCAATATTACGGTTCAGGCATTTTTGATTGCGACTCTGTTCAGTCAACAGGCATTCATCCTTGCCCTAGAGTTGACGAGTTCGCTGGCTTTGATTCCCTACCTGCTGGTTGCTGCCTTCGCGCTAAAACTGGCTTGGAGCGGAGAAACCTACGATCGCGATTCTCGCAACCGCACCAAGGAGTTAGTCATTGCTGCGATCGCCACGGCTTATTCTATCTTGATGATCTACGCAGGTGGTCTAGAGAAGTTATTGTTGTCGGGGCTAATCTTAGCGCCAGGAACAATTCTGTTCTTCATGGCCCGCCGGGAGCAGAACAGAAAAGTATTTACGTTCGGAGAGTGGTTCCTTTTCTCTCTGGCTACGATCGCGGCTCTTTCAGCCCTTTTTGCACTTTCGACAGGTCGGATCACTATCTAAACAGTGTGAGGGCGTTATGCCAAATGTGGCTATGGGTAAGGCAGTAGGGCGATCGCTGAGTCTATCCGTTCTGGCAAGCGGTAGTTTGTTATGGGAAAACTCTGCCTGGGCAATTGAGGATCTACCTACTGAAGTGGGTGCGATCGCTACTAGCCAAGATGAGGACATGAACCTCATGGAACAAGTCACCGTTTTTTAACTTAACAGTCCGCTGATGGATGCCAGAGACGGGAGAAGACCATTCCTACAGAGATCAATGAGAATCGTGAATGTAACACTCGGATCGAAATCTAATCAACGGAGTTATTATGACTGTCACAACCAATACTGCTACCACCAATCCAACTGCTGTTTCCTATGGTGTACACTCCGAAGTTGGCAAACTGCGAAAAGTAATGGTTTGCTCACCGGGTTTAGCCCATTCTCGTTTGACTCCCTCAAACTGCGACGATCTGCTATTTGATGACGTGCTGTGGGTAGATATGGCAAAGCGCGACCACGCTGACTTCGTGATGAAGATGCGCGGTCGCGGGGTCGAAGTCATTGAACTACACGAAATCCTGGCAGAAACCCTCGATATTCCAGAGGCAAAAAAATGGATCTTAGATCAGCAAATTGTCCCTAATGAGGTGGGGCTGGGGCTAGTTGAAGATGTGCGCGCCTTCTTAGAAAGCTTGAGTTCTCGTCACTTGGCTGAATACCTGATCGGCGGGCTTGCCATCTATGACATTCCCAAAGAGGCGGGTGGTGACTTCCTTCGGGCAGCGCAAGAAGCCAGCGGCGTGACTGGATACCTGCTGCCACCATTGCCCAATACCATCTTCACCCGCGATACGACCTGTTGGATTTACGGCGGTGTGACTCTGAACCCGCTCTACTGGCCGGCTCGCCATGAAGAAACCGTTCTCGCAACGGCGGTCTACAAGTTTCACCCTAGCTTTACTCAGGCGAAGTTTGAGGTTTGGTGGGGCGATCCTACTCAACATCACGGCTCTGCCACGTTTGAAGGGGGGGATGTGATGCCGATCGGCAATGGGGTTGTCCTAGTCGGCATGAGCGAACGCACTTCCCGTCAGGCAATTACTCAAGTGGCGGCGGCGTTGTTTGCTAAAGGAGCGGCAGAACGGGTGATTGTTGCCGGAATGCCTAAACTCCGCGCGGCGATGCACCTCGATACCGTGTTCACCTTCTGCGATCGCGATCTGGTTAGCCTGTATGCTGACATTATGAATCAGGTCACAACGTTCTCTCTGCGACCCAGTGACAAAGCACCGGGGTACGAGTTGACCAAAGACTCCGGTACTTTTGTTGATGTCGTTGCTTCATCGCTGGGGTTGAAGAAGATGCGCGTCGTGGAAACCCAGGGCAATGCTTACGCCAGAGAGCGGCAGCAGTGGGACAGCGGCAACAACTTTGTCTGCTTAGAACCCGGTGTGGTGGTTGCCTACGATCGCAATGTCTTGACCAACACGGCTCTCCGTAAAGAAGGCATCGAAGTCGTGACGATCGCGAGTTCTGAACTGGGACGCGGACGGGGCGGCGGACACTGTATGACCTGTCCCATCATTCGGGATGCGGTTGACTTTTAGTGCCACTCGTCGATCGAAGCTTAAAACTAGGAGAGCAAGTCATGTCTTTAGGTCCGGTTGAAATGCTGTGCGTCAAGTTTCCCAGCAACTTTATCAAAGACGAAATTTCGTCGGCATTGAAAGCGTTAGTGGAGAACAAGACGATTCGTATCATCGATATCCTCTTCATCAAGAAGAGTGATAATGGTGAAGTGACGATGACCGAAATTGATGAGATGGATGATGTTGATCACAGCCTATTAGATCCAATCATTGCCGACATTTCTGGGCTGATCGCTGAGGAAGATGTGCAACAGATCTCTCAATCTTTGGATAACAACTCGTTCGCAGCCCTAATGCTGTTTGAAAACATCTGGGCAACTGCATTCCGGGATGCGGTTTTGAATGCCGACGGTCAACTTTTACTCAGCGAACGAATTCCCAGCAGCGTGATTGATGAAGTCATAGCGGCTCAGACTCAGGTAACAGTATAAATTCTCTTTCTCTACAGGAGGCTCAAATGGTCAGAAGGCGAGGGGGTCGAGGTTTGTTAGGTACTGTGGCAAGAACAGCCGTGATCAGCAGTACCGCAACGGCGGCAAGCAGAGCAACGAGCGGCGCAATGAATCAGAGTGCGATTCAGGCGCAGCAAGAACAGGCAGCAAAGATACAGACTCAAGCCGAGATGGAGCAAATAAAAGCTCAACTTGCCGCTGTCCAATCTATGCAAGTCCAAGCGGCGGCAGTTCCAGCGGCACCAGCAGCACCAGCACAGACCGATCTGTTGGCTCAACTGACTCAACTGACGCAGCTTAAAGAGGCCGGCGCACTGTCTGAAGAAGAATTTCAGCTTGCCAAAGCAAAGATACTCGGTTAGTGCAACCCGTTTTTTGGAACGCGATCCTAACTATGTACACACAAGTGTTTAATCGTTCATTGCTGAGATCTTGCCCCCTAAATCTCCCAATCTGGGGGACTTTGAACTCGGAGTCTTGGCTTGAAGTCCCCCAATTTTGGGGGATTTAGGGGGCTGAAGCTGACTGAAACGGAGCGATAAACGACTTGTGTGTACACAGTAGTAGAAAGCGATCGAGTGGCAGGCATTGCACAACTTGCTCATCGATCCAAAAGATTGTTGAGTGCTGCAAGGGCAGACACATTGGGAGGAATCAGTATGGGTATTAAACCAACACACGGCGCTTTAGTGATCATTGGCGGTGCCGAAGATAGGGACGGCGATTGCGTAGTCTTGCGAGAATTTGTCAGATTGGCGGGTGGCATGAAAGCCCACATTGCGGTGATGACTGCTGCCACCGGACACCCCGAAGAAGTCGGGGAGGTTTACATCCGCGCGTTCAAGCGATTAGGTGCAGAATCGGTGGAAGTGGTGGGTACAGAGCGCCGCAAAGATTCCGAGTGCGAAGAAGGGATATACACGATCGAACAGGCAACTGGCATTTTCTTCACAGGGGGCGACCAATCGCGCATTGTGGAGTTTATCAAAGGTTCTCCTTTGTGCGATGCCATTCGTAAGCGGCATCAGGAGGGAGTCGTGATTGGCGGCACCAGTGCGGGTGCTGCTATGATGCCCGACGAAATGATTGTAGGCGGGGCATCTGTATCTAACCCTAGTATCAATGCGGTCAGCATGGCTCCCGGTATGGGCTTTTTACCCGACATTATGGTAGACCAGCACTTTGCTCAACGGGGTCGCCTGGGTCGCCTGCTGGCAGCTCTGGTGCTGCACCCTGCGGTACTCGGTCTGGGCATTGACGAAGACACCGCCATTATTGTCAAGGGCGATGAATTTGAGGTAGTTGGACAGGGCGCGATTACGGTTGTGGATGAATCAACCGCTACCCACAACAACCTGGAGGGATTGCTCAAAGATGAAGCGATCGCGCTCTGTGGAGTCAAGTTACACATTTTGCCGAGCGGCTATCGCTTCAACTTAAAAACGCACCTACCAGTGCTGTAGAAGGTGAGTATGACAACGCTAATCAGTTCTGAGAAGACGGTTTACACGGGCGATCAGATCCAGGGCGCACCTGTGATCAGTCAGTTGAATGTCAATGACCTCGAACCCGGTAAGACGCACCGCTTTTTCTTCCAGGGGGTACAGATGGGCACCGGACAGCATTGGTATGTTCCTGTAGTGGTTGCGAAAGGCGATCGCGATGGCAAGCGCATCTCGCTGACCGCTGGTGTACATGGTGATGAGTTGAGTCCGGTGAATGCAGTGCAGCGCATCATGGCGAGTCTCGATCCGGCAAAGATGTCGGGGACAGTGATTGCAATCTACGACCTCTCTCGCCCCGCTAAGGAGTATACACAGCGGATGTGGCCGACGGCTCAGAGCGGCGGCTCGTTAGTTGACCTCAATCGCGTGTGGCCCGGCGACGAAATAGGCGACAACGCACCGACCCGTCACGCGGGTATTCTCTGGAATCGTCTATTTAAGCACAACATTGATGTGGCACTCGACTATCATACAGGGGCGACTGGTGGTGATTTCACAATGTTCATCTTCGCTGATCTTCGCAAGCCAGAGATCCGACAGATAGCCGAATTGTTTCCGATCGAGCAGATCAAGAACGATCCCGGTGAAGACGGTACGCTCGAAATGGCGTTCGTCGATGCAGACATTCCAGTCATGACCATTGAGATCGGAGGGCCGCGAAGCTTCGATGCGCGAAAGATCGCGATGACTGTTGAAGGCAGCCTGAACGTACTCAAGCATTACAAACTGATTGACGGGAACATCGATCGCACGTCTAGGGAAGCCAGAACCTTCTTCGGCGACACGTTTGAAACTATCCGTTCCACGATGGGCGGCTACCTTGAGTTGTTGGTTGATCTGAGAGACAAAGTAACACCGGGTCAGAGAGTCGCGATTCAGCGCAATTCATTTGGCGATGTTGTTGCTGAGTATGCGGCGAGTGTGTCTGGGGAAGTTGCCACGATCGCGCGCGACGCACTCAGCGAACCAGGCTCACGGGTGATGCAGATCTTATACAACAGCATGGACTCGAAGCGCAATACTGATATCTGCCACGAACCCGGAGACGACTATTAATTCCTATTTTCAGTCATTCAACTTGTCTACAATTTATCTACTTTTAGCAATGAATAACAAAGATGAATTCAATCGATTTTTACCAGACGAGAGTTTAGACCCAGACAAACTTTCGATTGGAATTCCGGCTGAACAAACGCCCCTAAACCCCGATAGAATTCCCTCTGGCTTTGATCCGATGGGCGAAATCCAGCTTCGGGGTCGAGCTTATCGAAGTTTAGCGGGAGGGCAAGCCCCGTGGTGGGTTCTGATCTCAGGCTGGGTGATCTTTGGCGGTTTTGTCTGGATAATGGTGCGTCTCACAGTGCTCTCATCGTCCTTCGTGCTCTTGATTCCTTTGGCGATCGCCACCATTCCACTGTTCATTTTGCTGAAAGGAACAAAGGCTAAACTTGCCAGCCAGAGGCACCGAAGAAGACGCTAATCAGCGATCGTTCTCTTCAGAGTTTTTGCAGTTATTTATGAAATGAGGATACTCCCATGTCTAGTCACCCTCCTCCCCCACGCACCATCAAAGAACCGTCATATTTAGACGCGATCGTTCCACTCGTGGTGCTGATTGCGCTGATCGCAGGCTCTGTTGTGCTGTTTGGGCTGGGTGCGATCGATGGCCCTACTCAAGTCGCGTTGATACTCAGTACTATGGTTGCCGCCATCATCATTCTCAAGAATGGACATCCTTGGGACAAAATCGCGGCATCGGGAGGGAGGGCGCTGGCATCGATTGTTAGCGCAATTTTCATTTTGTTGGCGGTGGGGGCACTGATTGGCACCTGGAATATGTCTGGCACGATCCCAACCTTAGTTCATTACGGCATTCAACTGCTTCAACCCAATTGGTTCTACCTGGCAACCGCTATAATCTGTGCCATTGTTTCTGTAGGCATTGGCAGTTCGTGGACGACGGCTGGAACCATTGGGGTCGGGCTAGTCGGCATTGCGTCGTTGGTTGGGGTTTCCCCTGTTATTACTGCGGGTGCTGTAATTTCAGGTGCTTATTTTGGTGACAAGACCTCTCCCCTTTCCGAGACAACGCTGTTGAGCGCACAGTTGGCAGGGGCAGACATCTACACGCATATCCGTGCCCAGCTTTGGACATCGGTTCCGGCGTTTGTCATTTCGATGGTCGTCTTTGCGATTTTGGGACTCCGGGAGGACGTGATTGATAACGTCGAAACAGCGACCGATCTCGCTAAGTTGGATCAGCTTTTTTGGATCACACCCCTGAACTTAATTCCCTTGATATTTCTAGTCGTGCTGTCTATTCGCAAAATCCCGGCATCCCTGGCGATTATGAGTGCGGCGCTGGTAGGGGGCATCATGGGCGCGATTCTCCAACCGCAAGCTATTGTGCGCTTTGTTAACGATCCGGCACTGGCTACCCCACTGGTCTACATCAAAGGCATTTGGGCGGCAATGGCAACTGGCTATCAGGAAAATTCCGGCATCCAAGATATCGATCGGTTGCTTTCACGCGGTGGCATGGACAGTATGTTGTTGACACTGTGGATCATCATCGGCGCGGTGACATTTGGCACACTGATGGAAGAATTTGGACTGTTGGCTAAACTGATTAATCCGGTGCTGTTACGGGCAAAAACTACGGGTCTTTTGTTTGCCACGCTCGTAACGACCGCGATCGGGTTAAATATTGTTGCGGGGGATCAATATATTGCGCTGGTGCTGCCCGTACGCATGTTTCGCATCGAGTTCCAAAAGCGCGGATTGCAACCACAAAACCTGTCGCGTGTAGCCGCTGATGCTGGAACTGTAACGTCACCTCTGGTACCGTGGAATTCCTGTGGCGCATTTATGTCTGCCACGCTGGGTATCTCGACCTTCCTGTATTTACCGTATGCCATCTTCAATATTGCCAGTCCAATTTTGTCGCTTGCTTACGGGATCACAGGCTTTAAGATCGAGCGTATACCCTCCACAACAGCTATATATAGCAATAGCAATCCTGAATGATTGGTGGGATGGGCATCCTGCCTGTACAGGCTAGAAGCCTATCCCACTCTTACAACTGAAGTGGAATCGCTATAGAACCGTTGCTCACAGTTCGTAAAACCAGTTCAAAAAATGAGGTGAACACTATGATTACTGATTTTCAATCTGAAGTAGCTATCAAGAAATCGACGGGTTGGGTGATCGCCCTCAGCATTAGTCTGATTATTCTCGGCGGACTGGCGATTATCATGCCAGGGATTGCCTCAGCATTCTTCACCGTTGCGATCGGTTGGATTACGCTGATTAGTGGCGTGGTGATGATTGTTCAGTCGTTTCAGTCAAAGCCAGTCAGAGGGTTTTGGCTAAATCTGATTGTGGGTATCTTCTATGTGGTTGCGGGCACTTACATTCTATTTAATGTCGGAGCCGCGCTGCTAGCACTGACCTTAGCCTTTGGGATTTTGTTCATTGTTGAAGGGATTTTTACCATCATCATGGCGTTTACCAATCGGGCAGGGCACAGAATGTTTTGGCTGGTGGCGTTCAACGGAATTATTACTCTGATTCTGGGCATCATGGTGCTGAATCGGTTTCCCTTCAGCGCGATTTGGCTGATTGGTCTGTATGTAGGCATCAGCATTCTGATGAGCGGTGTCTCACTCCTAGCCGCTGCTCTGGCAGCTCGACGGACGATCGCCGCTTAGTCGCCTAGATTCTCAACACGATTTCAATAGGGTCTTCATTCGTTGTAACAAACGTCTAGAGACAGCCAGACCTGAGCAGAATCATGAAAAGAGATAGTTTTAGCGAGATCTACAAAATCGATGAATCGACAGATCGCTACATGATCGAGATTGCCCTGGATCAGTACACTGATATCTTCAACGAATGGGACCCTGCTCCCTTTAAACGTCGAGAACTCAATCCTGATCTGAAACTCTACTTGGAGGAATACTCTGACGAAATTCCTAGTAAGTATGCGATCGAATTATGTTTCGCAGTCCCAGCCGGAATGCGCGATGAACGAGTAGAGGAAGAATCTCGGATTGGTCTCAAGAACAGTTTCATCTCCAAACGATACTTTCTAGGAAAGGAGATCAAGAAGAGTAACACCCGGATGCTGCTGTTTGTCGTCATCGGTCTTGTGCTTCTATGGGTAGCAAAGACTGCTGCAAGTCGTTTTGCAGAAGCGGATGCATCATCCATCCTGTTTGAAGGGCTGGCGATTACTGGATGGGTTTTTCTATGGGAAGCGGTCTCGCTATTCTTTTTCACAAACCGTGAACTCTATCACCGTTATCAGACCCACAAAAGATTGCAAAATGCCCCCGTGATTTTCCAAGAAGCAGAAAAATACTAAAAGTAACCTCATTCCCTAGCACTTCTCCCCCAAGAGCAGGTGAACCGGACTCTTGCCCCCTCTCCTGCGGACTACCGTGTATACACAAATTGCTTTAAGTTCGGATTGTTGGGGTTTGCCCCCTAAATCCCCCAGTCTGGGGGACTTTGACCCCGGACTTTCAGTTTCAAAGTCCCCCAATTTTGGGGATTTAGGGGGCAGAAGCTGCTCATAACGAAGCGAAAAGACTGATGTATACACGGTAGCTCCTGCGGGAGAGGGCTGGGGTGAGGGTAAATCCGGGTCTTATTTAATTCACAATCCTAAGTGTCCATTGTTACCCATTTTTGTTCTGTAATCTGAGGTTTTTTATGACTTACGATCGCCCACTTTCCAAAGCCTTGATTGTCCTATTAGGTCTGAGCATTCCCCTTGTTAGTCATTCACGAGCAAATGCGGCTGAACGGTGTATCTCTTTTAGACCGATCGGCACTTCAGGATACGAGGTTAGGAAAACTGTTTCTTCAGCAGGGGTGACTCCAGGTGTTAGAAACAACTGGGACACCGATTTTGTGGTACCCGGCGGTGTAAGATTTACCCGCTACATCGCCACCATCACTTCAGAATTGCCAGCAAACTACAACATCATCCAGAATTTTAAGTACGGTGACAGAACTTCTAGACAGGTTTTTAGACGAGATGATGCCCGATTAGTGGGTGGAGTTCCTTTTCAAGTGCAAGTCGTCCCGTCAGGTCGTCAACCGTTTCAAGTTAATATGAACATCAATGGAAGACAGGGATCTGTTTATAGAGTCAGGGCTTCAGGTTGCACTCCAAGATGAGCTTGATTTGAAGTCGTGCATCTACCCCGCTGTCACTTCTCCTTAGCTCATGAGTGCCCCTTCATCTATGGAAAATCAGTTGACCGATCGTTCTTTCAAGCATCAGGCTGAGGGTCGTTCTGTCGCAGAGCGTCTCGCTGCCGGAAAAGCCCTGCGCCAAAAAGTAAAGCGCACTGACCTTGCTGAATATCACCCGCCTGCTAACCGCCAAGACCCGATCGCAATTCTGGAAGCTCAGACAAAGACCCGCCTACCAGAGCTGGTGCCCATCTGCTACGCCCGGATGTTAACCTCTCCCTTCGCATTTCTACGGGGTTCGGCCGCAGTGATGATTCAGGATATTGCACTCGCCCCAACGACGGGCATCAACGTGCAAGCCTGTGGAGATATGCATCTGTCCAATTTTGGCGTGTTTGCCTCTGCCGAGCGCAACCTGGTGTTTGGCATCAACGACTTCGATGAAACCTATCCAGGAGCCTGGGAATGGGATCTGAAACGGTTGGTGGCGAGTGCAGTTGTGGCGGGGCGGTTTTTGGGAGGCGATCGTGTTCTTTGCGAAGCTGCTGTACGGGCAGTGGTGCAGTCCTATCGGCAACACTTATACGAGTATGCCGAAATGGGCTATCTCGACTTGTGGTATGCCAACATCACAGAAGCTGACTTGCTTCAGAAGTTGCCTACCCAATCTCACAAAAGAGCAACCCAACTTTTAGTAAAAGCTCGTCAGCGCACCCATCTTCAAGTGTTGGAAAAAATGACCGATCTGGTGGACGATCAGCATCACATTATCGAAGATCCTCCTCTAGTAGTACGAATAGAAACAACCCCCCGTGGAAAGCCGATGGTTGAGGCCATTGAACAGCTAATGCAAGATTACCTCACCTCTCTGAGCGCCGATCGCCGCTTTCTAGTGTCGCGATATCGCATTGTGGACGTTGCCCGGAAAGTTGTGGGCGTGGGCAGTGTTGGGACTCGCTGCTGGGTTATTTATCTAGAAGGTATCGATGCGGGCGACCCACTATTTTTGCAAATCAAGGAAGCCCAGCCCTCGATATTAGCTCCCTATGCTGAAACCCTCTGTAACTACAGGTTGCCAGATGACCATCAGGGGCACCGAGTTGTGACTGGACAGCGACTGATCCAAGGGGCACCCGACATCTTTCTGGGATGGGGTGAGATGGATGGTATTCAATACTACATCCGCCAGTTGCGGGATATGAAAGGGGGAGTCAAGCTTGAACCCAGCAAGTTTCGACTAGCAGAACTGTCAAACTACTGCGGGGTATGTGGCTGGGCGCTGGCACTAGCTCATGCCAAATCCAGTGATGCCGCTATGCTGTCCGGCTATGTCGGCAAAAGCGAAGCATTGGATGAGGCATTGACAAAATTCGCCCATGCTTATGCAGATCAAACCGATCGAGATTATGACCAGTTGGCAGCCGCAGCAAAACAGGGACGCATTCAGGTTGCTAGCGAATTTTGACGTGGCATCATACCAAACTAGTCTGAAACCATGCAATCTACTCCAAGTCAGCTTCCAGGGTTGAGCGATCGCGAAGCAGCAAACCGTCGTGCAGCCGGACAAGGGAACAACATTCCGATTCAAACCAGTCGCACCTACTGGGATATTTTTCGGGACAACTTGTTCACGTTCATTAACGGGGTCTACTTCTTCCTGAGCTTGGTGCTGATTGCGCTAGGACTTGTCAGTGATGTACTGGTACTTGCCTGTGTGATCTTGCTGAACGTTGTAGTTAACGTGATTCAAGAGATTCGCGCTAAGAAGAAACTAGACAAAATTGCCTTGCTCACGCGCCCTAAAGCCAGCATCATCCGCGAGGGACAACAACGGGACATCGATCCGAGTCAGATTGTGGTGGGCGATGTGCTGGTGGTCAGTCCAGGCGATCAAATTGTGGTCGATGGCTCCATCATGGGTGAGGGCGAAATCAAAGTAGATGAGTCTCTGCTGACGGGCGAATCAGATTTGATTGCAAAGCAGGTCAGCGATCCGGTCTACTCTGGGAGCTTTTGCGTCAGCGGCACCGCTTGCTATGAAGCCGAAAAAGTGGGTGCCGATAGTTTAGCCAGCAAAATGACGGCGGAAGCCCGCAAGTTTCGCAAGGTGCTGACTCCATTGCAACACCGCATCAATATGATCATTCGCCTGTTGTTGGGTGTTGCGCTTCTTCTGGGCTTGATCACCGCACTACGGATCACTTTGGGAGTCATTTCTCTGACAACAGGCGTTCAAAACACTGCGGTTATTGTGGGTCTTGTTCCCAGCGGGTTGTATTTAATGATTACCCTCGCCTACACGTTTGGAGCGGTGCGAATTGCTCAACAGAGCGCGTTGGTGCAGCAGGCAAATGCAGTGGAATCGATTAGTAATGTGGATGTGATGTGCCTGGACAAAACGGGGACGCTGACTGCAAATCGGATTCAATTGCAAACGGTGTATCCCATTGACCTCGATCGCGCCAAGCTAGAAACCATTTTGGGAAATTACGCTGCCACTGCTTCTACGAGTAACAAGACCAATGAGGCGATCGCCACCACATTACCCAGAGAAAAGCGCCCGCTGAAGACCGAAATTTCTTTTGGCTCGGCTCATAAGTGGAGCGCGATCGCGTTTGGTGACTCGCCGGGTGTATATATTCTCGGTGCCCCAGAGATTTTAGGCACGGTCATACCGCTTCAAACAGACCTCCAGGCATATATCCGCGAAGGTGCAGATCAGGGGTTGCGTGTACTCTTATTTGCCTACAGTCCGACTGTGACTGAGCTACGAGACGGGACAGGCGATCCAGTGTTGCCCCCCAATCTTCAGCCGCTGGGCATTCTGCGCTTTGGTGATGAACTGCGCCCCGATGCCCGTCAAACCTTGGCAGAATTTCGTCAGGCAGGCATTCAAGTCAAAGTTATTTCTGGCGACAATCCGGCGACTGTTGCGGCGTTAGCAAAACAAGCCGGGTTAAGTAATGACATTATTGCAGTATCGGGTCAGGATTTGGCTCAAATGGATGACGCGGTGTTCACCCAAACTGCCGAAGAAAGTACGATTTTTGGACGGATTACGCCTGAGCAGAAAGCCCGTCTGGTCAAGAGCCTTCAGTCTCGCAAACACTACGTTGCCATGATGGGAGATGGGGTAAATGATGTGCTGTCACTCAAACAAGCAAATGTGGGTATTGCGATGGAAAGTGGCAGCCAAGCGACTCGCGGTGTTGCCGATATTGTGTTGCTCAAAGATAAGTTTAGTGCGCTACCCAAAATCTTTTTAGAAGGACAACGAATTCGCAATGGAGTTGCCGATATCAGCAAACTGTTTATGGTGCGAATTTTTTCGTTTATTCTGGCGATCGTAGCCGTTGGCATGATTACGCTGTCGTTTCCCTTTGGAATTAAAACCAGTACGATCGTCATGTTCCTCACCGTTGGCATTCCGCCTTTCTTTGTCACCTTATGGGCAAAACCAGACAAACCCAAAGGGCTTGAGGGAAACTCTTTCCTGCATTTTGTGATACCCGCCACGTTGACCCTTTCTCTAGCGAGTATTCTTGTCTATCTCTACTTTCTGGCGGAAAACATTACACCTGTTTTTGAGTGGCTCAACGGTCAAATCCCGTTTGATGAACTCGGTCGTCGGATCGCCTTTGAGGATATTGCCAGGGCACAACAGGTTGCAGAAACAGCAATGATCACGCTGCAAGTGTTGGGGGGTTATTCTTGCTCCCATTCCTCAAGCCACCCACTTCCGCTTGGGTTGGAGGTGAGCCGCTGAGTCAAGACAAACGCTTTACCATTCTCGCGGGCATTGTTTTATTGGTTTACGGATTGATTCTTGCGGTGCCATTTTTGCGTAACTTTTTTGAACTCTATCCACTTGATTTAATTCATTATTTAGGAATCGGATTGGTTGCCTTAATTTGGGCGTTAGTCGTGCGGTTTACCTGGAGAAATAGATTACTCGATCGCTTTCTTGGCGTTAAGATTAGTCCGTTTTAACGTGAATTCAACGACTTCGTTACAAGTCTGTCGCGCCCCCTAAATCCCCCATTCTGGGGAACTTTGAACCGGAAATTTTGGTTTGAAGTCCCCCAAATTGGGGGATTTAGGGGGCTTCCCGAATTGGCAATCGTCGTGAGAAATCTCATCGAATTCAAGTCGTTTTAAGCCACAAGTCTCGATAATCTCGAACATAGTCGCGAAGCTTACGAGGTGGGTGCCCCAGAAGTTTTGCCAACGTATTGGCTACTGCCTCAGCCTGTCCAAATCGAAGTCCTACATGAAGGATGGTTTGGACGAGGATTTGTTCCAGAGGCATTTTACGTCGAAACAGATGGGAGAAGTAGCCCGGAACACTCGCTGGCTGATAGACGATCGCTCGACCCAGTTCGTCAGATAAAGCAGTTGCCACTTCAACAAACGAAAGGGATTCAGATCCCGTCAGGGTATAGATTTGCGCCTGGTGAGATGCGGGATTAATCAGCACGTTAACCGCAACTTCGGCAATGTCACGCCCATCGATGAAGGCAACTCGACCAGCACCCGCAGGCAGGAAGATGCGATCGTCCTGAACAATATCGTCTCGGTAAGCATCGCCGAGATTTTGGGCAAAGAAACCGGGTCTGAGAATTGTCCATCCCTCAGATTTTTGACGAAGGTGTTGCTCGACTGCGTGATGGGGCACGAGAGGATTGTCTGCGGCACCTGCGACGGAAACAAACACGATATGCTGCACACCCTGAGAGCGCGCCACATCAAGAAACGAGTTGAGCGTTTTACGGGTGTCGGAGATGGCTGGAGGGCGCAGCAGAAAAACAGCATTGCAGCCTTGCACCGCCGATCGGAAAGTACTCGCATTGAGGAAATCGAATGGAACAATCTCAGCACCATCTTGCGAAACAGAGTTCGGCTTGCGTGAGCCGATGCGAAATGGAGCCTGACGAGCGCGGAGACATTCAACCACTGTCGTTCCAATGTTCCCAGAAGCTCCTGTTATAAGAATCATGATGTTTCACACTATCGTTAGTACTTTCTTGGGATGATAAAATTAGCCTGTATTGAAGCAGTAATTAGTGCAGGCATGATACTGGCTCGATCGCTCACTGCTACCAAACACGGAGATTATCAAAACGGTTCATTATTTGGTGCTTATTTATGAACTATAAGTCTTCCAGCCAACAATTAACGGGTTGTATAGTAACTTTGACGATCGGGCTAGTTGGAGTAACTGCTGCAAATTCTGCAATCGCATACCCTGTCTCTGGAAAACCTCTGCTTATGGCTCAATCTGCTTCCTCAATTGCAGGTAGTTGGCGATTGGTCATTATGGCAGAGCCAACCTCTCCGGGTGTTGTTCCGCAAGCTACTAAACTGACAGCCGACTTTTCGGGCAATTCTTCAGAACCTGGGAAAGCCAATCACCTCACGGGTTCGGGTGGATGCAACCGCTTTATGGGAAGCTACCAAATCAAGGGGAATCACTTGAGTATTGGTACTCTTGCATCAACGCGCAAGGCTTGTGAGGAGTCTATCCTGAACCAGGAGTTCCGGTATCTCAAGGCTTTAGAAGGCGCTCAACGGTATGAGGTGGATAGTCAGGGTCAATTGACAATCTTTTATCAGACCGGGCAGGAGTCAGGGGTTTTGCGTTTTACCTCTCAAACTGTCCGAGAGTTATGGTAAGAGGTAATATTTGAACACTCAACTGAATAAAGCCAATCCGCAGATCGGGAGTATCAATGTCACACGATCGCTCCTCAGGATCGTGAATTAAATAACGTCGGTTACTTGCAACGTCAATGGGCACGGCAGTGCCATGCCCCTACGTAATCGGAAACCCCGACTCACCCTTCACATTCCTTCTATAGGAAACCCTTCTATGTTTAACTTCCTCGATTCTGAAGCACCAAAACCGACTCCTCAACAGATTGCTCATTCCTTCCGCTGGTTGGGCTGGACTGGCTTCTGGCTGCAAGCTCTGCTGGGGTTTATTCCGATCTTAGTAGTGGTCGTGAACGTTCTGTTTAAACCAGGACAGAGCGGCGGATTTTCCTTTGGTTTGTGGTTGGCGATCGCCTGCTTAGTCGCCCTGATCTTCAGTATTTACTGGTGTTTTCGCTATACGCGGCTGGCAAGTAAGTTAGAGGTGCGGGATCAGCGCCCTGCAAAGTCTCAGGTCATGCGAGATGTCAAACTTGGGCTGCTGGCTAATATCGGTATTATGACGATCGCCGTGCTGATCGCGATGATGCGGGTGAGCGGGTTGACCTACAAAATGTTAACGCTGCCCCAAGGTGGAGCGGTGTTAACTCCCAATCAAATTGGAACAACGCTGGCAGCGCCAGGGGCACTGATCACCCCATCGAGTATGATTGCAATTCAAGCGATGATTAGCGCGATCGCGGCTGGGCTAGTGGGAGCCGTTGTCGCCTTGCTGCTGCTCTATCAAGTCGGGCAACGTCGCAACACGAATGATTAATTCTAAACCACCCATTGCAAACACCCTATGCGTCCGCCGACCTCACCTCCGCCATCGTCTAACCTGTGGCAAACCCTGAATCATTCCACCCTTTTTCGCTACATCTTGTTGGTTGGCTGTGGCTGGATCACCGTGTTGCTGATCAATTATTTCCACAGCACGATCGCCCTGTTTACAGCCGCAGGAATTTTTGCCGCGCTATTAAATTATCCGTCGGTTTGGCTATCGCGTTACATTCCCAGAGGGCTGGCGATCGCCCTTACTTTTATTGTGACAGTCGCCTTACTGCTGGTTGTGGTCACGTTTGTTGGAATAGAAGTGCTGAATCAGGGACAGGGTTTGCTAATCCATATCAGAGATGCTTTAGATCAGCAAAACGCCCTGCCATTCCAAGATCTCCTCAACCGACTAGACATCGGCAAAGTCGTTGGCACATTACAAACGGGTTTGACTTCTGGCTTAGGCATTGTGCGGGGCATCTTTTCCAGCCTCTTTACCGGAATTTTTGGGGCAGTCATCTGCATCTATATGTTGATTGACGGTGAAAAGCTGTGGCAGTCGTTTCTTAAACTGATCCCAGTCGCTTCTCGCGATCGATTTGCCAGGACTTTCCGGCAAAGTTTTCTCGGATTTATTCGCGGTCAACTGCTGTTGATGCTGTTTCTATCGAGCACTACGGGTCTAATTTTTCCACTTTTAGGCGTGAGATATTCGCTGCTTTTGGCGGTCATTCTTGGCATAATTGACGCTATTCCTGGAATTGGAGCTACCCTTGGAACTATCATCGTCGTCTTTTTAGTCTTCACCTCTCAAGGAGGCGCGATCGCTTTAAAAGTGTTGATCGTTTGCCTTGTGCTGATTCAAATTCAAGATAATGTGATCCGTCCTAAAGTTATGGGAAGTGCTCTGGAATTGAATCCAGTCGTTCTATTTCTTGCCCTGTTTATTGGCGAACGGGTGGCTGGATTATTGGGAGTCTTTCTGGCGATTCCAATTGCTGGCATGATTGCTCTCTGGATGGGATCAGTCAAAGAAGAGGCAGATCTAGCCCTGAAAGAGTCCACGGTGAACGTTGTTGAGCCATCAGAAAAGTCTTAATTAACAGTTCCTATGATTCGCTATATCCGATCGACCCTCCTACCTTACGTTCGGTCTACTATCTTGCCCTCAAAGCCAGTTCAACTCCTGATCAAGACTGGGGTGAAGTGGGATCAAGATAATTGCCCTGGCATGGCAGCCGCCCTCTCGTACTATGCCCTCTTCTCACTGTTTCCCTTGCTGTTAGTCATACTGAGCATTATTGGTTCGCTCATTGGGCCGAATACGGAAGCATTTCAACATATTCAGGGAGTCATCGATCGCTATCTGCCTCCAGAAGTGCATGATTTGATCAAAGGAACCGTGATTGCCCTCAACGAAAATAGTGTCGGTGCCGGGATCGTGGGATTCACCTTGCTGTTATTTGCAGCCAGTAGTGTCTTCTCGATTCTCAGGAGTTCGGTGAATCGAATTTGGCGATCGCCGAGTCGAGTTTCTGAAGCCGGATCAATTTTTAAGATGGCGCTTTTCTTTGGGGTTAACCAACTTCTGGCGTTTCTATTAGTGTTGGGGACTGCCCTACTGATGCTAACTTCATTAGTCACAAGTATTGCTATCAAAACTATCCTAAATTTAATCGCAACCTTTCAAGAAACCTTCTCCTTCATCCAGGTTGACGAATTGCAGTTAGCTAAGGGGCTTCAAGCCGGGTCATCATTTTTGGTTCTGTCTCTGGTTGCCTGCATTCTGTTTAAGATTCTGCCGTCTGTTTATGTGGGCTGGCAGGATGTCTGGCTGGCTGCTTTACTCACCGCCTTGCTGCTGGTGGTGTTGCAACAACTAGTTAGTAACAGTGTGATTACGATCGGGAGTCATTTCCTTTCCTATGGCGTGATTGGGAGCGTCATGGTGCTGATGCTATGGATTTTTCTAACGTGCCAAATCTTCTTTGCTGGCTGTGTGTTTTCCTACGTTTATGCCCATCTTTTTGGTAGCCGTCGTCACACAACAGATTATTTGAATGGTGTACAGCAATGATTTTGTGTAAGCTACCTCGTACCCAATCCTATTTCCAATGAAGCGATACTTGTGTAGTTATCTCGTGCCCCTGTTTGTATTGCTTACAGCTTGCACGCCATCAAAAACGCCACCAGAGGCTGCCCCTCCCCTGAAAGCAGTCACCCTTGACAACAGCGTAAAGATCATCGCAGGGCAAACGGTCTATGTTCCCATTTACTCACATATCTATACGTGGGAGCAGAGCCGAACAATCGACTTAACCGCTACATTAAGTGTTCGCAATGCTGACCTGACCCACCCAATTATTGTTGCTTCTGTAAATTACTACGATAGTAGCGGTAAGCCTGTCCGCAAATATTTAGAGCAACCCGTAGAACTTGAACCGTTGGCTTCGACCAGTTTTGTAGTGAATCAAGAAGACACTAGAGGCGGATCAGGAGCCGCTTTTGTTGTGGAATGGGTGACTCAAAAAGAAGTTTCTGTGCCCGTAATAGAGTCAGTCATGATCAATACCAGTACCAATCAGGGAATCTCCTTTGTTAGCCCTGGACGAGTGATCAAAAGTCGGGTAAGTAGCAAGTAAGAGCATTCTAAATTTAGGATAGGTGCCCTTATTTGGCGTGATCGGCCTATTGAGTTATCAGCACGGAGACGCGATTAGCGTCAAGCGCAACTCCGCCGGAACCGCACAAACAATTCTCTAACGTGAAAGCCAGAAACTGTGATTCTGTTTTCTTGTTTTCTCCAGGAGGTAGATTATGACCGCGACTCAATCTCATCAATCTCAACTTGAATCCTGCATTGAAGCCTGTCTCGATTGTCTGCGTGAATGTGAAAACTGCGCCACTGCTTGCCTCGATAGCGAGATGATAGAAATGATGGCTCACTGTATCAAGACCTGTCGTGACTGTGCCGATACCTGCGATATTTGCGCTCGGTTTATGGCTCGAAATTCCGATCTCCATGCTCAATTGTGTGGCGTTTGTGCAGAAGCGTGCGGTGCCTTCGGCTCTCGCTTTGCGAGTTCGCTGTGCGGCTGAGTGTGCAAAACACGATTATGACCCCTGCCAGCGGTGTGCTGAGGCTTGCCATCGTTGTGCCGAGTCCTGTCGTCAAATGGCAACGGCTTAATGGCGACCTAAAACGGTTTTGCGCTGCCGAGGCTGTCTCTCAAACATAGAGACGGCCTCTTCTCAGTTTTTAGGAGAATTTTTATGCGGTTCCTGCACTAATCGCTTGACTCTCCAGTGGGCTAGACAGTTCAGAATGGAGTCAATCACAAAGTCACCTCAAGGAAGCTCTTATCTCATGACCCTACAACTCACAGTTCCCAACATGGCTTGTTCTGCTTGCAGCGACACGATTACTAATGCTGTTAAATCGCTTGATTCTAATGCCAAAGTCAACGCTGACCCCAAAACGAAGATCGTCAGCATCGAAACGCAAGCCACAGAAGCAGATGTGAAACAAGTGATTACCGCCGCAGGCTATACCGTTGCCTAATCTTACGCGACGTGCAACTTTCCTAAAACCGCTCAAAAGCAACCCTCACCCTAGCTCTCTCCCACAGGAGAGGGAACTAGAAAGTATCTGAAAGCCCTTCGTCTCCCTGGGAAGAAGGGTTGCGAGGGCTTCGCCCCCCTTCGTGAGGAGGGTTCTGAGTCGCACATCGCGTTAATTTTCCTACCCTTCATTCCTTCTCTAACCGATGGAAACCAACACCCTAAAATTAAGCGGCATGAGTTGTGCCTCGTGCGCTCATAGCGTTGAAGATGCGATTCGATCGGTTCCCGGTGTCGCTGAAGTTAACGTCAATTTTGGAGCTGAACAAGCCACTCTTCAGTACGATTCTAAGCAGACAAACTTGGAGCAGATTCAACACGCGATCGTTGACGCTGGATACAGTTCCTACTCGCTGCAAGACCAAGAGTTTATCACCGACGAAACTGAAGCTGAGAAAACAGCCCGATCGCGAGAATTTCGTCACTTACGCAATAAAGTCATTGTCGCGGGTGTGATCAGTGCGGTTCTAGTCATTGGTTCATTCCCGATGATGCTAGGGTTGCCGATTCCATTCATTCCCGCATGGCTCCACAATTCCTGGTTACAACTCGCTCTTTCAACAGCCGTATTATTTTGGTGCGGTCGAGAGTTTTTCATGAATGCTTGGAAAGCCTTCAAGCGGCACACGGCAACGATGGATACTTTGGTTTCACTGGGCACGGGATCGGCTTATCTGTATTCGATCGTAGCGACGGTGATTCCTGGCTTTTTTATCGCTCAAGGACTTAATGCTGATGTCTACTACGAAGCGGCAAATGTGATTATCACGCTGATTTTGCTCGGTCGTTTGCTCGAAATGCGGGCACGAGGACAAACGTCAGACGCGATTCGGAAACTGATCGGGTTACAAGCGCGTGATGCCCGAATTATGCGGAACGGGCAAGAACTCGAAGTGCCGATTCAAGAAGTTCAGATCGGTGATGTGGTGATGGTGCGTCCGGGTGAAAAGATTCCGGTGGATGGTGAAGTGGTGGAAGGGACTTCAACGATCGATGAATCGATGGTGACAGGCGAGAGTATGCCGACCAAAAAGCAGCCTGGAGATGAAGTCATTGGCGCAACAATGAACAAAACTGGCAGCTTTCGATTTCGAGCGACTCGTGTGGGCAAAGATACCGTTCTGGCGCAGATTGTTCAACTCGTACAGCAAGCGCAAGGATCAAAAGCGCCGATTCAGCGATTAGCCGATCAAGTCACAGGTTGGTTTGTGCCTGTAGTGATTGCCATTGCGATCGCAACCTTCGTCATCTGGTTCAATGTTATGGGCAATGTGACGTTAGCTTTAATTACAACTGTTGGCGTGTTAATCATTGCGTGTCCTTGTGCATTGGGACTGGCAACCCCCACTTCTGTAATGGTCGGGACTGGCAAAGGCGCGGAGAACGGCATTTTGATTAAGGGAGCCGAAAGTCTAGAACTCGCCCATCAGATCGAAACGATCGTCTTCGACAAAACCGGAACCATCACCGAAGGCAAACCGACCGTTATTGATTTTGTGACCACCGTAGGCAGCGCAAACGAACTGAAATTATTAGGTCTTGCTGCTTCTGTAGAACGCAATTCCGAGCATCCATTAGCCGAAGCCGTGGTGCGATATGCTCAATCTCAGGAAGTAACTTTGGACGATGTACAGCACTTTGAAGCCATCGCAGGTAGCGGCGTTGAGGGAACCGTTTCTAACCATTTTGTTCAAATTGGAACGCAACGATGGTTGAACGAACTGGGTATCAATACTACCCCTCTCGAAACTGAGAAAAGCCGATTAGAGTCGCTTGGAAAAACAGTGGTGCTGATTGCGATCGATCGTCAACTTCAAGGGTTAATGGGCATTTCTGATGCGCTCAAACCGTCTTCTGCTCAGGCAGTTCGCGCATTGCAACGTTTGGGCCTCGACGTGGTGATGTTGACCGGAGATAATCAGCAAACGGCAGACGCGATCGCCCGTGAAGTCGGGATTCAAACCGTAATTGCCGAAGTCCGACCGGAGCAAAAAGCAGCCGTGATTGAATCGATCCAGAGCGGCAAGTTTGGCAAACCGTCAATGACTCAGACAAAATTTCGCCATACTCAATCAACGATCGTGGCGATGGTCGGAGACGGGATTAATGATGCGCCTGCATTAGCTCAAGCCGATGTGGGTATTGCGATCGGAACGGGAACCGATGTCGCGATCGCAGCCAGCGACATTACCTTAATCTCTGGCGATCTTCAAAGTATTGTGACTGCAATTCAACTCAGCCGTGCCACCATGACGAATATTCGTCAAAATCTTTTCTTTGCGTTTATCTACAATGCATTAGGTATTCCGATCGCAGCAGGCATTCTCTTTCCAGTCTTTGGCTGGTTACTCAACCCAATCATCGCAGGTGGTGCAATGGCGTTTAGCTCAGTGTCAGTTCTTACGAATGCGCTCAGGTTGCGGAACTTTAAGCCCAAAGTAATTTAAGGAGAAACAATGACGCAGAAATACTGGATTGTTAGAAGTTTGGCTTTTGGGTTGATGCTAGGCATCTCAGGCAAAGCGGTTGCCCAAATGCCGCACGACGAAATGCAACCCTCTGGAGCCGAGCAACCCACTCAGTTTCAACGCATCGACCAACCGCTTTGGCTCAAAAGTGCGGTGACAGCAGGCGGAATCGGATTGATTGGCGTAGAACTCTGGTGGTTTTTGTTCAGTCAGTCTAAGTCTCGCAAAGCCGACACGAACCAGGGCATCCAGGAAGCTACAATCACAGTGGATGGCGGCTATGAACCCAATCGCATTGTGGTCAGTGTTGGGCAACCTGTGCGACTGAACTTCGATCGCCGCGATCCGTCTAGTTGTCTCGAAGCCGTGCGAATTCCTGACTTTCACATCGCAAAAGACCTGCCACTCAACCAAGTGACCGCGATCGAGTTCACGCCCACCCAACCCGGAGAGTATCCATTCACCTGTGGCATGAATATGTTTCACGGCATGATTGAAGTGCAGGGAACAAAACGTTTAGAAGCGACGGCTCAAAATCTTGTTTCACAAAGGAGTTAATCATGTTTGTTCAGAATGAATCGAAACTGATTGGTTCTGTCGCCAAAGAAAGCGGTATCCCGATCAAAACGATTCGCTACTACGAGGAGCTAGGGTTATTGAAGACAATGGGCAGAACCGAGGGCGGCTATCGATTGTTCAGCGCTGATGTGTTTACCCGCTTAAATTTCATCAAGCGTGCCCAGAACTTAGGCATGAGTTTGTCAGAAATCAGAGAGTTTTTGGAGGTTCACGATCAAGGTGATTTGCCGTGTGACCAGGTTCAAGAAAAGCTGAGAGATAAATTGGTGGACATCGATCGACAAATTCAGCAACTCCAAATTCTCAAGCAAGAGTTAGAAAGGCTTTTGGTGAGAGGGCAGGTCTTACCTGAAAATTCTGCGGCAACGATTTGTCCAATCATTGAGCAAATTTGAGCAACTTCAAAGACCTTCTGCATGAATCCAACCTGCTTTCTACAATAGGAAGACGGTCTGCCAAAATCTAATTGTGAAAAAACGAGTCACGCTAACTTTCCCAAAACGATCGGTGCAGATGCCTGTCACTTACCGATTGGCAAAAGATTATAACGTCGCGGCCAATATCATTCGGGCGCAGGTGGCTCCTAATCAAATCGGGAAGCTGGTTGTCGAGTTATCGGGTGATATTGATCAGTTAGATGCTGCGCTGGAGTGGATGCGATCGCAAGATATCGGCGTGTCTTTTGCAAGTCGTGAAATCATGATCGATGAAGTGGCTTGTGTCGATTGTGGCTTGTGTACAGGAGTGTGCCCGACTGAGGCGCTGACGTTAGATCCGCAGTCGTTTAAGTTGACCTTTACGCGATCGCGCTGCATTGTCTGCGAACAGTGCATTCCTACCTGTCCAGTTCAGGCGATTTCAACAAACTTTTGAGCGAACGATCGAATGGGCAAGATATCGCTGCAAAATAGTAGATGAATCCCATTGGCAATATTTTTTCTGTGCAGACCTCCCACCCTCAAAATCCTTTTCTCGAAGTTGGCAAAATCGTCTCGACCCAAGGGTTAAAGGGCGAGGTGCGGGTTTATCCTGATTCAGACTTTCCTCAACGATTTGTAGAGCCGGGAAAACGCTGGATTTTGCGATTGAACGCCACTCAACCCGAAGAAATCCAACTCGTCAAAGGTCGCTATCTAGACGGCAAAGGCTTATACATTGTCCAGTTTGCCGGAGTCGAGACCTGCGAACAAGCAGAGGCTCTGCGGGGCAGCAAAATTTTAGTCTTAGCCAGCGATCGACCCGAATTAGAAGCGGGTGAGTTTCACGTTGCTGATTTGATTGGGCTGCAAGTATTTGATCAGGCGACTCAAGAACGGGTTGGAACAGTCGTTGATATTTTGTCAGCCGGAAATGATTTGCTAGAAGTGCAGCGAGAAAATTCGGAGAGTCGGGTTTTGATTCCGTTTGTGATGGCGATCGTGCCGATCGTTGACCTCAAACAAAACCGGGTAGAGATTACACCTCCACCCGGCTTAATTGAATAACGTCAGTTCGATGAGTTCTTTCGCTTCGTTCTTCAGCGCTTCAGCCCCCTAAATCCCCCAAAATTGGGGGGCTTTGAACCTCAATTCTGGGGGATTTAGGGGGCAGCCCGGATTGGCAACCGCAGCGAAAAGCTTCATCGAATTCACGTTGAATAAGGTTTCATTCTTGCATGAGTGGGCAAGATGCCACCCCACAAAACTTGAGACTATTCGCCTGTGATCGATAATTCGTCTACCCAGACTCTAGGCGCAACCCCAGACCCCGTAAACTCCAGCTCCTTCTCAACATAGATAACCGACTTGAGAACTTCGCGAATATCACCTGCCACCGTCGCAGATTCAACACTGGTGCGCTTGCCGTTTTGCACCAGCCAACCATCAAACGGCAGTGAAAATGAACCTTGTGTCGCCTGAACCCCAGCATGAAGGGCACTCAAATCATCAATCAAAATCACATTATCAGCCGTGTCTAAGCTGTAGTCTTGCTCGGCAGATTCCCCGGCAAAGATGTGATAGAAGTGAGGACTCACCGTGATCTTAGACCCCATATTGGCATGCCCCGTGGGTTGAGCATTCAGGCGTTTAGCCGTGCCAGAACTGTGCAAGAAGCCCGACAACACGCCGTTGGTGATCAGAGCAACGCGACGAGTCGGAGTGCCTTCTCCGTCAAAGGTTTCTGCGCCGACGTTTTCGGGGTGCAGCGCGTCATCGCAGAGACAGAGCAGCGGTGAGGCAATCTGCGTTCCCAGCGATTCGGGGGTGGAGAGACTCTGGTTATCGAGAATGCTCTGAGCGTTAAACAAGTTAGAAAACGCACCAATCAAACTGAGAATTGCTTCAGGCGAAAAAACGACACGATATTTACCCGTTTTCACCTTGTCGTAATTGAGGTGACTGATGGTTTTCTCGGCCGCTTCTTTAAGACAGCCGTTGATATCTAACTCGTCTAACCCATGACTGACGCGAAACGCACCTGCGCTGCGAGGCTTTCTGCCTTCTTCCTCAGTTTTGGTGTAGAGGTAGAGTGAGGCAAACGAATGCCCTTCATTGCGGACAGCCCCTTCGCTGTTGAGATAAAAGCGATCGATATCTCGCTGCGCCAGCCCGTTATAAGGAACGCCTTTAATCGCCGGATGTGCCGCCAGCAATTCTTTTTCTGCCTCGACCAGCGTTTCTAGCAGTTTAGAAACGGGCGCTTGAGGATTCTTTGCTTCAGCATGGGGCGCTGTGGGATCTGTCGCTTCAGGACTGAATTCCGGCACGTTTTCCTTCACGCCAAAAAAGCTGGCTTCGTGAGCCGTTTTTAAGGCGAGTTCTAGCCCGATCGGGTCAACATCCGTCGTCGAAGTTACCCCAACAGAATGCTCATCGTTCCACACGCGAACCGTAACGCTCGATCGCTGGGATGCCTTCATCTGCTGCGGTTCGCCTTGATCGACCTGGACGCTGGTTTCGTCGATCGCCGACCCATAAATATCGTATTTTTTGATGCCCAACTTGTGAGCCGTATCTTTTGCGTAGGATGCAATGTCGTCAATTTTAGGCATGAGAATTATTTGTGTTAAGGAGCAATATTGCGAGACATTCCACCGGAACGTCCCTGCTAGAAGAGGGTGCAAGAAAGGCGTTGCTGCATCGAAGTTTGATCTGTCAAGGTTGTAAATCCTCTCGCCCCCTAGCCCCAATTCTGGGGGACTTTGAGTAGATCTAATTCCCCCAGAATTGGGGCTAGGGGGCGTATTCATTCCTTGATTCTGCAACGCTAAATTATCGTCCGCCGACTGTGATCGAATCGACTTTGATGTGGGGCTGTCCGACTGTGACGTAAACGCTGCCGCTCACAGAACCACAGAACCCAGCCGCTAATCCTAAATCGTTGGAACACATAGAGATTTTGTTCATGATTTCGGTGGCTTCACCAATTAGAGTTGCGCCTTTGAGCGGCTTGGTGAGTTTGCCATTCTCGATTAAGTAAGCTTCGTCTACCGCAAAGTTAAATTGTCCGGTTGCGCCAACGCTGCCGCCGCCCATCTTTTTGCAATAGATGCCTTTGTCGATCGAGGCAAACAGTTCTTCAACCGAGTAGTCACCGGGTGCGATATAGGTGTTCCGCATCCGACTCGCAGCAGCATAGGTGTAGCCTTGACGACGACCGCTGCCCGTGCGAGGGTTGCCCGTGCGGACAGAACCCGCGCGATCGGCGATAAAGTTCTTCAAAATCCCGTTTTCGATCAGCAGGGTGCGCTGCGCGGGCATTCCCTCGTCGTCCATGTCGATCGTGCCAAATGCGTCGCTAGTCAATCCTTCATCCCAAGCGGTGAGATTTTCGTGAGCAATCTTTTCGCCTTTCTTATCAGCAAACGGCGTGGTTTTGCGCTCGATTTGCGTCGTTTCGAGTAAGTGACCACAGGCTTCGTGAAAGATTACGCCGCCAAACTCATTGGCCATGACGACTGGATAGTTGCCCGACTCTACATAGTCTGCATACAGCATCTTCGAGGCAGAATCAGCCACTTCTTCAGCATCTTTGCCATAGTTCCAGGTTCTTAAGAAACCGGGTTCGCTGGTGCTGCCGACTCGCTTGTTGATCGACGATCGTTGAGCGCCGTCAGCACACAGCAGGCTATACCCGACGGATTGCGATAAGCGAATGTCTCGCGCAAACGTGCCATCGCTAGAGGCAACCAAAACTTCTTGCCAATCTCGGAAGTAGACCGCGCGACGAGACTGCACAAACTGGGCTTGGGTCGCTAACTCACCGTTTGCTGCCAGCAAGACATCACCCATTTCACGCATTGAGCTACAGTCAGCCAACCATGATTCTTTGCCCTTTTTAACGGCGTAGTCTCTCAGCAATTCCAGGTTGATTTCTGGCACATAAGAATTGGGGGCAGGAAGCTGCAAACCCATGATCGATAAGCCTTTCTCAAGGGCAGCTTTCAGACCGTTGAACGATAAATCGTTGGTGCTGACATAGCAATCGGCTTTGCCGCGAAACACTCGCACCCCAGCACCCGTCGAGAGGCGAGGCGAAATGCTGGTGATCGCGTCGTCTTCTGCCATGCAGCTAATATAGTTAACGCGCTCTAGAAAAAACTCAATAAAATCGGCACCTGCTGCACGTCCCCATCCCAAAAGAGTGGATAGCGGAGCCTCCCAAGTTTCATCGAAACGATCGGGCGTAGACTGATAGGTCAAACGGGGCAGTTCTTTTGAGATTAATAAAATGGGGGATTGCATGGGAAGCCTCTCTGCTAGGACTGTTGAGACAGTGGTTCACTTATTGTAACTTGCAGGGCTGAGAGGGGTAAGGCGGAATCCCGTATCTCTGGGTTTGGGGGCCTGAAAAAATCTTTTTGGTTGGGGTGCATAACCCGATCGAGCTATCCCTATGAGTGAGTGTAAGAGGTTAACGCCTCACAAACACACTCACCTCAAGGAGAAATGCAATGAAACTCGTCAAACTCTCTAGCTCTCTAGTTCTCGCCTCTGCTTTGTTCACTTCTTTGCTTCCGGTTAGCGCTGTACGCGCAGATGACAACTCGGCTCTGTTTGGTCAACTGGCGGGCAAGATTCAGTGCAGCGACGTGGGGTTAGGCTCTAACACTCAAAACAATCGCGGTAGCTCTAGCTCTGCTCGCAACAACTCCACTTCTAGCAACAACTCAGCGTCGGGCAAAAATGCCAGCAGTCAGTCGAGCAACAGCAGTAACAAAGATGGCGGTGGCGGTGGCTTTAACATCCTCGGCATCTTTGGTGCAAGTGGTGGTGGTCAAGCTCAGAGCAGTGATTCTAGCGCTTCTAACAACTCTAGCTCTTACAATCGTGGTAACGCCTCCAATCAAGCTAGTGCATCACGCCAATCTAGTTCTTACAACCGCGATTCTTCTACAGTAGTGGTTGGTAAAGATTGCGATTCTAACAACGCTGCTGCCGCAGTGGTGATTACAACGTTGGACACTAATAAAACTGCGAAAGAGATGAATTCTGAGAACAACACAACCTCGCGTTATGGAATCGATGCTCAAATCAAAATCAACGATAGTAACAACAAAACTGCTGTTGATTTGTTTAACGCTCAACGCCGATCGGGTGCTGTCAACAATCTGACTCAATGGTATACACCGCAACACTAAAAAATTGTGAGATTTGAATTAGAAACTACTCAAATCTCGTCCTGATATCCGCTCACTGTTTGTAAGTAGGAGTACCGCCTTGAGTACTCCTATTTTCTTGTTGTAATGCCTATTCTAAAAATAATTGCGGCATTGCTGAATAAAGGGATGATTGTGGTAAGGGCAATCCCCCCGTGGTTGCCCTCCGTCAGGGGTAGGCACGGGGGCGCTACCCCTACAGCTATTTCATCCCCTCATTCTAAAGCGCGACAATTGCGATCGCGTCCTCGTGTGAATTTGTAGGGTTCATAAATCAAATGGGTATGGAATCATTGATTTTCTATAAACCTGCATAAACCTCAAATCTGCTCCCTATTAATGAGGTGTAAGGGTTACAGCCCACCCCAATCAAAGGAGACCCCCGATGAACGTTCGCACTCTGTTAAATCTGGCTTTGTTGCTCTCTGTTTCCACTCCCGTTGCTCTGCCTGCGGTTGCCTCTGAAGCCATCGTCAGCACCTCTACCACCACGACTACGACCACTCGCCAGGGTTCGATGATTCCGCAAACGGCGGGTGTGGTGATCAAGCTTCCGGCGGCTGTAACGGTTGATGTGGGGCAAAAGCAAGACTATCCGATGACGGTGCCCCTCGCACAGCCGTTGCTGGATTTGCAAGGCAATGAAGTCGTACCCATGAATACGCCTGTTACGATCAAGCTCAAGCCAGAAAACGGCGGCGCAAAAATTGTGGCAGAATCCATTGTGGTTAGAGGTCAGATTGTGGCAATTCAAGCCGCGAGTGCGGTGATTCCGGGTAACACGATTACGCAGCAGAGCGGTGCCGATCGCGCTCGTGAAAATAGCGGTGTATTGGGTAATCTATTTGGGGCGGTGATGGGGGCAACGGCTCCCGAATCACGTAAAGCTTCTGCTTTTGATCAAGGCGGGATGATTGGTGGCGCGATCGGCATTCTCAGTGGCATGACATCGCCTAAAAATATTCGGATTGTGCAGCTTCCTGCCGATAGTGTATATGTGTTGACACTACAAGCGCCGATTTCACTGCCCACGATCGCCGCTGCTCCCCAAACCGAATCTGTTCAATCTAGCGCTAGTCAGCCTCAGTTTGATTTTCACAACATTATGGACTATAGCAAAGGCTTAGAGCAGGTGATCAACGGGTTTAAACAAGGGCAACTTTCTCAAGCCGAAGCTCGTCGTGTTGTAGTTAGTGCTGACCAATATGCAACCACCAAGCTGACTTCAAAACTTTATCCTCCGGCAGGTCTGCGTCGCCAGGTTGCTCAATTGTTTGACTACACTTATGGCATCGATCGTAAGTAAATCCCATCCTTCGTCCCTTGTCCCTCTGACTATGCCCCGCGCCATTAGCCGACCCACCCTTTCCCTCGAAACTGGCAAAGCCAAACTGTGGATTCTGCTGGTCGGGGTCAATCACTACCAAGATACTCATCTACCTTCGCTGCAATATCCTGCCCTCGACTGTCAGGGATTAGCCGATGCGCTCACCGAGGCAACCCAAGAGTTTCCTCAACGAGAAATTCGCACTCATCATGATTTTGGGGCAGACGTGCCCAAACTAGAATCGGTGCGGCAAACGCTGCAACAGATGGTCACAGACGCGCAGCCTCAAGACACTGTGCTAGTCTACTTTTCGGGACATGGCGTGTTAGACGATCGGACTCAGCAAGCAGTGTTGTGTCTGGCAGATACTCAGAAAGATCGCTTGTTAGAAACGGGGTTCGCGGTTGCAGAATTGTTGAATTTGTTGGGGCAATGTGCCGCCCGTCAGCAAGTGATTTGGCTAGATGCTTGCCACAGTGGAGGCATGACGCTAAGAAGTGCGAAAGGACAGTCGATATTGTCGAATCCCACCGCCCAAATGATGAACGTGTTGGGACAACGTGCCGCTCAAAGTCAGGGGTTTTATGCGCTGTTGTCGTGCGATCGTGCTCAACAATCTTGGGAGTTCCCCGAATTGGGACATGGGGTGTTTACTTACTTTCTGATGCGGGGTTTGCGCGGTGAGGCGGCAGACGCTCAGGGCACGATCGAGGCAGACGGACTTTATAAATATGTCTATCACCAAACGCTGCAATATATCGATAAAACCAATCAACAACTGCGATTAATCAATCAACAAAAGCGCAGTCGCGGCGACACTCAGCTTCAAATTGAGTATCCAATGCAAACGCCAAAACGCATTGTTGAGGGCATTGGTGAATTGATTTTAGGCGTACGATCGGCAGCGATTTCTCCTCAAAATCCCCGTCAAGCGTTGGTGATTGAAGGACTTCCTAGCCAGCAAACCACGCTGAGTTTAAGTAAGGTACTTCACAACGCAGGCGGCTTTGATTTGGACTATTATCCCCAACCGGGCAAAGATTGGTCAGCCGTGCGTGAGGCGATTCAAACCTGCCTAAAATCTGCGGAACCTCTCCCCAGGCTTTCCACCACTGCTCTACTCTACTTGCGGGGACGGATCGAAGAAACCACCGAAGGCGATTCTTGGCTAATTCTAGGCGATGGCACTCGGATTGCTCGATCGTGGCTGCGGCAAGAATTACGTCGCTCTCAAATGGCACAACAAATTGTGGTGTTAGACTGCCCCGGCGCAACTTCTCTGACGGAGTGGGTTGAAGAGTTGCAACTCGGCAACAACCAAGGACAATGCCTGATCGCGGCAGCTTCTCCGGCAACAGAATCCGAAAAATTTGCTCAAATCTTGTTAGAAACGTTGAAAGTGGGCGATCGTCAAATCGGTCTTCCTGCCGCAGGTTGGATCGCGCAACTTCAAATCGCATTAGCAGGAGAATTGCCGCTACACGTTTGGTTGTCAGGTGCCCAAGGCGTGATCGAAGTGTTGCCCGGACGAGTTGGATCGCGCAGCCCTGAAACCGCAGGCTTTGACCTGGGACTCTGCCCCTATATGGGGTTGAGGGCGTTTTCAGAAGATGATTCTAAATACTTCTACGGACGAGAAGGTCTGACTCGCAAGTTGATTCAAGAAGTCAGTCACCAATCTTATTTGGCAGTGGTCGGCGCATCGGGAAGTGGCAAATCTTCGATCGTACAAGCCGGATTAATCGCGCAACTGCGACAAGGAAAGCAAGTTCCCAGCAGTGAGCAGTGGTGGATTGGGCAAATGCGTCCGGGCGATCGCCCTTTAGAAGCCCTTTCTCGTAGACTAGTAGACGCTGGCACCGAGAAAGAAAAAACTCTTCAACAGCAGCAAATTGAAGGCATCTTGCACCAAGGGACAGAAGGCTTTGTTTATTGGCTACGATCGCGCCCCGAACCTGTAGTTGTTCTCGTGATCGATCAATTTGAGGAACTATTTACTCTAGCAGCAACTGACGATCGCCAACAATTTTTAGATCTAATTTTGGGTGCTGTGAACTATGCCAGCGATCGCTTTAAGTTAATCCTGACGCTCCGTGCAGACTTCATTTCGCCCTGTTTAGAAATTCCTGAACTGGCGCTTATTTTGCAGCGATCGAGCGTTTTAGTACCGCCTTATTTGACCGAAAATGATTACCGTGAAGTGATCCTTCGTCCTGCCGAACAAGTCGGATTGCAGGTCGAATCGGGGTTAGTCGAAGTCCTTTTGCAAGAACTTGACCACAGTGCCGGAGACTTGCCCTTATTAGAATTTGTATTAGAACAACTGTGGCAACAACGTCGATCGGGCACACTAACTCTACAAGCTTATCAGCAACAAATTGGCGGATTGCGGGGCGCATTAGAACGGAAAGCCCAAGCGGTTTATGACAGTTTAGAGGCGGATGCTCAAGCCTGCGCTCGTTGGATTTTCTTATCACTCACGCAGCTAGGAGAAGGCACCGAAGATACTCGTCGTCGGGTGTCTAAAGCCGATTTGGTAGTGAAGAAATATCCGGTAGAATTGGTCGATCGCACTCTTCAAGCCCTCGCAACCGCCAAACTGATCGTCATCGGACTCGATGAATTAGACGCACACAGCAAAGGAGCACCGCCACAGAACCCCGACTTCACGCTTGACACTTCTTTCACCGACGTTTCGATCGAGGTGGCCCACGAAATCCTAATTCGCTATTGGTCTACCCTGCGCTGGTGGTTAGAAGAAAATCGTAATCGACTGCGATCGCAGCGTCAAATCGAGCAAGCTGCCCTGCACTGGAAGCAGAGCGATCGACAACCCGATTTTTTGTTGCGAGGCATTCGACTGGCCCAAGCCGAAGAACTCTATGTCAAATACACCGACGAGCTTCCGGCAGATACGCAGCGATTTATTGAAGCCTGTTTTAACGAGCGCCAACGCGAACAGAATGAAATCAAACGCAGACTCCGCAAAGCACAGATAACAGCGATCGTGATTGGGTCATTAGGCATCGCCGCCTGTGGATTAGCAGGATTTGCCTATTGGCAGCAGCGCAGTGCCCAACTCCGAACAATCGAAGCTTTAGCTGCCTCATCTGACGCGCTGCTATCGTCTAACCATCAGCTAGAATCATTGATTGCAGGAGTCAAAGCAGGACGGCAAATCAAACAAATCGATCGGGTCTGGAATCCGATTGCGATTGACTCTCGCATCGAGGCGATCACTACACTGCAACAAGCACTTGCTCACACTCAAGAACTCAACCGACTAGAGAGACATAGCCAGAAAGTTAACGATATCAATATTAGTAACGATGGAAAACTAATCGCTACAGCAAGCAACGATAAAACTATAAAACTATGGCGAGATGATGGCACCTGGATTAGAAACATAGAAAACCAGGAACGCATTAACACAGTCGTCTTCAGTCCGAATAGCAAAACTTTAGCAACTGCAAGCGCAGACAAAACAATCAAACTGTGGAATCAAAACGGAAAATTATTAAAAATCTTTAGTGGACATCAAGACTGGACAACCGATGTTCAGTTTAGCCCTGACAGTCGATTATTAGCCAGCGCGAGTCGAGACGGCACGATTAAACTTTGGCGACTCGATCGCAACATCCCAATCCAAACATTGCAAGGTCACAAAGGCTGGGTGAACAGCATTCGTTTTAGTCCTAATGGCAAAATCTTAGTATCTGCCGGAGAAGATGGCACCGTCAAACTCTGGCAAATTGACGGCAAAAATGATCGGTTACTGAAAAGTTTTATGGGGCATCGCGATCGCATCACCGCCACCACATTCAGTCCTGATGGCAAACTAATCGCTACTGCCAGCGCAGACAAAACGGCAAAACTTTGGTCACTCACCGGGCAGTTATTACAAACATTTGAAGGACATCTCGATCAAGTAAATGACGTTCGCTTTCATCCTCAAGGAAAAACGCTGGCGACGGCTGGAGCAGATGGCACCGTTAACTTTTGGAGCTTAGATGGAGCCTTGCTGCACACGATCAGCACCTCGCGCAATGAAGGAACCGCCGCCCACTCGGACGAGATTACCCGGATTCGCTTTAGCCCAGATGGAGCCATTTTGATGACTGCCAGCACCGACAAAACCGCCAGGCTTTGGAGTGTCTCTAACCTTAAGCCACTCAACAGTGGATTGTCTGTCACCAGTCTTAGCCCAGATGGTCAAACGATCGCCGCAGTCAATGACAAAACCATTCAGCTTTGGAGGCGAAGCAACGGAACCATTCAACCATTAGCGATCGTCTTAAAAGGACACACCTCCACCATTACGGCGGTAGAGTTCAGTCCTGATGGCATCTTAGCCTCTGCCAGCGCCGATAAAACCATCAAACTTTGGAATGTTACAGACGGATCGCGAATCAGAACGCTAACAGGACATCGCGATCGTGTCACCGCTCTCAGCTTCCGCAACGACAGCAAACTCTTGGCATCTGGCAGCGCCGACAAAACCATCAAACTCTGGAATGTTGCAAACGGCTCACTCTCAGGCACTCTCAAAGGACACGACGACGAAATCACCGCCGTGCGCTTTAGCCCAGATGGGCGACTCCTCGCATCTGGAGGCTATGACAACACCCTCAGACTTTGGTATCCAGACAGCACCGCGTCGATCGTAGTCGGACGACATCAACTCGCGATCGCGGCGATCGCCTTTAGCCCAGATGGACACTCGATCGCGTCTGGCAGTTGGGACAACACCATCAAACTTTGGACACTTGGCGATGTCACACCTAACAAAGAAGCCACTCCCAGCCAGACACTCACCGGGCACAGTGATGGAGTCACCAGCCTTAGCTTTAGCCCAGATAGCCAAATTCTTGCGTCTGGTAGCGCCGACACGACCCTCAAACTTTGGGATACCCAAAATGGTTCGCTACTCAAAACCTTGAGCGGACAGGGCGATCGCATTCAAAGCGTTAACTTCAGCGCCGATGGCAAAACTCTGATCAGCAGCAGCGATCGTCAAGGCGTAGTTTTGTCGAACTTAGATTTAGACGACCTGTTAAAGCAAGGCTGCGATCGACTGCAAAACTATTTGCAAAGTCACCCCAACAGCGATCGTAATTTGTGCGATTGATTTTTAGTAGACGATCGCCTGACGTGCAGTGCAATTTTAGGTGATACTAATTAACCTGAGTTCGGGTTAAGCCGAAGGCTGAAATCCCCACTGCAAGTAGCTTGAGCCAAACAACCAGCTAGTAATCTTTTCTCAATAAGTCCTACTATTAAGAATATTCTCAATTGTGAGGCTTATTGACAAGAGCCTGATGTGGAGCATAGCAGCAAGGCACGGAAAATCAGGACTTCTGGCGATTTCTTATCCCGAACTCAGGTTAATTAATTTTAAGTGATACTAATTAATTTTAGGTGACAGATCCGCATAAGGGACAATGCCATGCCCGTGCAGGAAGGGCGCGTGGGGTAGGGGCACGATATGTCGTGCCCTCTATCTACTCTTTTACAGTTTGTTGATTCATAATCCACATTACTAAGTAGTAGTAGACCGTGAACAAAATCGTCGAGAAGATCTGTCCGCCCCAGGTGCCGTGCCAGAAATCAAACGAATCTTTGCCCCAATAAACCGACGCGATCGTCAACAGCATAATTCGAGGAATGTTGAAAATCAGGGCTAACATCACGCCAACCACGACCATCGCGATCGTGTTCAGGCGACTTTGCTTGAGCCACAGCCCCATCAGCAAGCTTGCCCCCGCCATCGTCACCGCCATCTCAAACCCATTGCACACAAACCCAATCTGCACGGCTCCGGCTGGCAACTCAATGATGAATTCTTTTGCGATCGCAGGTTGTCCGATCGCTTGCAGTGCCAAGCTACCCGCCCAAGCCATCAAATTTTCGAGATAGTGAGCGGGAGTGATCATTTTCCAAACCTCTCGGAGCGCGTAAGTCCAATCTGGGTAAAGGCTAACTAAAATGAGAATACTTTGAACAGCATAGATTTTGAAAAAACGAATGCCCCAAGAGCTATAGGCAATGCCAATCAAAATCACTGCCCAGAGGAGCGCTCTTAGCGAAACCGATGAGAAGCAAACCGGAAAGAGCGCGGCACTCCCAAAAATAATGAGATAGCCCGTCAGCCGCTCTTCATCAGAAACCACCATGCGGTTCACCGATTTGCGGTGTTTCCATAAATGGTCGAGTCCCAAATAGAGAAAGCCAAGATTAAAGAGGATGTTTGACGACCCATGTAGGCATGTATCGACTGCAACCTTGAGCCAATCGGGTAGATAAAACAGCCCCATCAACAGACCAAAGGTAACGATGCGATGATGAGGCGTGCAGGAACTAAATTGGGCTAGCCGAACAACGCCTCGTTGAATTTTTTGCTGGATCATAACCTGATAGGTGTTCACTATGGCGATCGTCTAATTGCAACCAATTGTTGAGGGGCGATCGTCCAAAGATCTTCCCCCAAGGTTGGGTTGCCCCGGCAGCGACTTCTGATTGATTAAGCTTTAGATGGACGATTGCCATATTGCCCCAAGCCAATGAGTGCTATGCCGACAATCACTAAGTTGCCAATGCTCGAAAGGCTGGTTTTGACAATTCCAGTTTTGGCATTTTGTTTGAGTGTGGAAGCTTGTTGTGTCAAGGCTTGAGAGGCTTTTTGGATGTCTTCTGGGGTGACTTTGACTTTGCCCTGCACTGAGCCAGGCTGGACTGCTTGAATTTGATTTTGCAGCGTTGAGGCTTGAGCGCTAATCGTGTTGACTGCTCTCTCTTGAAAAGCCAGCCCGTCGCGAATCACCAGCACACAGGCAAGATTGAACAAAACGCCCAGAATCAGACAGGCGATCGCTAACCGCTTGCGTAAACGTCGCGATTCTAAGCTGCCATACATCAGCAGCGCTAAACCAAACAGTAGAATAATGCTGCGATCACCAACCTGCTGAAACAAAGAAAGCCGCCACTCAATATTTCCAAATGCAGGCGGAATCACTAGCGCTAACACATCGAAAATGAATCCGGCAATGCAGGCGACCCCGACAATGCGACACAACCCTGTAGAGCTATAAGCAGGGGCAAAACTTTGAGAAGAAACTGTGGTCATAGAAGTTACAACAACTCATTCAATACTAGATAGGAGCTTAATTCAACCCGTTGAGAGACAAACCGGATACTTATGGAAAACTTGAAGAAACGCCAAAACTCAACATCTGACCATGAACGATCGAGGAGCAGACGCTTCAGAAAGGCAACAATGAATGCGTCTGTGAAGTGTCTGACTCCTGGCTCGATCGTGGTGTTTAAGGAACACGGGTTAAATAAGACCCGGATTTGCCCTCACCCCAACCCTCTCCCCAAGGAGAGGGAGTAAGATTCTGGTTCCCCTTCTCCTAGGGGAGAAGGGGTTAGGGGATGAGGGCGAAAGGCTAAAACGTAGCCCGAACAATGTGCAGTTTTATTTGACTCACGATCCTTAACTAGCAGACGAGTTTTCAACTCGGTGCCAATGGCACAAAAGACTAGGCTTCAGCGTTCGCTGCTGCCATCTCTTTCTTGCGCTTGCGGAGCATACCCATACCTAAACCAATCAACCCTGGCAACAGTGCAGGCGTTGGAATTGCAACAATTGATGCAGAATAGGTGGCAGGGTTAAAGTTAGTTAGCTGAGACGTGAACAGACCACCCTTCGCAGCAATGGAGTCAGCACCACTTCTAAAGAATCCTTCAAAAGTTGCACTCGAAGTACTATTGTTGTAAATGAACTTTGTGAGATCGAAGCTGATGCCTCCTCCAATGTTGGTGATGAAGTTAGTCACTGGAGCACTACTGAAGAGGTTACCTCCAAGCGCGCTTAAAGTGAGGTTTTGAATTGAAGGCTCGGTTCCGCCCAAGCCAGCAAAGCTACCATTGCTACTAGCACCGATCGTAGTCTTTAGCAGATTGCCTGCGACAGAGGAGAATTCAAACTGAGTTGGGGCAGTGTTGTTGGGATTAGCTTGAACATTTCCACTAATGCTGAGAACGCTACCAGGAGTGATGCTAAGGGCTTGAGCGGGGGATGCCGAAACTGTGGCAGCAGATAGGGCGATCGCGGTCGCGGCTGCCCCGAAAAACATTGTCTTTGATTTCATTGATTTAACCTACTAACGTTTAGGGGCGTTCATTCGGAAGCAGTCTGAACAGAACCTAGTAGGCTACCGCTCTCAAGACAGGGCTGGAAATCTTTGAGTAAAAGATGAGCAAAAAACAATCGCGTTTAATGTTGCCATTGTTTGCTCCAGCCTGAGTCGAGAGTCTTCCGATGCTGGTAGCCTGGAAATGCACGTTAGCCCTGATTTCTTAAAAACTTTTATCGTCTTAGGTGTAAGCACCAGGTAAACTAGTTGCTTTCCCTGATTGTGTCACTTTTGTCTATGACACGCATCTCCTAACATATTAGGCAATCTCACCGGGTTTGGCATCACCTGCTAAAGGACTTTACTGTTAGTTCACACAATTTCACTGACGTAAGCACAATAGCTTACAAAACTGTGCCAGTTTGGATCGGTGTTAACGCTTGATCAGCCACCACACGCTCTAAAACTTGGGCAACTTTTTGACAAGTTCCATCCAGGTGAAAAGCTTGACTTGCATGCTGGTAGGCACGTTGAGCGATCGCCGCCGCCAGATCGGGATCGGCATAGCACTCATTGATCACCTCAGCCAACTTTTCAGCATTATTGCCCGGCACCAACCACCCAGTCGCCCCCGGCTCAATCAACTCCACCACACCCCCGGCGGCAGTTGCCACGATCGGGCGTTGACACAGCATCGCTTCCACAATCACCCGACCAAACGGTTCGGGTGAAGTTGACGTGTGAGCAACCAAATCGCAAGCACTCATTAGCTCAGACACATCTGCCCGAAAGCCGAGAAACTTGACGCGATCGTGCAGCCCCAACTCTGCAACTTGTTGATGGAGGCGATCCACATATTCCTGTTCACCAAACAGCGCATCGCCCACCAACAGAGCTACCACATTGTTAGGACAGTGCGTCAAAGCTTCTAGCAAAACGTGTTGCCCCTTCCAGGGAGACAAGCGGCTAAAACTACCGACGACAAACCGCCCTTCCAGTCGAAGCTGCTGCCGTAACTGTGTTGCATTTTCGGGTGACTGTTGAAATCGCTCTGGCAAAAAACCGTTGTAAATCACTTCTGTGAGTTCTGTCTTACCGCCTGCCGCCACAAAAGCCGTTTGTGTTGCTTTTGAGTTGGCAATCACTCGCTCCGCAAACCAATTGGTCAAAATAGGAACTAGTCGGAAGTTAATTAGGCTGAAATGTTCCGCAGTGAGAATATCGTGCAAACAATGCACCAACGGACGGCGGCTGAGAAAACTCGCGATCGTTCCCACAACCAGCGCTTTTGCTGTATTGGTGCAAATCACATCATAGTCTCGACTCAGCTTCAACACCTCCAAAACTAAAGGCACAATTTGCTTCAAGCTCGTAAAACTTTGCCAAGCGTTACTGCCTCGGTTCACCCTGATCGCTTGTTTGCTCAACACCCGCACCGGAATTTGTTCTTGCTCTAGACGGGCCTGGAACGAACCTTCTGCCATCAGCGCAACTAAGCAAGAATCTCGGTACTGTCGAGCAATATCGAGTAGAAACAGTTCTGCGCCTCCCAATACTCCACTATGGTCTAAGAATAAAATCTTCATAACGTAGGCTTTTTGGGTAGTGAAAAGGATTTAAGAAATAACGCTTTAACTTTAATTTTAAGAGAGACAGAAGCAAGAAACCGCCAAATCGCGGATTTATTAGAGAATTTTTGCTCCATTGCTCAATTTGTCATAAGGAGACAGATCCTCTATCACCAAGCTTGCTAAAAGTTGGGCAAATTTCTGACAAGTTCCATCCAGGTGAAAAGCTTGACTTGCATGCTGGTATGCACGTTGAGCGATCGCCGCCGCCGCTTCTGGATGAATTTGACACTCGTTAATCACATGCGCTAATTTCACCGCATCATTCGCTGGCACTAACCACCCCGTTAGATTCGATTCGATCAGTTCCAAGACTCCTCCGGCTGCGGTTGCCACGATCGGGCGTTGACACAGCATCGCTTCCACAATCACCCGACCAAACGGTTCGGGTGAAGTTGACGTGTGAGCAACCAAATCGCAAGCACTCATTAGCTCAGACACATCTGCCCGAAAGCCGAGAAACTTGACGCGATCGTGCAGCCCCAACTCTGCAACTTGTTGATGGAGGCGATCCACATATTCCTGTTCACCAAACAGCGCATCGCCCACCAACAGAGCTACCACATTGTTAGGACAGTGCGTCAAAGCTTCTAGCAAAACGTGTTGCCCCTTCCAGGGAGACAAGCGGCTAAAATTACCGACGACAAACCGCCCTTCTAAGCCAAGCTGTTGTCGGAGTTGTGTAGTCTGGGTGGGTGAGGTCTTAAACCGTTCTGGCAGAAACCCGTTGTAAATCACTTCGGTTAATTCAGCCCTGCCCCCTGCGGCTACAAACGCAGCTTGAGTTGCTTTAGAATTGGTGATCACTTTTGTCGCACAGACATTGGCGATCGTAACCACAATCCGCAAATTTGCCTGACTGAAGTGATCGGCTGAGAGAATGTCTCGTAAATAGTGAACTAGAGGGCGACGGCTAATCAGATTCGCGATCGCGCCAATCACCATTGATTTTTGCGTGTTGGTGCAAATCACGTCATAGTCTCGACTCAGTTGCGCGATCTTAACGATCAAAGGAAATAGCTGTCGCAAATTGCTGAAACTTTGCCAAAGACTGCTGTCTCGCTGAACGGCGATCGATTGATTGGTTAGCACCTGTACCGGAACGCGCTCTTGCTCTAATAGAGTTTTGAACGGGCCCTCGGCCATCAGCCCCACCAGACAATGATCCCGATGATAACGAGCAATATCGAGCAGAGAGAGTTCCGCACCTCCTAAAACCCCACTGTGGTCTAAAAATAGAATCTTCATGAGCGTCACTGAAAGTATCTAATAAACGATTTTAGTCTCAGGAGACGCGCCGATCGCGAGAGATGGGACTCGATCGGAAAGCGCACTGCTGTAGACTACTTTAATCTGTTGAGCCACTACAGACCAGGCATAGTGATCTCTGACATAGGCTCTGCAAGCCTCAGCATCAGGCAGCGATCGCTGACCCGATAAAATTTCTAGCAGCCCTTGCGCCAGGTGTTCAGTAGAAGAACCCTCAAACATCAGGTCAGCAGACAATGGACGCAACACTTCTGGAATCGCTCCAACAGGTGTGCCGATGACAGGCGTTCCCGATGCCAAAGACTCGATCATGATTAAGCCAAACCCTTCGAGTGAAAGCGTCGGCACCACCGAAAAATCAGCCGCCCGGTAAGCCAGTGCAAGCTGTTCGTCAGGGACAAACCCCAACAATCGAACGTGATTGGTTAAATCGAGAGATTCAATTTGCTGATGTAGCGTTTCTGCTAATTCTCCCTTCCCAGCAATCAGCAACAAAGCATCTGGGTGGTGTTGTCGCACCGTCTGCATTGCGCTCACCAAATTTTCTAGCCCCATACGTTTTTTGAGTCGCCGTGTGGCAAAGAGAATCGGACGATCGCACTCCCAGCCAAGTTTTAGTCGCGCCTCTGATTTAGAATCGCTAAACGCAAAGCGATCGAGATCGACCCCAGGTGGCACAACGTGAATGCGATCGTAGGGGATCTGATAGGACTGATGCAACAGATCACGAAACGCTGTAGAAAGCACAATTAGCTTACTCGCACGTTGGTAATACTTTTGCTCTAACGTTTTCTTTAACCAGGTATTGACAGTGGAATAGCCTTCAACCTGGCTTTCTAACGCCCACGGTCCGTGAAAATGAACAACTAAAGGACGATCGCCAATTAAATTTAGAATGGGAAACCCGTAGAGCGCAAAATGCGACACGACCAAAGGCAAATCTTCTTCTTTGAGCACCTGTTGCACCGCCGATCGTAGACCTTGCCAACGCTTCAGCAACGAAACCTGCTGCGGAGCAAACACTTGAATCTGTCCGTGAGACTCTCGAAAAACCTGGTCTGAACCCGTAACTAAACCACGCATTTTGATTCCGGCGGCGGGCAGGTGGCGGGTACAGTCATAGTAAAACCGATTGAGTCCTCCAGTTTGCTCAGGGAACCAATCCATACCGATCTGGAGTGTGTTTAGCATATTTGATACACTGCAATAATGGAATTTGAGACCTTAGCACGCAATTTGACGGCAGTGATACAGCCTGATTGAAAGGGTAGAAGGCAGCAGGATCGAGACAAACGCCGTAAAAGTAGTTCAAAATACCCAACAACAACTTCTGTGTTTGCTAAATACGCTTACTTTGCATTGACTTAGCGATCGCCGTCAGATAGATGTCCTCATACTGCTTAGTGATCTCTTGCCAATCAAACGCTTCAGCCCGCAAAAGTCCCTTAGCTACATAGGAAGATCGGAGTGTTTCATTTGCTAATAAATCATTAATCTGCTCACCTAGCGCAGAGTCTGCTGCCAACACTCCATACTGACCGTCGTCTAACACTTCACACGCGCCAAGATTTGGGCTGGCAACCACCGCAGTTCCAGATGCCATTGCCTCTATGTAAGGAACACCAAACCCCTCATAAGTGCTTGGCATACAAAACACCCAGGCTCGCTGATAAAGCTCACAAATTTTTTCGAGCGGAACCTTGCCAAAATTAACAACCCCCTCGCCTTGAATCGGCTGGTCTGCCACAGTCCAAAGTTCTGCATTGGGAAAGCGCGATCGCACCTCTCTCACAAAGATGTCTGCCAAAAACGCACCTCGTTTGCGTCCTCCCACAGTGCCTACAAATAGAACACAAGGATAATCTGCCTTTTCACCTGGGCGAAATCGAGAGAGATCCACTCCACAGGGAATGATCATCGAAACAGCAGGAATGCGCCTCTGGGTTGCCCTTGACACCCCGATGTTGGCATCTGCAACCCACGAACCCACCTGTTCTAACCCGGCAATGACAGTTTGATAGATGCGACGACGCAGCCGGACTGCATGTTTTGCCTCATCGATCGCAGAACCGTGAAACGTCCGTAAGTGAGGATGGCAACTAAAAAGCAGATAGTTATCGCCGTGAGTATGGACAATATCAAATTCAGAAAAGTCAGTTTGAGCAAGACAAGCCGCGAAAAAAAATGATTGTAGGCGCAGTCGTCTTATAGCCGTAGGGATCGCATATTGATGCACCTGATAACGACACTCGTCATAAACAGGACTAAAGGTGAACATTGTTACCTCGTGTCCCTGATCTACCAGAACATTAGCTAGATAGTGAGACTGAGCCGCAACACCTCCTTTTGCTTCATTGGGTAAATCGACATGAGTCATTGCAATTTTCATCGTTAACTCCCTTCTGTTTGATGGTCGTAATATTTTTGGGAAGCCACACCCAAACCAACGAAGCCCCAGAAAATAATTCCAGACTCCCTCACTAAGACATTTCCAAACACTAGCTGTAGACACATAGCTAGGACGATCGCGCGAATCGTGCTTGTAAAGGAATCCGATCGACCTTTATTCCCCTTAAATAACCGGAGGAGCAGTAAGAGCAACCCTCCACCATAAAAAACCATGCCAATCCAACCAAAGGTGAACAGCAGATCCAAAATGGCGCTATCGTAAGTTGGTATAACACCCGTTCCATATCCAGTTAAACTAGATGAAGCCTGACTCAACAATCCCTCATAGGTTGCCCTGCGGACTTGAGCACTCGTATCGTTGTCTAGGTCAGACAAAGTGTCTATGCGACTGTTGATCGCCTCCGCGAAGGGTTCCATAGTCGTTAAGGGAATCACTGCAAGCGCAAGGACAAAGACGATCAGAATTAACCGCAACTGAAATTTGGGGCTAAGGGAGGTGCCCAATGCCACTAAGCCAAACATCCACCCACCCCAGGCAGAACGGACTAACGTCAACATAAAACTCAAGTACCCTGCTATGGAAGCGGGAATTTGCAGAACCCCTTGAGCGCCTTGTCCACTTAGCATCATCAGTAGCCCTGCCATCATCCAGACAGCGAAGGGGCCGGGTGAGTTCATCGTGCTGAATAATCGAACCTCCTCATTGTCAATACTGCCGAAAGAGCCAGCACCTTTTTCAATGACGGCTGATAGCCAGAACGTGTCCCAAGCGGGCATACTCGTATATTGAATAATTCCATAAACACCTGTCACCAAAACGCCCCAAAAGAAGACCCTTTGAGTGTTTTTTCGATATTCAGGATAGTTCTGCCAATGTAAAACTAAATAGAAACTAAATAGAACTGGAATTAGCCAATCTAACCCAGTTTTTGCCACGCTAAACAGTGAGCCATTAACGGCTCCAATGCCAAAACTGTAGGCAATTCCAACAAGCATCAATATATAAGGAACCGTGTCTCCTCGACACAGTTTTGGAAGCTGTTGTAGCAGCGGCGGGAGGATCACCAAAACTGCTAAGTAGGGCGCTAATAGAACCAGACGAGTCTCATCAAACTGACCTGCGTAGAAGTCAGATATACGACTCACACAAGGAGTCAGAAACCAGAGCCACCATGAAAAACCGAGGTAGAGGATTGGATATTTCTGATGCAGCAGAAACGCAACGAGCAAGGCTCCTAACGGATAACTGAATCGCAGAACACTCCCTAGATGCGCGAAAACACACACGCTTGTAAACAAGACAAACGCTAGGATTATAGCCCAAGCGGCCGCAGGCTCTAAGCCGATCGCGGCGAAAGCTGAGGGACGTTTGTAGAGGGTTGCGGTTTTATGATTCATGCGTGGATGCGAACCTGATTAAATGTTGCTGTTGTCTAACGATCGGGTTGCGAAACAATCCGCAAAAGTTTTTGCTTGAGTGGATAGCTGGTGAGTTTGATACCAGCCGTAGGCACTGTCTGCAACCGCTTGTAAAGCACTTGAGCTAGAGACACCCACGTCTAAAGTCCAATACTGTTGTCCTGCTTGCAATCCATCACTGTCAGGATGAGGACGATGGCAGATAGGCAGTAAACCGTGAGCGCAATAGGCAGCAAAAATGGTGGATTTGGCTAAACGCCCACTGTAGTAGTGCAAAAACCCTGCGATCGAGGTTGACAAAATCTCACTGATTTCTTCGGTGGGTCGTTTCCCTAACGCCGTGATAGGAACGGTACCAATCGTGGATAACTCTAATCCAGTTGGCATTCCGATATCCAAAATCTCCTCAATCTGCAAACGATTGCAGATCTGATGCAGCACCGATTGAGAATGACGATAGACGCGCCGTCGGTTTCCGGCTTGCCCAAAAATCACAAGCTGCTTCTTACGGGCTGAGAGAGGCAGAACAGATTGAGGTTCAGCAATGCCAGAAAACACTGGAAGACAGGGGATGTCAACGTGTTTTTGTTGGCTGAGTGTTTGCAAGGTTCTTGCATATTGTTCTGCACTGGTGATGCAGCGATCGCTCAAACATGCGACGCGACTTGCCAACTGTTGATGAATTGGGGCCAGCCAAAACCCTGACCTCCAAGGCGGCTCAGTGGCAATCAGTTCATGAAACATCGTGATTAACAGCATATCAGGAGCCTGTTGCTTCCAGTTCTCTAGCCCATCAATCAGCCACCATGGACACCCACGTTTTGCGTAGCCATAGTTGACGTAATGCAGGAAGACTGGGGTGGTTGGTGGATGATTGAGCAAGGCAGTTTGAAGCGTCTTGGCAGAACGATCGCTCAACGTCTCAACTGAAAAATTAGCCAGTGGCTCTATGTCTCTCCAGTCACAATCTCCAACAATAAAGTGCGTTTTAATTCCAAAGTCTTGCTCTATTCGTCTCGCTAAACAAAATGCGTAATCGCCAATACCATCGATCGCGGGTGGCAGGCGAGGCACAATCGAAATGATGGTCATCACGTCCCCACTAAGCTTTAAAAGGAGTCAACTGCTTGCCTTTCAATTGGTCGATCAACAGGCGATTTAATAAGTTGGGGCAAGCCAGCAAAATTGCCTGAGTCAACCCTCGTAGCGAAAGACGCTTCGACCAGGGATAGGAACTTGAGGTGTAAACACGGTAGGCCGATGCTTTATCAGAAATCGTCAACCATCGGTTAATTGCTGAACTTGCATAACGCTCAAGAAGCTCTTGACGCACTCCTTCAAGATTTTCGGGCAGATCGAGCGCCTCAATTAATTGATAAACCAAATTACTATGGTTGTTACCCGTAGAGACAGCCCTTTCTGTCAATCGGTACATTGCAGTGTATTGGTTGAGGAAGAAAAACGGTGTATGGGCAGCAGCGATTCTTAAGCTGAAATCGTAGTCACACACATCTTCAACATCCGCCGTATCGCGATAGCGAATTGTTTTTGCCACCTCAGTAAGAATCATGTAGCCATCATTAGGAAATTGAGCAACCAACGCTGACCAAAGTGCAGAAGGTTGCAATCCTGCATATTGATCAGTGCGATAATACCCGTCATTCAGATTTTGAGACGGCATTTGCAGCACTTCACCTGCCATGTTGATGACAGACTGTTTGCCGAAACAGGCGACCAAATTAGGATGATCGATCCAGCAGTCTGACATCGATTGAACTGCATTGGGGAGCAGGAGATCATCGTCATGCAGCAAAACCAGGCGATCGCCTTGTGCTAAATCAAATAATCGATTGACGTTTCCTGCTTGTCCGAGAGCGGGTCGATTTTGGTAATACCGGATTTTTTCTGACTTGTTTAAACCCTGAACCATCTGCTTAGAGGCATCATCCTTAGAATCATCGCAGACAATTATTTCAATTTCTGAATAGGTTTGAGCAAAGCAGGACGTGATTGCTTGATGCAGCAAGTCAGGGCGTTGATAAGTTGGGATGCAGATAGAAACAAGCGGGCTGAATGAACTCATAAAAACTACCTCAACTCTTGCTCCCAGAAACCGATTGAAATTGTACAGGTTACATTCTTCATGATGAGATAGAGCTTAAGAACTCTGGTTTGACAAATAAAACGTCATGCTGATGATTAAGAGCAGATGTAGATTCTTCAAATCGATAAGAACCAAATCCAGCTTTTTCAATTAAGTAGGGTCGAAAGCCATAGCTTTTTAATAAACAATGGACTTCGGAAGCTGATGATCCCAATTCTCGTAACCAGGTATCGGTAACTTCTACCAATAGAGCTATCTTCTGACTGCTGAGAAGTTTTTCCAAGCCTTTGAGTACCCTAAACTCAAAACCCTCAACATCTATTTTTATGAGCACTCTAGACTCAGACAAGTCTGGTAGAATGTCTTCACCACGCTCAACTTGAACTCGATCGATGTGCTGCTCAGATTCTACAATCGGTCTGAAGGTTGCTGTGCCTGTATTGAAATCTAGAGGATTACTGAGCACGAGTTCAGAGCGTTCGTCGCCTAGCCCCATCCAGTAGAGATGGACGTTTTTTAGTTTATTGATCACTAGCTGTGCTTGAATGATTTCAACTAACTTTTTCTGCGGTTCAAACGCATAAACCTGCCCACTTGCTCCAACAATCTGAGCAGCCAAAATCGTGTGAACCCCAACATTTGAACCAATATCTACGAAAGTATCTCCTTGCCTCAGATACTTTTTAATTACGTACTGGTTTTGTCGATCCTGATGTCGCCCTGTAAAGTAGTGAAGTCGCCCGCTAAAATCTGCCACGTCTGCACAAATGTATGCATCAATGGCTCGATCATAAAAAGTTCGATACTGCTTTTTGTCTTGCCATAAAGATGCGTCAGAGTTTACTCCTCCTAGCCAACGCAACACGGTGCCTCGACCTGCGGGCAACACCTGAATTAGGGGTTTCACAAGCTCACAAAGTTCAGGGGTAAGGGGATTTTTGCTAAAACGTCGTTTCATCTTGTCCATAATCCATCTTTAGAATTGGGGTAGGTTACAAAACTATTTCTTGATCTCACAAACGAGCTAGTGAAATAGGCGACTATGGTTTAGTTGATACTGCTGATTTCCTTTACGCTCTCGAATCAGTCGGGCTGGGTTGCCACCCACGATCGTGTGAGGTAAAACATCTTTCGTCACGACCGAACCAGCAGCAACGATCGCATGGTGTCCGATCGTCACTCCTGGTAAAATCAGCGCTCGTGTCGCAATCCATGCATAATTTTCAACCACTACTGGTTTATCAATACCAGCAAAACACTCGCTATCCGGATCATGATAGGCAGTTAAAATCATGACTTCAGGTGCCAAGTTGACGTTGTTGCCGATCGTGATCCCGCCCCTGCCGTCGAGTTGACAATCGCGGTCAATTACACAATTGTCGCCGATGCTAATTTGACCTCGTGTGTAAAGTCTCAGCCGCATGTGAATTGAGCTACTTTTCCCCAAACTCATTTTCATGAAGTGACGCAGAAACCAGCGTCGAAGCAAATGGCTAGGAAAATGGGAAACAAAGGAATTGAAAACGTATAGCAGAACGCTTAACCCAACTGATTTGATCAGGAGCATATAGCCACCTTTTCTGCCTGCAAGGGTTTCCAAAAACGCGATCGCACCTCCTCTAAGCTGAACTGAGAACGCACTAATTGCAGTGCATTCTCAACGATCTGCGTGATCTGAGGTTGGGCCGCTTCAATGCTTTGCTCGATGATTGTAGGATCGAGGGAATGAGCTAGAATTGCAGCATTGTGTGTTTTTAGAAGTTGACCTGCCGCCGCGATCGCAGGGCCGTGATACAAGATTGGTAGTCCACTCCCTAAATAGGTCACCATTTTGGTTGAGAGACTATACTTCACGAAAGCTTCGGTCTCACTGCCAAACGGCAAAGGCATATACAAGGCATCTACTTGGTCTAAGTCGTTAGCGACTTCTGTTTGAGATCCCCAAGGCAAAAGCTTAATTGCAATGGTTGGGCTGTTGAGTTTAAACAGAACTCCGCCTCGAATTGTCAGCGAGACAGACCAATCTGAATGGGATTGCTGAAATCGATTAAGGGCTTCTAGCAAGGCACAGAAGTTTGCTTCATAGGTGAGATGAATCGCTCCCATAAAGTAAACTCTTAAATGCTGAGGCGGACGGGTCAGCGCCACCGCCGGAATGTCGGTGAGTCCATCGGTGACGATCGTCCATGACCTCTGCCCATATCGCCGACAATACTCCTCCCCCATTTCTTTTGAGATCACAAATCGCTCGGCTGCATTTGCCCAAGCTTCGCCAATATGCGCCATGCCAAATTTTTGTTCTAACCGATTTTGCAGCGCGTAAGCAAGATCGTCATGCACCGTTAGATAGTAAGGCAGACCCAATCGTTGAGCAACTCGGTAGGCATACCAAAAATCAACCGAGTGAGCGATCGCATGAATGCCCGTTGCGTGGTGCTGCATACAAAGATCGCTTAATTGTTGTTCAAACTGTTTGACGAACAGCGACTCGATTAGATAAGAATATCGACCTAAACGAGTTTGCTCAATTCGACCCAAACTAGGACGAATGGGTAAGTGGATTTCTTGCGCGATCGTAGTAGGTGGTGGACTTTGAGGTGACGTGCAAACACTTAAAAATGGCACGGGTGAATCTTGCAGCAGAGAGCGAAAGATCCGAGGACCGCCGCCCGGAGAGTTGAGTCCATAAGGTTGAACAAAAACCAGCATTACAAATTACCTCACACTCACAATCTGGCGTTGAGTCCAGCTTTGACAGATTTCCTCAAAAATGCTTTGCAAACTCTTCGTGATATCCCAATCGGGGTAATGGGACTTAATTTTGCTCAGGTCGCTGATATAACAGATGTGATCGCCTTCGCGGTTTTGGTCTACATAGTCATAGACCATTTTCTGACCCGTGATTTTCTCAACTAGGGAAAAAGCTTCTAGAATCGAGCAGCTATTGTTGCGCCCGCCTCCCAAGTTGTAGACCTCACCTTGTCGAGGATTTTGGATAAAGGCATGGATGAATCGGGCTACATCCCAAGAGTGAATGTTATCGCGCACTTGTTTGCCTTTGTAACCAAACACGGTGTAGTGCTTGCCTTCTAGATTGCACTTGACCAAATAGCTGAGAAAGCCGTGTAGTTCTACACCAGAGTGGTTAGGCCCCGTTAGACACCCGCCTCTCAGGCAACAGGTTTTCATGTCGAAGTAGCGTCCATATTCTTGCACCATGACATCGGCGGCAACTTTTGATGCGCCAAAAATAGAATGCTTGGATTGGTCAATTCGGCATTGTTCTGTGATCCCGCCGTAGTGTGTTGCCTGGGCATAGTCCCAGCGAGTGTCTTGCTCGGTCAGGGGTAGTTCGTTGGGTGAGTCGCCATAGACTTTGTTCGTAGACATGTGAACAAAGACTGCCTTTGGTGCATAGCATCGGGTCGCTTCCAATAGATTTAACGTGCCAACCGCGTTGGTATCAAAATCTTTGAAGGGAATTTTAGCCGCTAGGTCGTGGGAAGGTTGAGCAGCGCAGTGGACGATCGCGTCGGGCTTGAGCGTCTCAATTAGCTCTAGCACCTGCGGCCGATCGCGAATGTCTAGCTCATAATGCCTAAAGTTAGGCAAATCTGCTTCGAGCCGTTGTTGATTCCAGCGAGTATCGCCACCAGAGCCAAAAAAATCTGCCCGCATGTTGTTATCAACGCCGCAGATTTCCCAACCCTCTTTAGCAAAATAAGTGCAAACTTCAGACCCAATCAAGCCCGAAGAGCCTGTAACCAATAGTTTTTTCATGCTCATCTCTATGCTCTAACCTCTACTTTCAGACGTATACTTACAGATCGGGAGTTTTACCATTCTTTTACATGGGTTTCTGCTTACCATCCAAAAATTCTCAGGAGATTCTGAACAAGTCGAATTGTCCAGCGCTTTGAGTCTTTTTGAGTCTGCTTTAGCCAAGCATGAACTGATTTTTCAAACGAGTTGCGGGGATCAGCTAACGGCTCCCCTTGCTGCCACTCATACCCCATCTGCTGACTCATTTCCTGCCAGTCTGCCTGCCAAACGTCTAGCTTTCTAAATCGATCGATTCCATACTTAGAGAAAAGATCCAACAACTCTCGATCCCAGTAATAGAAAGCGCGAGGTTGAATAGTTGTCATATCTACGCCTTGTTCAACATATTCTGCCAGCCATTCTGGTTTTAGCGGTTGAACCTCGGAGGGAGCAACCCCATACATATGACGATATTGTCGATAGATTTGAATGGGTCGCTTGGTCGGATTGTTGATGCACTCCCAGCACTGATACCATCGCTGTTTGCTCTCCATTCGATCCCAATCGGTGTATTGGTAATGGAGGACTCGGATATCTTGTAGTGCGATCAAGGGAGCCTTTTCTGGCAGAGGAATTCGTTTGCTATGAATGGCTTGCCCCGAATGATCGCTGCCATCATCAACAAATCCAAACGGCAATTTAGTCTCGCAAAGCCAGCCTGAAGCACATCCTGGCATGACATTCACCCATTGGAAATACAGTACTGTCCCCTTGGGTGCTTGGAGAATCTGTTGCCATTCAGGACTGGTTGACCAATTTGCGGTCAGCATTTCATCGGCATCTAGCGCAATGATTAAGCGATCGCCCGGAATCTGTCGCGCGGCATTGAGCAAAAGTGCCTGCCGTGCGCCTTCATCGTAAACAGGAGATGGATTCTCGATCAGCGTCACTTTGGGATACTGTCGGGCAATCTCTTGAGAGCCATCTGTAGAATTTTGGTCAGCAATGATGATGTGATCTGCCCAAAGACTCGCACATTGAATGAAGCGATCGAGAATCCAAGCTTCATTTTTGATGGGTGTAACACAGATAATTTTTGGTTCCATCATTTGTGATGTTGGTAGAGATTGAGTGACTCGCTCAAGCGTCGCAGGGAGGTTACCTATTTTTCGACTCTGTTATGCCTTCACGATCGCGATCGCAGTGAACTGCTGTACTGTGTTCTATCAAAGATTGATACAGTAGCTGACGCTGATTGACGATCGCTTGCATTGAATAAGTTTGTTCAACCAACAACTTTCCAGATTGCCCTAGCTGATGGCGAAGTTGGGGATCTTGCAACAGATGGATAATGATCGAAGCAACATTTTCGGGGAATTGATCGACCGTCAACCCGCCGCCATTGCCCTCAATAAATCTTGGTAGCCCTGGAGCTTTGCCGCCGATGACAGGTTTACCATAGCTCCAAGCTTCTAAGTAGACTATTCCCAGGGTTTCATTGACTGAAGGCATACAAAACACCGTGCAGGCAGCAAAAGCATTTGCTTTTTCCTGTTCACTGATTGTCCCTAGATATAAAATGCGGGGATCGCTGTCATCAAAATACTTTGCAGATTCTGGTGTGTGTGAACCGATAAAGACAAAGCGAGTTTCAGGACAATGCTGCCAAATCTGCTGGGTTGCCTCCAAAATTGCTTTTGTTCCTTTGTACTCACACATCCGTCCCACAAACAAAACAATGGGGAAATCTTGCAGCCCGTGTTGATCGCGAAACTGACCTGGATCAGCCATGGGTGGCAGAATCGGGCAAATGCCAATTACCTGAATTTGTTGAGCAGAGACACCCAAAGCGATCAAGTTCTCTCGATCTCCTTCTGTTAGAGCAACAACAGCATTACAACGCTGATAAAATTCTACATTCTGCCCATCATCGCCCCATTGTTTAGGATGGACATGAGGTGTGCAAATGAATGGAATTCCCAATCCGTGAGCCGCTTCTTGAGCTGCCCAACCTAAATAATCAATCGCTACAGAATGCACCACGTCAACATTCTGCATGATTTGACGCAGTTTGGGCACAAAGATTTGACGATAGCGTTGATAGCCAAATTCCCTGACAGCATCATTAGCGACCCGCCGGACTCCAGGGATGACTTGAACGGCGATTGGCAACAAACGTAGCCGATCCATCTGAGTTGGACTTAAGGCGTGTATCGGAACTTGCCCATCTTTATGGCTCAGGTGCGGCTTCGCCAATAGATGTGGATGAAGAATCGTCAGCCGTCTTGGTAATTTGGATGTTGAAAAATTGACGGCGGCAATTTCGACTTGGCAACTGCTCGTCAGTTCTTGCCCCATCAATCGCACCTCAGTTTCGATGCCGCCCACGACCGGGTGATAGTGTTGAGCGACGAGTAAGATCTTCATGTCAAGAATCGGCTTCCTTCATTAATTCCGGTAAAAAAGACCCAGCGTACCGTCGAAGCGCACCTCCATAGAACCGGAGGGACTGTCTAACTTCTCCCTGCTTGAGATGCCGTGTGCCAGCCTCTAACCCCTTGTGTGGAGTCACCCGACCCTGACGAAAACGCCATGCAGCTTTGACGAGTGCTTTTTGTTCGGCGGTTAAACTTTCTAAATGTCGCCATTTTTGATAAAGCTTTTGTTGCTGTTGAGCATACCTTTCTGAGTTTGTGGTTGACTGATGGTCATGCCGTCGATACCTAACCAGTTTTTGCGGCACAAAATGAACCTGGCTGTGCAAAGCGATGTGCAGAAATAGATCAGTATCTTCGCAGGGTTGACCAAAGGCTTGATCCCATCCGGGGGTGCGATCGTAGATAGCTCGTCGAATCAGTGAAATAGACGGCAAAATCACAGCAGGCATAAAAACACTCACAAAGGGCGTGATAGGCTCTTCGTCAGTCAACTCATGTACCCCAAAGCGAGAGGGTGCAAACCTGGGGAAATAGGGGGTTTCAATAATCGCGTCACTGTCATCGATGTAGTGATAGTGGCAATAGGCAAGCCCCACTTTTGGATGTTGATTTAGATACTCAGCTAACACAGACAGCATTTCTGGATCGAGGCAGTCATCAGCGTCAAGAAACAATAAATAGTCACTGTCTTTTGAGGAAGCATTAACTCCTGAAAGGCGCGCACTTGCAACTCCTTGATTAGATTGTTGAATCAAGCGGAGACGTGGATCGCCACTCAGGTACGATCGCACGACTTGAGCAGAATTATCTCGACTTCCATCATCGACAACAATATGTTCCCAGTCGGCGAACGTTTGCGATCGCACACTTTCGATCGTTTTGCCGATGTAGCGATCGCAGTTATAACAAGGCGTGATAATGCTAACTTTTGGCATAGTGCTTCCTGTTAAGCAAATTTTTCACGTAAACTTTCAAACCTAATAGATCGCAGGCGAAGGGATCTGTTTGCAGCATTTTGTGAAAGTAGAACATTGATCTGGCTCGATCGTGGTGCCAAAAATAATGTTCATTCGCAAATCTTGCGTAGCACTTCGCGATCGCTCTTCTAATTCTATTCGTATCATTCTGCTCAAGAACTTCTTGATGAATTCGCTCCATCTCAACATCAAATTTATGTCTAGATGATTGGGTTTTAGAGAGATCGTGGAGCCTGTATTTAGACAGAACTACCGGAATGGAAGTAACTTTTGCATCCCTGAGTAACAATCTCACCCAATATTCATAATCGAAAGCATATTGTAAGCGTTCATCGAGTAAGCCGCTTTCTCTGATCGACTGCGTATTTAAGAAACAGGATGGTTGTGGAATTAAATTCTTCTCTAAAATCGTGGATAAAGTCAGATTTTCTACATAGGGCCAGGAAAATAAAAAGCCGCCTTCAGTATCAACAAATTCACACTGTCCATAGCAGAGATTAAAGTTGTCTTTCCAGAAAGCTTTTGCAATATTCCTTAATACGTCTGGGGTGTAAACATCGTCTGAGTTTAGCCAGGTGAAAATTTCACCATTGATATAACTAAACCCTTCATTGATTGCATTCGTCTGACCATTGTCAGGTTTACTAACCCAATAGGTTAGAAATGACTCATATTTTTTGATAATCTCAACAGAATTATCGGTACTCCCACCATCCATAATGATGTATTCGAGATTAGGGTAGCTTTGCAAAAGCACCGATCGAATGGTTTCTTCAAGAAATGCTCCCTGGTTGTAGGAAGGAGTCACAATACTAATTCGAGGATATTCAGACCCGTCAGGTAAGCGATCTGGTGACGGCTGACTTTGTTCAGTCCAAGGAAACCCTGTCTTACCAGCAGGCGGAGTGGGCAAATCTTCCAAACTTAGGTGATGAGCTTTAGTTCTCATATCCAAACAATTTCCTCAAACTAAATTAATGTTAGATTATGCAGAACTAAAGCTTATTTAACTGCTTCAATGTTTAAGCTTACAGAGTAATCTGTATGATTCACGTAAACCTTGCCGATAGAGTAGTCATCAAAAGTCGTAAATTCGGATGAGCCTGGTAGCCATTCTCGAACTTCACGAAATCCAGCATTGATTAACAAGGTTTCTAGCTTCTTCTTGTTAAAAGCAATCATGTGAAAATTATACTGATAGTCCTGACCTCCCATCAACGGCGTAAGGATCGTATCAATATCACAACTGTTTTCTTGATAGATCTTGAGAAGCAAATCAAAGTTAGGAACAGACAATCGAAGAACTCCTTTCTTCTTCAAAACTCTAAACCATTCATCCAGAACTTGCGGAACATGAAGATGTGAGAAATGCTCTAGGCAGTGACTAGCATAGATAAGATCAACACTCTCCGTCTTGAAAGGAGACAAATCATTAATTGCACGAACATAATGGATGTGAGGGGCTGGCAACCCATCTACGTTAATAAAATCTGGGTGATCGACAGAACCACAGCCTAAATGTAGGTTGATGCTCCCATCTTGAACATTAGGGAAAGCCGGACGAAAAAACTGTCGCTTGAATTTTTCAGAATCAATTAGCAGCTTAAGCTTAAAATCATGCCATTGCAAACGATAGCGATCACGAATGGGTATAGGGATAAGTTTGACAACTGATTTCATTGTGGCTAGTCTCCCAGTAATGCTCTACAACAATTGGAGTTCTTTCCTGATTTGGAGGAAATTTAGATCGATAAATGTCTGCTTCCGTTACTTCTATCGTGGCAAGATCTTCTTCCCAACAAAGCCATTCCAGCATTGGAACAGCTAAACCAACATTTAACCTGTAGTTTCCAGCAGCCAATGGAAGACGAGGGATAATGCAATCAATAAAAGATTCACCCTCTGAGATTGATAACTCTATGCCGCTAAGAGGCTGAGTTGAATATTGAATCAGCTTGTTTCCGTCAAACGTTGAAATCTCCAAAACAACCGACCCAGAAATCACAGGTCGAGGTGCATAATAACGAACTCTTATCCTTAAGTAATCCCAAGTTTTAATAATAGGAATAAGATGATTTTTTTCGTCTAAAACAGCAACTTCAGTAACCTGAAATTTAGAGTGATCAACTTTATCATTCTTGTAAATCACTCCGGCAGGATAAGATTGCCCCTTGTAAAGCGCCATCATATAGTCGTGTACCACTTCATCAACTGAGCCAACACATTTGACTTGTCCTTGTTGCAAATAGATTCCTTGATTGCAGAGACTCGAAATCGCGCCAATATTATGACTAACGAACAACACAGTTCTTCCTTCTTGACCAACCTGCTGCATTTTGCCTAAACACTTTTGCTGAAATTGAGCATCGCCGACTGCTAACACTTCATCCACAATTAAAACTTCTGGTTCTAAGTGAGCAGCAACCGCAAAAGCGAGACGCACATACATCCCCGAAGAGTAGCGTTTTACAGGCGTATCAAGAAACTTCTCCACCTCTGCAAACGCTACAATCTCATCAAACTTTCGCGTAATTTCTACCTTACTCATCCCCAGGATTGCGCCATTGAGAAAAATATTCTCCCGACCAGTTAACTCTGGGTGAAAGCCCGTCCCCACTTCTAACAAACTGGCGACTCGTCCTTTGATGCGAATGGAGCCATTGGTTGGTTCTGTGATTCTGCTTAAAACTTTTAGAAGGGTTGATTTGCCTGCGCCATTGCGACCGATAATGCCAACCCGATCGCCCTGTTTAATCTCAAACGAAACGTCCTTCAGCGCCCAAAACTCTTCTTGAGCAGCGCGGTCTTTAGAGCGACCTTTAAACAAAGACCCAACGCCATTGGCGATCGTTTCTCGCAATGACTTATAGCTGCTGCTTCCTTCTTGCTGATGACCCAGAATATATTTCTTACTTAGGTTCTCAACTTGAATGATTGTGTCAGACATTACAACCCCTACCTGTTTCGCTATTATCAACTTCGACCACTCTGGACTGAATCAGGACAATCAAATGACCTTTACTCACAACACACAATAGTTGCTATAAGCCCAAGTCAGGCGGCAAAACTTGAATCACAAACTTCACAAATGCCACTGCCATTTCAAAGGCTTGATCTGCTTCAGATTGTCCTGGAGCTACAGCCTCTCCTGGGTAGCGGAACTCTGTTGCGTAAGGCGTTAGTTTAATTGCCATTGCTCTCCACTCACCAAAACCAGGCTCTAAAGGAATACAGAGTGCCAGTAGAGCTACCAAATTGTGAGTTTTCTGAAAAAGTACGTCCTGGTAAGTTAAGTAACCCTTGATTGCTTTCTCGGATGCCTGTTGACAGTGGTAAACCGATATATCAAGATAGGATTCCTCACTCTTGAGCAATAGCCGAGCCGCCCCCAAGTCTCGTTGGCTTTTGATCAACCACTGGCGAATCTCATCCCGCTTTGCCTCATTCATAAAGCACTCTACCCCTCTCAAGTGCTTGAGAGACCAGCGATGTCGCCACCGTAGCTGATTTCTCTACCTCTCGGCGCGTTAACACTAAAATCTCCGTTGGAGCGGTCAATCCCCACAGAGAACTATAAGCTTGACTTGCCCGCTGATGACGGGGTTCATCAGAGTCAGGGACAATCACTAAAATGTCAATGTCACTGTCATCATTGGGTTCCCCATAGGCATGAGAGCCAAACAGAATTACCTTTTCTGGCTGCAAACCCTGCACCAACCGCTCAACAATTGCTTTGAGAAGTTCTGCTGATAGATGTTTCATCACTTTTAGCCTTGACGACCTACGACGATCTGGTTTACACAACTAGTCTATTGCCATCCTTCAGGTTTTCAACTTCGTATGCGATGGGTAACGCCTGGTGACGATCGCTAAATCACATCTGCAAACGTCCGTTCTACTTTCCGAAAATACCAAATGCCGCTGATCAGAACTAGAATGACCAGCCCGATCGACAAAGCAAATCCAGGTAGATAAATGTCAGCTTCTTTTCCCAAAATTGCCCAGCGAAACCCATCAATCACCCCCACCATCGGGTTGAGCGAGTAAAGCAACCGCCACTGCGCTGGCACAACACTACTGCTAAACCCAACGGGCGAGATATACAATCCAAACTGCATCACAAATGGCACGATATAGCGAAAGTCTCGATACTTCACCGTTAATGCTGCAAACCATAGCCCAATTCCGATTGCGGCTGCCGATGCAATCAACACAAACAGCGGAAGCGATAAGATTCTCCAACTGGGAACAAAGTTATACCACGCCATTAGCCCCAGCAAGATCATGCCAGAGATCATAAAATCTACAAAGCTGACGGCCACGGCGCTGAGCGGCACGATTAAACGAGGGAAGTAAACTTTTGAAATCAAATTGGAGTTACCCACCAAGCTGTTGCTACACTCGCCCATTGCACTCGAAAAAAACTGCCAGGGCAACAATGCAGAAAAGATCAGAATCGGGTAGGGAACGCCATTAGACGGCAACTTAGCAATATTGCCAAACACGATCGTAAACACCACCATTGTCAGAAACGGACGAATTAGCGCCCAGGCGAGTCCGATCGCAGTTTGCTTATAGCGCACCAAAATGTCTCGCCAAGACAGAAAGTAGAGCAACTCACGATACTTCCACAAGTCTCGCCAATACTGCTTTTCAATCTGACCAGCGGCAATCACAATTTCTCTTCGAGCCGACTGTATATTAGGTTGCATTAGTACGCTCCAAACCCTGAAATAACTTTGGGAATTGTCAACAGCAAGAATTTAAAGTCGCGCCGCAATGACCAGCTTTCTAAATACTGAAGGTCAGTCCGATTGACGATGCTGATATCAAGCTGGGTCGATCGAGCCTGCACCTGCCACGCGCCCGTCATTCCCGGTAACGCATTCAAACGCTGATGTAAGTCTGGGCTGATTCTCACCACATCATAGAGCGCCCAAGGACGCGGGCCCACCAGACTCATTTCACCCCGCAGCACGTTAATCAACTGCGGTAGCTCGTCTAAGCTATAGCGGCGTAACCAACGCCCTACACTGGTGACACGCGGATCATTTTCGAGTTTGTGTAACCCGGCTTGGTGATTCATGACTTGGTGGTGCATCTGGTCTGCACCCTCCACCATTGTGCGGAACTTGATGATTTGAAACATCCGACCTCGCTCACCCACTCGCCACTGCCGGAAGAAGATTGAACCGCGATCGCGCCGAATCAGCAGTGCCAACACCAGAAGGAGCGGACTGAGAATCAGCAGCAAGATAGCGGCAATGATGCGATCGGAGACTCGCTTCAGACCCCACCGCACAGGACGTTGTGCTTGCAGAAATCCGCGTTTAGTGGGGGTGCGAACAAACGCAGGTTTCCCCGCTTGCTGACAGGCTGCTGCCCAACGCTGTAGCGCTTCTTCGCCGATCGCCAAATCCAACTTCACTAGCTGAATCGGCGACAGACGTAGACAATCCACTAACCACGGAACTGCATTCAGATGGGGCAGTGAAACGTGAGGATGCGAACTCGCTGCGCGAACAATTAACTTCTGGAGCCGCCAGTTCAGAGCATATTTAGGTTCACTTAGAACGGAGCTAGTGAAGGCGCAATCTGAGGAAACAAGAGGGCTAGAGAGCATAGGACAATTTTGTTGTGTAAGGGGCAGAAGACTGAACTTCAGAGCGGGTTAACCAAGTCAACCGTTAGTCTTGAGCAGAGTAGTAAGTCTCACGAACTGTTGGGCTACTCACACCGTTGGCAACGACCCCGATTAAATTGAGCTGGTTGAGCATCTCGATCGATTGAGTCAGTTTCGGTCGAGTCACTTGATTGATGCGCCCCACCAGCAAAACGCCACTACAGCAAGATGCCGTCAACACAGCGTCTACCATTCCCAGCGCGGGTGGGGCATCGACAATCACCAGGTCATAGGTCTGCTCAAAGGTGGCAATAATTTCTTTCATCCGCTGAGAACTCAAAAGTTTGGCAGGGTCAGCCGGGGTCGGCCCTGCTGTCAGCACCGAGATGTTCCCCCGCAGGTTAGCGTCCTGAGTTTCAATCTGTTGAGGAATCGGACTCTGGCTGACCAAAAGCGTAGACAACCCCTGTTCGTTGGGTAGATTAAGCAACTTGTGCAAATTGGGTCGCCGGAGATCGGCATCAATTAACAACACTCGTTGATGCAGTCGCGCTGCGCTAATGGCTAACCCGACGGATAGCGTAGATTTGCCTTCTCCTGCCAACGTAGAGGTGACGACGATCGAGTGCAGTTCAGCCGTTGCGTTAATCAGTTGCAGGTTTTGGTAGAGCAGATCGAGCGACTCGCGAAACGGCCTCCATTTGGTGAGTTGTGTGATCGGCGGCAGTAGCGCTTGAGTTTGCCCCGAAAGCCGCAGGGATGGTTTTCCGCTCATGGCCCCCAGCGAGAGTTCAGGAATCGTGCCTAGCAATGGCACAGCGGTTTGCTGTTTTAACTCGTCAGAACTGTGAACAGAATCGTCGAGCACTTCTCGCGACACCGCCGCCACACCGCCTAAAAGAATGCCAACAACCAGACCCAGCATCAAATTTTTCTGAAGATTAGGGCCGGTTTTAGCACCAATTTGGGCTTGTTCGACCACCTGCCAGGCAAAGCCGCCTCGCGCAATCTCTAACCCTAGGTCTTGTTGAGCTTTGAGCAACTGTTTGAGGGTGTCTCGATTCAGTTCAATGTCTGGCTTTAACCGTTCATATTGGGCCAGCAGTTGAGGAAAGCGTTGCAGTTCTGCACGCACCTTCTGCTCACTGCTCAACAAACTGAGATATCGCGCTTGAGCCGTGCTTAAACTGCCTTGTGTCTCGACAAATTGACCGATCAGCGTTTGGTCAAACCCGCCCAGTTGTCCGGTTGATAAAAGACTTTCCCCAGAGCCGGGAGAACTGCTGCCCAAAAGACGACTGGCTTCAAGCTGGAGTTGCTTTAATTGTCGCTGACGCTGATCAAGCAATGGCTGCATGTTGAGCGTGTTTTCTTTAAATCGAACTCGCTGCTGCTGAATCGCCAACTCTGTTTTCTGAATTTCATTGAGTACCGCTTGATAGCGACCTGACTGATTGAGACGCGCCGTTAGCACCGCTTGCTGAGGCGAGAGATTGACCTTCTGCTGCAAATCACCGTAGCGCGTCTGCAACTCTCGAATTTGCACCAAAGTCGCTTGTTTGTCAGCCTGCAATCGGTTGAGCATCTCTGTTTGGGCGGCTGCCTCGGCAGAAGGCTCGATCAGCGATTGGTCGCGCCGAAACTGCTCTAGGGCTGCCTCAGCATCTTTGACTTTGCCTTCAACCTGCGGAAGTTGCTTATCGACAAAAGCCAGCCCTCGCGTCAGCCGATCTTGCTGCTGCTGGAGATTGTAATCTTGATAGACCTTTTGCACCGCTTGCAGAACTTTCTGCGTCTTAATCGGATCGTTGCTGGTGTAGGTGATGCTAAAAATTTTAGTGTCTACTTTTTTGGTTCCTACTTGCACGATCGTCAGCGCGCCTCTAAATCCACCGACACTTCCAGGATTGTCTGGATCAAGCTCTGGATATTCTGTTTGGAGTAATGTCATCGCTTTCTTCAGCAGATTAGAGCTTTGCATTAACGAAATCTGCGTGGCGTAATCGACTTCTACCGTGGCATCCGTAAAGGGGTCTGCTCCGCTATTCTTTCCCTGATAGTTTGGCTCAACCAGAAACTGCATGCCGCTGATGTAAGTCGATTCTTGTTTGAGGGTGTAGGCAAAGGCGATCGCCACCGATACCGTACCAGCAGCCAATACCCAAAGATAATGACGCTTGAGAATGGCGAATAATTGTCCATATCCGGGATCGGTGGCGGCAGACAGATTCAGTTTTGGTTGAGCGGCTGTCATAGGGTTGTACTCAAGTTGGTAAATGGCAAATGTCGAATGTGCAGACTTCTTATAGAACCGTTTCGCGGAGAATGGAGGAGATCGGGAAAGATTCTCTATCCAGGTCAGATTCTTGATGTAGATGAGGGGTCGATCGCGGCGATTGGCAAACCTGGTCGATCACGGCTTCGAGTTTTTGGAAGAACGTGTCTTCTGAAAAGTGATCGATCGCGTGTTCTCGAATCGCTTTGTAATCCCATTCTTGATTGCGCGATCGCACCAATCCTCGCTGCAATGATTCGGGTGTTTGGCGTTTAAACAAAATGCCTGTCTTACCGGGGATTTGAGTATCTAAAACTCCGCCTGCCCCATAAGCGACCACTGGAGTGCCACTGGCATTCGCCTCGACGGGCACCAGTCCAAAATCTTCAAGCGCGGCAACAATGACGGCACTGGCTTTAGACATCAGCCGAGTTCGCTCTACATCAGGCACATAGCCTAAAAATTCAATATTGCTGCGAGCCTGTGATTGAAGCCGTTCGCGCTCTGGGCCGTCTCCCATAATCACCAAGCGCCAGCCAAGCCAGTTAAAGGCTTCGACCACCAGGTCAATTCGCTTGTAGCTCAACAGTCGTGACGAGACAAGATAGAAATCTTCTTTCACGTCTGACGGAGTAAATTTGCTCGTTTCGATCGGGCAGTTAATCACGATCGCAGGTTTACGGTAAATGCGCCGAATTCGATCTGCCACCACACTAGAGTTACCGATATAAAGATCGGGTTCTTGAGCGTATTTCAAATCGGTCGTTCGCATGGCTCGAAAGATGTGTTCTAACGCTGGAGAAAAGCGGCGGAAGCTGCCATATTCGCGCAGGTAAGTTTGGGTATCCCACAAAAATCGAGTGATGTTATTGCAAAAGCAAATATGGTGAGCGTCAGGGCGTTTGCGGACTGCTTTTGCAAAACTGGTGGTGCTGCTAATAATCAGATCGTAGTCTTGCAAATCGAGCGATCGAAATGCCGGGTAGTATAAGGGAGCCAACAGTCTGAAATGCTCGGCAGCGTTGGGAATATTTTGCAGCCAGGTCGTCTGAACTTGGCGATCGCCCAAATCAATACTTCTATCAGGATCGTAGAGAGAGGTATAAATATCTGCTTGAGGATAGCGTTGGCAGAGCAATTCAAAAACCCTCTCTGCTCCACCTTTTTGCGTTAAATAATCGTGGACTAGTGCAATTTTCATTACCAGAAACCAGCGAAGCTAGATTGTAGGTGGTTCGTCAATAAGTTGTTAAAAAAAATGACACCCTTGACTTCTACTTCAATACGTAATCTGGTAGTTGTTCTGATTATTTAAGAATTATGGCTGCATATTTTGAGTGCGTGTATCAATTCATCAAGTTTTTACACTTTCAATATTTTTGCAGCCTTATAATTACCATCAGAATTGTTCTGAAAAATTTGAAAATCTGCAAATTTTTCGCACCCTGAATCAATCTCTTTGTAGGTCAGAGATTTTCTATCAGTAATCTATAGTTGATAGATTACTTAATCATTAGCTTGTTCAACTTCGCGTTTCGTCATTACAAGCATTCTTTTCTAGTTAACTTGTGTTTTGTCTACGATCGCTGTTTTGCATCAGTTCGTCAATCCGTTAGAAACTGCATTCTATAAACCGAAAAGTCTAAACACACCCAACAATCCACTAAACGGAGATAGGATCGATTGGATCGTGGATGAAACGCCCGCCAAAGCTGACTTTCGGACTACCAGCGTGTCATTATTTCGGAGGGCTGGATTGCCCTTCTCGTTAAGCCCTTGAGCAAAATCGACAGAAATATCTCGTTTTGTCACCGTTCCGTTGGGGTTGAGACGAATCAAAGTGACCGACCCTTTTCGTGCTCGATCGTTAAATCCCCCTGCCGCTAATAGTCCTTGATTAAGTGGCGTGTTGGGATCGATCGCCAGAGTTCCAGGTCGTCCCACTTCTCCCACCACATTGATGTTGATTTTGTTGGTTGAAAAACTGGCAGAGGCAATTCGAGTTGCTTCTTGATCGTTGAGTGTCGTCGCGGTTGGGATCTCGATCGTGTCGCCTTCTTGAAGCGGCACATCTTGACGCAGATCGCCCGATGCCAACAGCTTCCAAAAATCGACGTTAATGGTTTGAATGTCGCCCGATTGCGTCATTCGTCGCACCTGAATCTTGCGAACATCAGCAGTCTGAGTAATGCCGCCTGCCGTTTGAATCGCGCGAGTCACACTGTTTGCTTGCAGCGTTGGCGTATTCGTGTCACCGCTGCCGTTACCACCCGCCTGAGTGAGCGTATAAGGGCCCGGACGATTGACCTCTCCCACCACAGCAATTTTGATCGGGCGAGTGGTGCTGGTGGCAAAATTAGCCGCCGCTAATCGTCTCATGCCGTTTAAATCAACTTGAGAACTTGTAGGAATCAGAATGCTGTCGCCATCGCGCAACCGCAAATCTTGCCGCACATCTCCGGTTTGCAACAGTTGCCCTAAGCTGACGGTAATGATTTCGTCTGCACCTTGATTAAAAGGGCGAGGGCGACGAATCTGCACGCGATCGATATCGGCTGCCTGAGTCACCCCTTCAGCCAACTGCAAAACTTGCGTTAAACGAGGGCTGCCTCCCGCGGCGGCTGGCACTGGGTAAGAACCCGGACGATTCACTTCACCCGCGATCGCCACCGTCACAGGGCGCGCTGTCGTCAAGCTAACCGTTACCATCGGGCGCGTCAAGATGGCATCAAATCGCCTCGAAATGACCGTTGCCGCTTGCTTGAGCGTTCGACCCTGCAATGAGACGGCTCCCACTTGCGGAAAGTTGACCGTGCCATTGGGTAACACCTGGTAATCACCCGTAAACTCTGGCACACTAAAGAAATCGACGCGAATGCGATCGCCCCCATCTAAAAGATAGCCGTCGTCTTCAGACGGCGTGGGCACACTGGCAGGAGCCGGGTTTGGCTGCACACGAGCCTGGACGATCGCGGGAGAAAAGCAAGCAGTTGCCACCAGCAGCACTAGCGTAGATTGACCAATCAAACTGAGTTGTGACCGAACACGAGTTACCATAAATCTTCGTTACGGATACGGAGTCCTTTGCTTTCTTCATACAAACGACTCAGCAAATATCCGGGTAGTTTAAGTCAAAAGTAGAAAACTATCATTCAGTAAACACGTAAATTCACGGGGCCTATGTAGAAGCCGAAGATTTTATTAAGTGCTCTAGCGACAATGAAACCACCTTGCCTCTCCCGCAGGAGAGGGGCTTTCAAAAGTGTTAAACCAGTCCCTAGAGCTTTGCTAGAAATAATCTGCCCTAAGAGTGAGCAACTCTATGCCCTTTGCTGAGTAGACTATTCGCTGATGGACACCATCTCATCCACCCCTAACTTAGAGGACATCGAAATTCAGTTGCTTTTAGATGGCATTTATCGTTACTATGGTCACGATTTTCGCAACTATGCTGCCGACTCGCTTAAGAGACGCATTCGTCGTTTTCTTAACGTAGAGGGGATCGCAACTGTTTCGGCATTGCAGGCACAAATCTTGCACGATCGGGCTTGTCTGAAGCGGTTCTTGCTCAGCCTCACGGTCAACGTGACAGCCATGTTTCGAGATCCCAGCTTTTTTCTCGCCTTTAGAACATTGGTGGTGCCCCTGCTGCGAACCTATCCCTTCATTCGCATTTGGCACGCGGGTTGCTCGAGTGGGCAGGAGGTTTATTCAATGGCGATCGTGCTTCAAGAAGAAGGGCTTTATCATCGCTGTCGCATCTACGCAACTGACACGAACGAGATTGTTTTACAAAAAGCAAAGCAGGGCATCTTCTCACTAGAATTAATGCAAGAATATACGCAATTTTATTTGAAAGCAGGTGGCAAAAGTAGTTTCTCAGAATACTATACGGCTGCGTATGACAGCGCCATATTTCGTTCATCGTTGAGAGAAAATATTGTTTTCTCGCAGCACAATCTTGCGACCGATTCATCGTTTAATGAATTTAACGTGATTATTTGTCGCAACGTGTTGATTTATTTTAATCACCTCCTCCAAGATCAAGTTTGCAGTCTGTTTCATAGCAGTCTGTGTCCGTTTGGCATTCTTGGTTTAGGGCGACAAGAGTCTCTTAAATTCACTGCCTACGAAAAGCAGTATGAAGAGATTGCGATGGGTGAAAAGCTTTACCGGAGGTTGAACTAGTGAGACAACCTCGGCACAGTTTCCCTTGCAGTCAATTCATATTCTCTTCTACTCAGAAAAGCCTATGCAGCCCGATATGAAAGTAAACATTCTGCTGGTAGACGATCAGCCAAAAAACTTGCTAGCACTAGAGGCGGTTCTCGGTGATCTGGGGAATTTGGTGAGAGCCAACTCTGGGCAAGAAGCATTACGACATCTGCTGAATCAAGACTTTGCTGTCATTTTGATGGATGTGCAAATGCCAGGCATGGATGGCTTTGAAACCGCTACATTAATTCGTAGTCGTTCGCGATCGCGCCACGTTCCGATTATCTTTCTCACTGCTTTTAGTGCCAGCGATCAGCTTATGTTTAAAGGCTATGCGCTGGGGGCAGTTGATTATTTGTTCAAACCCATTGACTCTAGCATTCTAATTTCTAAAGTCACCGTATTCGTTGATCTGTTTAAGAAAACCGAAGCGGTGCAGCGACAAGCCGCCCAACTTGTGGCCATGAATGGGGAACTGCGCCAAAGCGAAGAACGATTTCGATCACTGAGTGCTTGCTCTCCGGTCGGCATCTTTGTCGTTGATTCGGTGGGGCGCTGCACCTATGCCAATCCGCGATTTCAGGCGATTTGCGGTTTGACTGAAGCTCAGAGTTTAGCAGCAGGCTGGTTTCCGTCGGTCTGTAGCGAAGACCAGGAACGGGCGATCGCCCAGTGGCAAACCTATGTGTGCGAGGGCAGTCACTACTCTGAAGAACTGCGGTTTGACCCCAGTGACGACCACGCGCCACGCTGGATGCACGTGCGCTCTAGCCCCATGCTGTCGGCTCAAGGAGAACTCTTAGGCTATGTGGGCACGATGGAAGACATCACTGAGCGCAAACAAGCCGAAGAAACCCGTGCCGAAATGCTGCGCGAACAGATCGCTCGACAAGAAGCCGAAGCCGCCAGCCGCATGAAAGACGAGTTTCTCGCAGTGCTATCCCACGAGTTGCGAACGCCCCTTAACTCAATGTTGGGATGGGCGCGACTGCTGCGATCGAAGAAGATGGATGAGACTAGCGTGGCCCGTGCGTTAGCCACGATCGAACGCAATGCCGAAGCCCAATCGCGACTGGTCGAAGACATTCTAGACGTGTCTAAAATGATTCGGGGCAAGCTTCAGCTTAACTACTGTGCGGTTAATCTTGTTCACGTAGTTGAGATTGCGATCGACTCGGTGCGACCGCAAGCAGATGCAAAATCAATTCAGTTAATTACCTCGATCGCTCCATCGGTCAGCAAAGTTTGGGGCGACCCGATGCGGTTGCAGCAGGTAATTCTCAACCTGCTCACCAACGCCATCAAGTTTACGCCCAACGAAGGCACCGTTGAGGTGAAGCTAGAGAAACAACTGAATGAAGAATTCCTTCAGCTTCAGGTCATTGATAACGGAATTGGCATTGACTCCGACTTTTTGCCTAGAGTCTTCGATCGGTTTCGCCAAGCCGATAGCAGCACAACGCGATCGTTTGGGGGTTTAGGATTAGGGTTGGAGATCGTGCGTCACTTAGTCGAACTCACCCAAGGCACCATTCGCGCAGAAAGCCCCGGTGAAGGAAAAGGCTCAACCTTTACGGTTGTTTTACCGTTGTGGCAGGGCAGCGATCCACTGCTCAATCATTTGGTGTCAGAAAATTTAGAAGGCGCAAATGTTAAATGAAGCGCGTTTTAATTATTGACAACGAACCCTTTATTCAGGAAGTTGCAAAAATCTGTCTAGAGATGATTGCAAACTGGGAGGTGATCACGGCAAGTTCTGGAAAAGAAGGCATTATCAGAGCCATAGCCGAACAACCAGACGCGATTTTGCTCGATGTGATGATGCCTGAAATGGATGGACTGACCACCTTTGCCCAACTTCACAACAATGCTGCAACTCAGTCCATTCCAGTCATTTTGCTAACCGCTAAGATTCAGACTTCTGCTCAGCACCACTATGCTCAACTGGGGATTAAAGCGACGATCGGCAAACCCTTTGAGCCACTAGAACTTGCCCATCAGATTGCCGCCGCGCTGAATTGGAACCTGTAGTCTCTCTGCCATTCGATAGGGATCTTTTGAAATGCATTGTCTACCAAAGTTAGACGAAAGCCTACTCCTAACGGTCTAGTATTCCTTTAGATCAAGATTAACTCTAGGAATCTCATGGCTGACACAAGCGTCAAAAAAGTCGATGCCCAGTCCTCGCCCCACGGTGATATGGGTCAAAAATATTTAGCATCGGGCAAGCAAGTTTCGATGCGGCTTTGGGAAAATGAGCAACCCAGCGAGGCAAAGCCCAACACTCAACGAGACTATGAAACTGTGGGATATGTGATCCAAGGTCGAGCAGAATTGCACATTGAAGGACAGATGGTTTTGCTAGAGCCAGGAAGCTCTTGGGTAGTGCCTCAAGGCGCGTCTCACACCTACAAAATCTTGGAGTCGTTTACGGCAGTCGAGGCAACGGCTCCTCCTGCTCAGGTGAAGGGCAGAGATGGAGGGTGAAGCCAGAGCTTGAGTTTCCAAGTGTGGAGAGGCAAATAGCGCCGCAGTTTGAGTTTGATGAAAAGACTGTGATGCTTTCTGAACATTTGCGATCGCGAACAGATGGGCGATCTCCAATTTACGGAGAGATAATCGCTGAGATGCTCAAGCCACTTTTCGCGCTTCTTCGGCTTCCAATTCAGCAAGTGTCGCGGCTGCATCGGCTAAATATTGGGCAATATTGGCGCGAACGATCGGGTCCTGTTCTTGTTGCAGTTCTTTGGTGTGAAATAAAACTCGGAGACGGCATCCTTGAAGCGACTCAGGATCAATAGCGTAGTGATGTGGCTCAGACATCTAAACTTTCCTCCTGTACTTCAATCCTGACCAATTGCCGTTCTGTTTCGGAATAGATAAATTTTACACCAATCATCAAGTTGCTCCCTAACAAAATATCTTGAACAGCTTCTGTTGGAGATAGCGAAGGGTGACGGGCAATGACAGCGTAATGACCAGGAGCAAGATTTGCAAAGATCGCGATCGCAGACCGTAGCATTACAGGTTGCTGGTCAACAAAAGCTCTGTCTGAAGTCAGCAAGATCAAAACGAGTTCGCCATCAATGGAGGACATCCCTGCACCTTGCTGATTGCGGATCACAGCAATAATGTCTGCCAACTGGTTCACTCCTGTCTGAGATTGAATCTGCACAGTAGATAAGAGTTTAGCGCAGGTTGAGCGTGATGAGAAACTGTGATGCTTTCTGCGAGAGTTGCGATCGTGAATCAACCAGCGATCGCGCACCGCAAAAAATATTGAAATCCAATGCCCATCAACCCATCAACACGTCACCACCATCGTAGGGGCAGTGCCCCCGCGCCTGCCCGTGCCACCATCGCACCCACGAATATCTCTAATCTACGATCGCCCAACCATCCTCCCTCCAATTTTTGACGTACGATCGCCCAACCATTTCCCTCACACGAATGTCTTCAAAGAACCAGCGCTGAGGGGTTCGTTTACCCGATGGTTTAAGGGGCAACTACAGGGGAATTGCCCGTACAATTTGCCTGCATGGGCAGGGTTTAAGGAGTCCTGGGAGCAGGGAGGAGGACGCGAAAACCGATGTTGTTGTTGCGGTCATCGCGCCTAGTCCTGTTGCGATACGCAGAACGGCAGAAGATAGGGTTGTTGCTCCAAGATCCGCCGCGCAGCAGACGAAGTGTATTTTCGCGATCGCTATCCAGTTCCCAAACCCGACCATCAGCAGGAGCATTGTCATAATTCTCATGCCAAGGATCAGCACACCACTCCCAAACGTTTCCGTGCGTATCATATAGCCCAAACGCATTAGGCGGAAAGCTGCCTACATCCGTTGTTTGTTTTCGGTAAACTCCTTTGGGAGAATCGCCATAAGTCTCGTTGCCGTCGTAATTTACCAAATCTGTTGTAATCGTTTCCCCAAAATGAAACGGCGTTGTCGTTCCTGCGCGGCAAGCGTATTCCCATTCGGCTTCGCTGGGTAGACGATAGGTTTTCTCAGTTTTTTGGGAGATGCGATCGCAAAACTCAACGACCTCATCCCAAGACACTTGTTCAACAGGTCGATTTGCTCCTTTGAAGTTTGACGGGTCGGGATCGAGATCAAGATTGATTTTGGGGAGACTTGCGATCACGCTCCACTGCGCCTGAGTGATCGGATACTTGCTCATGAAGAAGGGTGCGATCGTCACCTTATGCGGTGGCTTTTCACCGTCATACTCCATCGAACCCATCGTAAATGAGCCGCCCGGAATCGAGACCATATCTAGCTTGAGAAAGTCTTCTGTAAAATATTCAGCACGACCGGGACGAGTTTGAGTTGTCAATTTCTTCTGCCCAAACAAGCCCGATTTCTGCTGCACTTCTAAGGTGACAATATCAAACTCGAACGTTGAGACAGTTCGCGGGGTTGGTGGAGCAGGACGAGGAATAGAAGGCTCAACTGGTGGAGGAGCAGGGCGAGATTTAAGGACGCGCTGCTCGATCGCGCCCACATTTTCATCCGTGAGATTGAGATCTTTTTGCAAGGCTTTGAGTTCTTGACGAGTCCGATCGCTTAACGGAGACTCGATCGCAATCTCTTCTTGCAAAACCTCTTCATATTCCTGCAAATTGCGCTGATGCTGGAGATAAGGTTCTAAAACTTCAGCCTCGATCGCGGCGGCTTCTGCGATCGTGAGGTTGAGAGACTGCGATCGCCGATTCAACACACGCCGCCCAGCAGGACGAATGATTCCGTCTTGGCTAAATTCCTCAACCGTCGATCGATACAGCAACTTTGGATCACTAATCGGCGCATTTGCCAGAAAGATTTTCTCACCCTCTTGCAGAATATATCGCTGAGGACGCATCGAAGGAGCGGCTTTGCTCACTCTAGCTTTGGCACAATCGTGCAACTCATTGACCGAAACCTTGCCATCGCGATCGAGATCCGCCGCCCCAGTTTCAATGCCTTCGACCAAATAGCGAGTATAGACCGCTAACTCTTCTCCCTTGCGCTCAAACGAATATTCCACCGCCGAAGACGACGTAAGCACAATCCGACCTTCGCCGCCCAACTGCTGCTTAAAGTCGATCGCCCCTTCTGCATCTCTAGCAATCATGCCCTCGCCAAACGCGCCACTGTTGCAACAATCTAAAATCACAACCTGGCGATTAGAGGTGCAGTTTTCCATCACATCATGCACAAAACTAGCCGGAACAGCCGTTCCTTTGTTGAGCTTGCCTTGCGAATTTTTTCGGGTGCTGCAATTGGTGAAATAGAACTTGCCAAACTCATCCGTGATGCCATGCCCAGAAAAATAGAGCAGCAGCAGATCATCTTCATGGCAATTGTCGAACAAGGTCGAAATTTCATTTTGCATCGTCAGCAAATCAGGATTTTGAAGCGGTGTCACCCGATCGAATCCGCCAATCTCTGGATGTTGCAAAACCCGCCGCATTGCCTCGACATCGTTCGCCGCCGCAGGCAATGGGTTTAACCCCGGCTCATATTCACTCACCCCAATCAACAGCGCAACTTTTGCCATAGGGTTACATCGACTGCGAGAGCCGCTTAATCGTTTCTTCAGCCGCCGCCAGTTCTTCGCGACTGCTGACTTCAAGCTCTATTTCTCGACCATCGGCAAACTTGGCTTTAATTTTGATCGGTTTGTTTCCCAATCGATCGCCCACAAATCCAAATAAGTTTTTGAGGCTGGCAACACTCACTTCCGCTTGCAGCAACCCCCAGAGAAACGCACCCAGAGCGCGGTTTCCTTCGGGTGGATTGGGGTCGGCAACGCGATCGACCTTAACGCCTTCTAGCGATCGCATCTGTTGCCAGAGAGTTTGCGTCAGTTTTTCCTGCTTTTCAGGGCTAAGATCCGGGTCTTGAAACGTAAAGGTAAGCTCAACATTGGGGGCGATCGTCATGGCAAAATCTACATCTAACGGCGAGGACTAGACTGAATTCTAACCTTTCTCTATAGAATTCACGAAGCCTTAAGATTGCCCTGAATTTTTACTCATTGATGCGATCGCTAAATGCGCTATGCGTCGTTACCTTCTTCACTCCAAGGCCTGTCCTGTATCATCCTGCTCATCGAGATCGATCGCTTCCATCATCTACTTAATGCTTCTCTCTCCCCTCAGTTTCAGAAAGGGTTTCTAGATAAAGTTCGACGGCTTCTTTGATATTGGCTTGCACTTCTTCCAAAGTGTCTCCTTGCGTTTGGCAACCTTTAAGCTGCGGACAGTAAGCATAGTAGCCACTCGCATCTTTCTCAATCACAACGTTGATTTGGTAAGACATAAGATTGTCGTTCTGTCCAAACTAGCAAATTATCCTACTCTTCATTTTAGAAGCGATCGCCAGCTTACATAGATGATTTGTGGGAAAGCTGCCGCAAACCAGCATACGCTCTCGCCCTTCAGTCAAAGCTATAATGCAACCACAGAGTTTGAACCTGCCATGACGCAACTGCTTGTTCGCCACTCAACCGATCAGCACCTCATTCACCACGGGCGGACGTGGGAACAATTTAAGCTGATCGAACAAGGGTTTGAAGATTCTCCAGGGGTGCGGCTATATTACTACGATGGTACGATCGAGATTCTTATGCTAGGGCAAGACCACGAATTTTTCAGCCGAGTAATTGGGCTACTCATTAGTGTTTTCTTTGCTGAAATCGGCGTTGAGTTCGCTCCTACAGGCGCAATGACTCAAGAGAGAAAGGGAATCGTATCGGCACAAGCAGACGAATCTTATTGCATCGGAGACTTGAAGTCTAAGCCAGATTTGTCGATCGAAGTCATCTTCACCAGTGGCGGCCCCAACAAATTAGATCGATATAGAGCGCTTGAAATGCCTGAAGTTTGGTTTTGGGAAGATGGATTATTTAGCCTACATCACTTGCGAGAAAATGAGTATGAGCGAATCGAGCGCAGCGAGTTACCTCACCTAAAGCGTCTCGATATCAGTGTCTTAACCGAATGCGTTCTGATCGCTCAAACCTCCAGACTTGAAGCGATCCAAAAAATCAGAGCCGCAGCCGCTGAAAGTACCTGAAGCCGAGATGAGGACATTCAACTATCGATAGACGAGTCGATAGAAGGAATTGACTGTGCAAAATACTGAATTGACGAGTCAATAGAACGAATTGACTGTGCAAAACACTGAATAGACGGGTCAATAGAACGAATAGACAGGTCAATAGAACGAATTAACTGTAGATGACACTGAATTAAGGCATGAATGGATGGAACAGGCAGGGCGATCGCTTCCCTGGAACGATTATTGAGCGCGCCTCCAGTCATGCAAGGGAGAATAGAGCGATTGGTAACGATGCCAAGCAGCTTCTAGCTCTGGGGTGACAGTGTTTGGAGTAATGACTCGATCGTAACCCGCCTCCAGCTTGGGAACAGTAGAAAGGCTGCGGTAGATCTCCGTTCCTAACCCTGCTAAAATTGCCGCCCCTCGACTAGAAGCCGCAGACATAGTTAGAGGATGAAGCGGCACTTGCAGCACATCTGCAATCAGTTGTTGCCATACAGGATCGATCGTACCGCCGCCTGTCAGATTGAGCGCTGGCACCGAAATGTTGATCGCCGTCATTGCCTCTAAACCTTGCTTCAGCGAAAACGCAACGCCTTCTAGCGCCGCCCGCATTAAGTGCGATCGGGAGTGGTGCAGCCCCAAACCAACCCAGGCACCTCGCGCATTAGGATCAAGATGCGGCGTTCGCTCTCCGGTCAAATAAGGTAAAAACGTCAGTCCTTCACACCCCGCAGGAACGGCAAACGCTTGAGTATAGACTTGCTGCCACGTCAGACCCAACATATCGCGCACCCATTCCAATGCCAAGCCAGCATTTTGGATGGCGGCGAGTGCATACCACTGTTGAGGCAACGCCGATCGATACAAATGAGTGTGTTTTCGAGGATCAGCGATCGGCTGATCGCGAAGGCTAACGATTTGGGCACCTGTTCCGATCGTCAGTTGCACTACTCCCGGATTCACAACACCACTTCCGAGAAGAGCGGCGGCTGTGTCGGCGGCTCCAGTGACTACAGGCAAACCAGGAGGCAAGTCTAGATGTTCTGAGGCTTCGGGGGTTAGATGTCCCGCAATACTGCTAGACGGAATTAGTTTAGGAAGCCAATCCGATCGCAGATTCAACGCATCGATGATGGTGGATGACCAGCGGTCTTTGCTGACGTTATAAAGGGTGCGACCTCTACCTGATACTAAAGTGACTCAAGCCTCCTGCTGATAAGGTTTTTGAACGATTTCACAGTAGTCTTTTTGATTATTCATTGATCAATTTTACAGGCACTCAAAACCCTTATGGAGCAAAAGGTAATCGGTTTTTTCCAATGTATCGGATGGAGGTCGCACCCGTTATAAAGCAGTGTGCCTGATGCGTCGGAGGGGTCTGTGGCGACTTCTCCCGTCAGACGAAATCGCAGCCAATCTTTCGGCTGAAGTGCCCATCGAGCGTTGGTGTAAATATCTCGTTCATATTTGCGAAACCAGAGCAAACTCGTTCCTGCCATTCCGGTCGTGATTGGGTTGGCGAGTTTAGAGTGCAGACCCGACCCGATCGCGTGATAGGCGTAGAGCATTTCGCTCGATCGCGTATCTGCCCAAAGAATTGCCGGGTAGAGCGGTTGGGCGTTTGCATCGGTCAAGACGACTCCGTGCATCTGCCCCGATAGCCCGATCGCTCGAACATGTTTTCGGTGATCTTGAACCGCAGACTTAACGGCGATCGCCACCGATGCCCACCAATCTAACGGATTGATCTCCGCCCATCCCGGTTTAGGCGTTTGCACCAAATAGCGACTCGACGATTCAGCAATGATTTTGCCATCATTGCCCAGCAACACCGCCTTCACCGAACTTGTTCCTAAATCAATGCCCAGCAGCATAATTGAATTTTGGATAAGGAAGCGTGAAAATCTGTGGATGGAATGACCTAATCTTGATTTTAGATCCAAATTCAAAATCCTATGTCTCTTCCTCACGTAGTCGTCTTCGGCAGCATCAACATGGATTTGGTCGCGAAAACCCCTCGCCTACCAAGACCCGGTGAAACGTTAACAGGTCACAGTTTCTCAACCGTTCCAGGTGGAAAAGGAGCGAATCAGGCAGTTGCGATCGCACGTCTAGACATTCCAACGGTGATGATTGGGCGAGTCGGAAACGATCGCTTTGGACAAGAACTTTTGCAAAGTCTACAATCCGCAAAGATTCAAATAGAAGATATTTTAGTGGATGATTCGGTTAGCTCTGGTGTTGCCCTGATTGCAGTCGATGATGAGGGTGAAAACACGATCGTTGTGATTCCGAGTGCAAACGGACGGGTGAATGAGTCTGATGTCGAAAGATTGTCATCTCACTTAACCGGAGCAGATTCACTGTTGTTACAGTTAGAGATTCCGATCGCAGCCGTCAAAGCCGCCGCTCAAGCTGCCAAAAAATCAGGAGTCCGGGTGATTCTCGATCCGGCTCCTGCACGGTCTGACTTGCCGATCGAACTCTATCCCCTAATCGACATTTTGACCCCAAATGAAGGAGAAGCCGAACAACTGGTAGGGTTTCCGATCGAGAGTCCGGCTTTGGTTGCCGAGGCAGCCACCATTTTGCAGCAGCGCGGAGTCAAAACCGTTGTGATCAAATTAGGGGCAAAAGGCGGATTTTGTGCCACGCCCGACGAAGCATTCTTTTTTCCGGCGTTTCAGGTAGCGGCGATCGACACCGTAGCCGCCGGAGATGCTTTTAATGGAGGACTCGCTGCCGCGCTTGCAGCAGGAAAACCGCTTCGAGAAGCCATGACTTGGGGAGCCGCAGCCGGGGCACTCGCCACCACAAAACCAGGGGCACAATCTTCACTGCCCGATCGCGCCACTTTGATCACGTTTCTTGAGCAACAAACCAATCGATAAGCTTGCGAGCGATGCTCAGTTTTGACAGAACTTTTGACAAATCGTGTTTGTCAAGCTATAGCAATCCTATTTCAATTGCCAGAGTGGAAAAGGCTTCCAGCCTGTACGAGCAAGATGCCCATCCCACAATTCATTTAGGATGCTATGGGCGGCTATGGTAGCACTTGTTCAGACGGCGAATGGTGGACTAACCAGCGATGCAGCCCAATCATCACGATCGCCAACGGCACCAAAAAAGCGGGAATGATTTCTAACCCTGCTCGATCGGCAACCCACCCCACGATTGTTGGAATCGACGCAGAACCTAAACTGCCGACACTTGCGAGAAACCCGATCGCATATCCCGTCACTTGACTGATAAACAAAACCGTCACCGTTGCTGGGGTCAGATGATAAGTTTCCAGAATCGAAGGCAGCAACACTCCTAATCCGCCTTCAGCAATGCCGATCGAAATAAAGGCATAAAAGGCTAAAGCGATGCCGATCCAATGGGGATGATTTGGGCGCGATCGTGACGAAATCATTCAGACAACGGTAGCGACTAACAAGACTCCGAATGTATCTGATCTTCCTGCCGCTATCATCCTCTATCAGATTAGATTCCCGACATTCCTAAAATGGACAAATGATTTAGGTAGGGGCAATCCCCCCGTGGTTGCCCTCCATATTCTCCATATTCTCCCGTATTTCTCCATCTTTCGTTATTCCGTGAGTCAAGGGTAGGCACGGGGGCGCTACCCCTACAATCATTTCATTTCCTCATTCTGCAATGCCGCAGATTGGATTTCCTACACACTGATATTAGGTACAAAATAGAGCAAGTCTCTCCGTTGTACCCATTTTATTGGTCAACTATTATGGTGCGCCTCAAACTTTGGCAGTGGGCAGTTTTAGGATTGCCGATCGCGTTCGTCGCTAGTTTTCTGCTGATCGCCGCTGGGTTTCAAATTCACGCCTGGGGCATTAGCTGGATCTGGGCGATCGTCGGCTTAAGTCTTGTGGGCTGGCGCTGGCTTTTGGTGAAATGGACTCAGCCCGCCCTCGCCCAAGTCGAAGCCATTGTCACCGAACTCTCTGCCGACTTGCAGACAGAAACACCCACCACTGAGCCTGCCAATACGTCGTTTCAACAAGCCGAAGCAGCGCTTCAAAACACCCTGCAAGTCTCTCGCACCGATCCCGCGCTCTGGGAAGACTGGAACGTATTTTGGCAACGCTGCCAGACTTTGATCAGCGACATCGCTCAGGTCTACTATCCTCAAACTAAGCAGCCGCTGCTCAACATCTACATCCCCCAAGCTTATAAGCTGATGCGCGGCACGATCGACGACCTCGATCAGTGGATGCAGCGGTTGACTCCGGCATTAAATCAAGTGACGATCGGGCAAGCTTATCAGGCATACGAGGTTTATCAAAAGCTAGAACCGTCTGCCCGTAAGATTTGGCAAGCCTGGAATTGGGCGCAGTGGCTGCTCAACCCGGCGGCGGCGATCGCTAAAACGGTCACTCAGCGCACCAGCAACCGCGCCACTCAAGAGCTATTGTCTAATCTCAGCCAACTGATGCGAGAAGCGACTCTGAGAAATTTAGGCAGACAAGCGATCGCGCTCTACAGCGGCAGTGCCAATCCTGGATTAGAGGAGATGCCGCTCGCCCAACCAGTCTTGCCCAAGGCTCAAACGCAAACCCTGCGAGAGATTATTTCACAAGCGAATCCATCTCAAACCGTCGAACAATCGCCCGTTAACTTGCTCTTAGTGGGTCGCACCGGAGCCGGAAAAAGTAGCCTGATCAACACCTTGTTTATCGAAGCTCAAGCCGAAGTCGATGCCCTGCCCAGCACCGATCGCATTCAAGATTATCACTGGCAAACCGCCACTGGAGAAACATTGACGCTGTGGGATTCTCCTGGCTATGAGCAAATCGATCGAGAAGACTTGCGCGATCAGGTGCTTGATCATGCCGCCCACGCCGATCTCGTTTTGCTGGCGACTCCTGCCCTCGATCCTGCCTTGCAGATGGACTTAGATTTTCTCAAAGACCTCCAGTCTGAGATCTCAGATCTGCCGATGATCGCCATTGTCACTCAGGTCGATCGGCTCCGTCCGATTCGGGAATGGCAACCGCCTTATGATTGGCAACACGGCGATCGTCTTAAAGAAGTCTCGATTCGAGAAGCCACTCAATATCGAGCCAGTCTTCTCGGTCAAATCTGTCCACTAGTGCTGCCGATTGTGACGGGCAGTGAAACCCGCCAACCCTGGGGCACAGAAGCGCTATCGCTGGCAATTTTGGACTCGATCGCGCCTGCAAAGCAGCTTCGTCTGGCTCGCTTCTTTAAAAATCTCGATGCCCGGACGATCGGCGCGGCAAAAATTATCGACCATTACACCTTTCAGATGGCAACCACCCAAGGTCTAGCCGCTTTTCTCAAAAGTCCCGTGCTGAGTTTCATCTCGACGTTAGCCACCGGGTCGCCCACTCTGGCGCTTTTACTCGCTGAGAAGATTCCAGTTGAGCAGCTTCCGGTCGTAATTGGTAAGCTGCAACTCGCTTATGACCTATTCAATCTGCTGACCGCCGACCAACTCAATCCGCCCAGTTTTGACTTTGGGGCAATTTGGGGATTATTAATCGAAAATTCTGCCTCACCAGAACACAACGCTTGGGCATTTGGACACGCGCTCACCGAATATTGGACACAATCACTCACCGCAGAGCAACTGCGATCGCGATTTGAATACTACATGAAGACAGCCGACCCGAACGTCAGAAATTAGCAGCAAACCCCATAGAGTGCTATAAACAATTGCGCGACCGAGAAAAGTTTGGGGCATACTAGCAAGCGCCCTCCCACCCTTTCTCATTCACCAGAAACGCCCGGTCAGATTGACGAAGTAGGTAAATTTAGCATATGTCTATCGAGCAACTACAGCCCGCGCCTCCCCAGCAAGTTGGGGTCTATGTCCCCTACTATCCTCAGGCAAACAAGAAACAGATGTTGCCCTTTGCCATCAGCCTGCATCACAAAGGTGCCCTAGAAGGTCAACGCAAAATCGAGGGAGGTGAAAGCATTCCCTTCATCGCCACCTGGAATGTCTCTTCGCTGCCCGCCGATCTCTGCCGATGCCGCATCCAATTTGACGGCAATGCTGAACTGAGCTATGAAGTGCTGATGGCAAATTTTGAATTCATCGATTTTTTGATCGAAGTGATTATGAACTTCAGGCGCTCTCGTCTAGCTGATTTCTCTCAATCGTTTTATCGCAAACTGCTAAAACTAGAAGACTGAGCCGTAGTGGTTGAAACGTCAGTAATTGTGTGGCGAATATTACAATAGTGGTACTGAATTCTCTTAAACGTAAGGCAGGTTTTGCTTAGAGTCATGATTACAGCTATTTTTTATAGCTAGAAGTATTTGTATCACTCTAGAATAAGCATTGAGCTACTCAGTAGTTTAACTTGACCTTTGCCCACTAAGCATTTAAACGGAGCCAGGACGTGCCAAAGTCCGCGAAGCATTTACTGATTGGATCGCTAGAAGCTTACAGCGGTAAGTCAGCAACGATTTTAGGTATCGCTCATCAACTCAAAGCCAGAGGGCTAGATATCGCCTACGGAAAGCCGATCGCAGGCGGCTGGGGGCAATCTAAAATGGATGACGATGATGGGGATGTCCAGTTTGTTGCCCAAACTTTAAAGCTTCCTAAAGATCGGCTGCAACCGACTCTGTTAACGCTCGACAACGTAACCGTTCAAAAGCGGCTGCTTGAAGAGGATCAAACCAACTACCAGGAACTGCTAGCGCAACAAGCCCAGCAGCAGCAGGGCGATCTGATGATTCTAGAAGGCTCAGGCACCTTAGACGAAGGCAAATTATTTGACCTGTCTATCCTTCAAGTTGCTGAAACCATTAATGCGTCGGTGCTTTTGGTGGCTCGATTCCATTCACTGCTGCTGCTAGATGGGTTGATTTCAGCCAAGCAGCAACTCGGCGATCGGCTCCTCGGCGTGATCATCAATGATGTGTCTAGCGACCAAATTAATGTGATTAATACGCTAATGCTGCCCTTTCTAGAAAAGCAGGGCATTAGAGTATTTGGCGTGATGCCTAGCAGCAACCTGCTTCGCAGCGTCAGCGTCGGTGAGTTGGTGCGTCAGCTTAAAGCAGAGGTGCTATGTCGCGCCGATCGCATGGATTTAATGGTTGAAAGCCTGACGATCGGGGCAATGAACGTCAACTCAGCCCTAAAATACTTCCGAGCGCGTCATAACATGGCGGTGGTGACGGGGGGCGATCGCACTGATCTGCAACTTGCGGCGCTTGAAACGTCAACCCAATGCTTGATTCTGACGGGTCATATTCCGCCCTCAAAAACCATTATCAGTCGGGCTGAAGATTTAGAAATTCCGATTTTGTCGGTGGATTTAGATACGCTATCTACCGTCGAAATCGTGGATCGCGCGTTTGGTCAAGTTCGCTTGCATGAGCCGATTAAGTTTCAATGTGTCTGTCAAATGGTTGACGAATATGTGGATAGCGATCGCTTGCTTTTAGAGTTGGGCTTAGAACCTGCTAATGCGTTGTAATCAAAGCATACTGTTGTATGGGCATGGCACTGCCGTGTCCTCATATAGATTTGTCGCGTCAATCAAATCGGCATGATATGCGATCGCAATTTTGGGATGTAGATTGCCAAAAGATCCGATCGTGGTGACAACAATTCGACTCACTAGCTTTGCTCCGTTTGCTTCGTGGGCAAACCTTCTACAAAGGGAAGTGGGTTGGTCTGCTCGGCTGCAACAAGGGTTGAGGGTGAAGCTTGACGAGTTTCTTCTGCTAAATATTGTCCTGTGTGAATTGGCGGAACAACTCTCATTGTGTGCATTCGGCTGTAATAGCGGTGAGTCGGTTCAGTTTGACGATACTCTTGTAAACTTTCATTCGCAATCTTTTTTCGCAGCTTGATAATTGCATCTAAAATCGCTTCCGGTCGTGGCGGACATCCCGGCAAGTAAATATCGACTGGAATCAGCTTATCGACTCCGCGCACTGCTGTTGGAGAATCAACGCTAAACATTCCGCCTGTGATCGTGCAAGCGCCCATTGCAATCACATATTTAGGTTCTGGCATTTGTTCATAGAGTCGAACTAATGCCGGAGCCATTTTCATGGTGATTGTTCCCGCTGTAATCAGCAGGTCAGCTTGACGTGGGCTGCTGCGGGGAAACATGCCAAACCGCTCAAAGTCATGTCGTGACGCAATCAACGCCGCAAACTCAATGAAACAGCAGGCCGTTCCAAATAGTAAGGGATATAGGCTGGACATTCTTGCCCAGTTATAGAGATCATCGACAGTAGTGAGAATGACGTTTTCAGACAGATTGGATGTGACGGCTGGAAAGGAAATCGGGTTCGCGATTTTTGCGGAGTTGAGCTTTGCGCGGGTCGCGATTTCAAGGTTTGATTCAGAATTTGTCGTCAGGTGCGAGGAATTCATAAAAGTTCCTTGGCGCTAGATTTAGCCGATAGAAGGTGCGAAATGGCGCAGATTGGCTGCTAGTTGTTGTTGCGGTGTAGCGATCGCAGAGAGCATGAATTCATATCATGTTTATTGTATATCAATCCCCAATGAATTGTGGGATGGACATCTTGCCCGTACAGGCTGGAAGCCTGTCCCACTCTCACACCTGAAATAGGATTGCTATATGAGTCTGATTCATGTTCGTCATAAGTCTAGATCAAGAAAATGGGTCAAAGCAAGTCTTTGTTTTTGGATTTGACACGATCGTAAACTTCTTCCATTACCGCAACGAACGACTGATCTTTATTCCAAAACGGCGGAAAATCTCCCTGCTTCTTCACCAAAATTCCAGAGACGCTGCTTTGAGGCGGACGCTCAATCTCTTTCGGTAAAGGTTTAGCACCTTGCCAGAAGTCCTTTACCGTCGTCTGGGTAGGTACTGACAGGAAAGTGGGTCGAGTGTAGAACGAGTCTGTCGATCGAGAGGGTGTTGCTTGGATATCGAGTTCGGCGGCAAGAGCTTGTCCGAGGGGCGTTTTTGCCAGTTCAGACCGCAGCTTTTCGCGAGAAATTCCCCGAAGTTCAAACAGTAAAAAGGGATCGCGATCGAGTTCTGCGGCAACTCGATAGTAAACTCCTGCAATATGTTTGCAAGGATTACTGTAGTCAGGACAAGAACAATCGGTGCTAAAATCTTTTTTCGATTTGGGTAACAGATTGAGATTCAGTTGCGTGAATGCATCCTCAATGTTATCGGGCATCTCATTCAACAACAGTTTAGAAATGAAACTGGCTTTAGAGGCAATATAAGCGATCGCTGCCGTCCACTGGGCTGGACTGATCGAATGCACCACAATCTCAGTCTTATAAATCGGCTCTTTGTATACCCCAAAGTAGGGATTCACATTACCTCGGACTTCAGCAGTAATCACACTATCGGTGATATCGAGTTTGCGAATGCGATCGCTATTGCGATACGATCGTCCTCGACTCAAGCGCCCGGAATCGGTGAATGTTTCCAGCGCTGTGATAAATTTGTTGCCCCACCAAGTTTTGGATAATTGCGCCATGATCTTTACTCCAATACCGTCTTACGATTGAGGGTAATCAGTTGTTTGAAAGCTTCGTTGTTCAGTTCGGTGAGCCACGATTCATCAGAACCGACGATCGCACCTGCGAGTTTCTTTTTATCTTCAATCATTTGATCGATGCGTTCTTCGAGGGTGCCGATCGCCACGAATTTATGCACAAAGACATTCTTCTTTTGTCCAATCCGAAAGGCGCGATCGGTGGCTTGATCTTCTACTGCCGGATTCCACCAGCGATCGAAGTGAAAGACATGATTCGCTTTAGTGAGTGTAATCCCGACTCCGCCTGCCTTGAGCGACAGAATAAAGATCGATGGTTCGGTGTCGGGATCTTGAAACTCTGCAATCATTTTTTCGCGTTTCGGTCTAGCGGTGCCTCCGTGTAGATAGTATGTTTTGTAGCGTTGGTGTTTGAGATATTTTTCCAATGCAGCTCCGATTTCTGCAAATTGAGTGAAGACGAGTAAACTTTCTCCTTCGTCGATCGCTTCTTCAATCATTTCGCTGAGACGTTGGAGTTTATGCGATCGCTCCGGTGAAAACTCGCTTCCATCTTGAAGAAACTGCATCGGATGATTGCAAATCTGTTTGAGTTTCATTAACGTTGCCAACATCATGCCCTTACGCTGAATTCCTTCTGCATCTTCTAACTGCTTCACGACATCTTTCACGACTGCTTCGTAGAGTGAGGCTTGTTCTTTAGTCAGATTGCAGAAGAGTTTTTGTTCAACTTTATCCGGCAAATCTTGAATGATCGCGGGATCAGTTTTCACTCGTCTGAGGATGAACGGCTCGACGAGTTGCTTTAAGGCTGCCGATTTCAATCGATCGTTGTTCTTCTGAATCGGAGTCTCAAACGCTTGCCGAAACTGCGTTTCTTTGCCTAAATAGCCGGGGTTGAGGAAGTTGAGAATCGACCATAAATCTAATAGCCGATTTTCTACGGGTGTTCCGGTTAATGCGAGTCGGTGTCGCGCTGGAAGTTTGAGAATCGCTTTGGTTTGCGCGGCTTTGGGATTCTTGATGTTTTGAGCTTCGTCAATCACGATTCGCTGCCACGTCATGGCTGAAAGAAAGGTGATGTCTTTGCGAATTAAAGTGTAAGAGGTGATGATTACGTCGTGGTCTGCGATCGCCCGTCGAAACTCCTCGGCTGTTTGAACGCGATCGCTGCCGTGATGGAGCAGCGATCGTAAATGTGGTGCAAATTTTTCAATTTCCTTTTGCCAATTTCCAACAACCGACGTGGGCGCAATCAACAAAGTTGGCGGAATCGGCGAAGACTTCTGACGAGTTTTCGGTAGTGCTTCCCGTTCCTGCACTAACCGCGCAATCACTTGAAAAGATTTGCCCATCCCCATATCATCTGCAAGACAGCCGTTTAATCCTAAACTTTCGAGATAGTGGAGCCAAGAGACACCTCGTTTTTGATAGGCTCTCAAAGTGCCATTTAACTGTTTGGGATCGGGCAACACTTCGAGTTGACTTTTATCGTTGAGTTGACTCAACATTGTGGATAAAGTAGAGTCATAAGCCACTTCTAATTCAATTCCGTCGCTGCCTTCTGCGGATAATTTCATCAAGTCAAGCAAGCTCAATTCTGGATTGTCGTTCTTGTGTTTTTTCCAGAACTCTAGCATTTGCTGCATTTTATCTTTATCGAGTTGAATCCACTGTCCGCGAAATTGCACCAGTGATGATTTTGATTGCACAAGCTGTTGCCATTCCTGTTCTTTGACAGGTTCGCCATCGATCGACAACTCGTATTGATAGTCAATCACAGATGCGGCTGAAAAATAGCTTTTACTTTTGCTACTGCCGCTCACTTTGCGACCACCCGCCCGCATTCTGATTTTGGCTCGTCTCCATCCTTGCGGTGTCCACCAAGCCGGAACAATCACTTTATAGCCCGCATCTTCTAGCACCCAAGCCGTCTCTTGCAGAAAAGCAGTGGCATCTTCGAGACTGAGTAAGATTTGGATCGGACGATCGGTATCAAGTCCTGCCCAAAGTTTAGGATAGACTCGTGCGGCGTAACCGAGTTGCATTAACAACTGTTGTTCAAAGTCTTGTCCAAACTGTTTTAGCAGTGTTTTTTGTTGGGTCGATCGCGCGTTCCAATAATCTGCCAAGGGCACTTTGACTGAGGGATCTTGCCGTGCAGCAACTTGGAACTCCAGCACCCAAGGATCATTTGATTCTGGAGGGGACTGAAGTTGGAAACACAGATGAAAGGGCAGGTCAGCTTGACTTTGAGCAATTCGGTTGCGCCAGGTTTGCCATTGCTGATACTGTTCTAAATCTTGATTACGTTGAGGTGCTTCTCCTTGAAGACAACGGCTAATGAGAGTGTTTGCGATCTGTTTCTCAAAGGCTGCCGTGATTGGAGTATGAGTGATGATTTCGTGGAGGATGACTTCAGAGAAATGGCGAAGCAGAGTAGCGCGATCGTGCATCTGCGGCTGAGTAGGCAACGTGTGAAAGCCCGTCGTACACAACAATGGCATCCACTCAGCATATTGTCCCAGTTCAGACTCATAATCCATCGATAGGATTTCCCAACCCGGATATAGTTCAAACTCTGATGCAGATTTACTTTTACGTTTTGGGATAGGTAGCGATCGGTACTTCAGCGACGGAATATAGCGATCGTTGAGAATCACATGCTTGAAGAATTGCGTGTAGTGATACCAAAAGAGTAAATCTGCTCCAAATTGCACATCTGCGAGATTGTGCAACGCCAGGAAATGTAGCTCATTCAGGAGTTTAATCACATTGGGAACAGTAGTACTCTGAGTGCCACTGGTCTTAATCGGAACAACACAGCGATAGCAATCGATCGCCCAATACTGCCAGTCCCAAGTTTCGGGCGAATCGGTTTCGAGATATCGCGCCAATTCAGGCGAAGGACAAGGATGTTGATCTACACTCGGCAATAGAAAGAAGGGTTTGTCGGTGCCTGCGGAGTTGCGCTTTGTGCTAATCGCGATCGGAGTCAGATCTAGTCCAAGTTCCTGCGTTAAAAAGATGGACAGCGGCTCTTTCTGCAAGTGATGTGGATGCAGGAAAGGCTCTGATTTGCGCGGTTTGACGCTTTCTAGGGTTTCCACCCACAGGTAAAAGTTGCCCCGCTGTACAAAGTCAGTTGTGTCTTCTGGAATCCAAGTGCCATGTAGAATGTGCATCATGTTCACACCAACGCCTGCTTTGACTCTATCAAACCCTCGCAGAATGGCACACTTTTTTTGTCCGTTGTTGCATAGAGAGATGGGTTAGGGGCAATCCCCCTATGGTTGTCCTCCGTCAGGGGTATGTACGGGGGCACTATCCCTACAGCCACATCCCCTCATTCTGCAACGTAAAAAATCATTTTGTTATCAGTAAATCGATTTCCAAGCTTTCACCGTTCCTACGCCAATTTCACTATCCAACGTCTCACCATTATCTGCAATTAATCGAATTCTTACATTCTTCTCTGGCGCATTTTTTAACGCTGCGGCTAACTCTTCAGTAACCAGAAACGCATTACCTTTTTCTTTGAGACGAAACACGCGATCGCCCAGTTTCAGCGACAAGTCGACAATCTTCTGAGTGTCGCTAGAAGTGATGCAAACTGAATCGGCAAAGTCATCATCAAAAAACCGAAAAGGATCACGATCAGATCTGAAAAAATTAGTGTGAAGCCGCAACCCATAAGACCCACGGACTGACGCACACTCTCGCCCACGATATGCCAACAGCAAGCGGACTGAGTTTTGACTCCACAAGCTGACGACCTTGACCTGACTGTTTTTATTGCCAAACGATCGAGAAAAATAATTCTGATCAAAGACTGCTAAATAAGTTCCTTCAAATGGGTCAACGACTTGCACAGGCTGTGACCAAGGCACACTTAAATCTGGTTTGAGCAGCGACGATCGCACTACAGGAAACCCTGATGAAACTGCTGCCAAAACACGCCTCTCAGCCGTGATCGCAGCCGTTGAAACTTGTGCGATCGCGGCAATAGAAAGCGTCATTAAACAAAACTTTCTAATCGCCTTTTGAACGCAGAAACCCTTAGCGTGAGTCAACATGGCTACATCACAAAATCGCAGACTATAGCTCGATTCTAGCGATTCATAGACAAGATCGTGCAGCATATTCCACGCGGCTGAAATACAAATTAACATCGTTTCGATGATTGATCCGATGTAAGGCGCATTGATGTCAATAATACTGTTTCAAATCATTTTGAAGCGCTATCTTAAACAAGAGCGTGGACGGTTTGAAGCAGAATCGGTGATTGAAAATACAATCTCTTGTTGGGTCATGAAGCTGACAGTCTTTTTTAATGGTCAATTTTGGGAAGGTGTCATTGAGGTCGATCACGACGGCGTATTAAAAGCGGGACGACATCTATTTGGTGCAGAACCCAGCGATATTGAGGTGCTGTCGTTTGTGTCAGACAATCACGCCACAACCTTAGTTCAGCAAACTCAATGTACGGGTGTGGCTCCAACTGATCATAAGCCGATCAACCCCAAGCGACGATCGCGCGAGGCGGCTAAAGAAATGGCAGTGCGAGGAGTCTCCACAATGGCTCAAATGGTCTTACAGCAAGAGCTTGAGCAACACAAAAAAGAATCAAAGAAGCGCTCAAAAGCAGAAGACGAAGCCAAGGAAGCCGAAAAACGACGACTGAGCCGCGAAAAAGCGAAAGCACGGCATCGCGGAAAAGCTTAACTTAGATCTTGCACCTGTGGTATCTGGACGATGAGAACCTGTGGTTCATAGCATTCTCCCACCCTGAACTGAAGTTCGGGCTAACGGGGAAAGTCCGTTAACGTCAGTTCGACAGAAGTGATTGGCTACGATTGTGAATCCGGGAAGCCCCCTAAATCCCCCATTCTGAGGGACTTTGAACCGGAAATCTTGGCTCAAAGTCCCCCAATTTTGGGGGATTTAGGGGGCTGAAGCCGCTCAAAACGAAACGAAAAGCCTCGTCGAACTCACGTTCCGTTAAAACGGACTGAAGAACTAGCTGGGACTCGCTTTTAGTCCGTTTTAACGGACTTGAACTATTAGCCCGAACTTCAGTTCAGGGCGGGTCAGCAGACTGACTCAGAATGCTGCAAGATTTCAGTTAAGCTTCACGTTTATGAAACGATCGGAGATAACTGGGCGGTGACCGTTTTTTTGTTAAATGACAGTTTACCCTTTACTAGATCAACCAAAATAGTATCGCCATCGACAAACGTATTTTCGAGCAGTTTGGTGGCGATCGGGTTCTGCAATTCTCGCTGAATGGCCCGCTTTAACGGACGAGCACCATACACCGGGTCGTAGCCCAAATCAGCCAGGTGATTTCGAGCCGCCTCAGTCAGTTCGATCACGATCTTTTTGTCGGCTAACATTCCCTGAATGCGTTTGAGTTGCAGCACGACAATTTCGCCCAACTCAGCCCGACTGAGCGGATGAAAGAGAATCGTGTCGTCAATGCGATTGAGAAACTCAGGACGAAAATGCTTTTGCAGGGCAATCATCACGCGCCGTTGCATCTCGTCATATTGAGAATCATCGCCCGCAACATCGAGAATGTGTTCACTACCGATGTTGCTCGTCATCACAATGACCGTGTTGCTGAAGTCGATCGTTCTGCCTTGAGAATCGGTGATTCGTCCGTCGTCCAACACTTGTAGCAAAATGTTAAACACATCGGGGTGAGCTTTTTCGACTTCATCCATCAACACAACCGAGTAAGGTTTGCGTCGCACTGCTTCCGCGAGTTGTCCTCCTTCTTCGTAGCCGACGTATCCGGGAGGTGCCCCAATCACTCGCATCACCGAGCTTTTGTCCATATATTCGGACATATCCATTCGCACCATTGCATCGTCGGCATCAAACAAAAATTGCGCTAATGCTTTGGCAAGCTCAGTTTTTCCGACCCCTGTCGGCCCCATGAAGAGGAATGATCCGATCGGGCGACCGGGATCTTTCATGCCCGATCGAGCGCGACGAATGGCGGCTGAAACTGCTTCGACGGCATCTTGTTGCCCGATGACTCGGTGATGCAGATGATGTTCTAAAGTCAATAATTTTTGACGCTCTGACTCTAGCAAGCGATTGACTGGAATGCCCGTCCATTTAGCGACAATTTCAGCGATGTCAGATTCAGAAACCTGCTCTCTGAGCAGCGTCGAGCCATTGGTCTGCATTTCTAGCAGTTGAGCTTCTTGAGTTTCTAAACTACGCTGAACGGTGCTGAGACGATCGTATTTCAGCTTGGCAGCCGTGTTCAGATCATAGGCACGTTCGGCTTGGTCAATTTGCACCTTGAGATGTTCTTCTTCTTCTTTGAGATGGTTAATCTCTTCTAAAATTTGCTTCTCATTTTCCCATTGAGAACTCAGCCCTTGCTGCTTGTCTCCCAACTCTTCAATCTCTTGATTAATGCGCTCTAACCGATCTTTTGAGGGACGAAATGCTGCCCCGGTTAACGTCGCCTTGCCTTCCCCTTCTAGAGACAGTTTCTCCATTTCTAGCTGTCTCAAGCGCCGTTCGGTCGTCTCTAACTCGACGGGTTTTGAGGTGATCTCCATTTTGAGTTTGGCGGCGGCTTCGTCTACAAGATCGATCGCTTTGTCGGGCAAGAAGCGATCGGCGATATAGCGACTCGAAAGCGTTGCCGCAGCGACCAGGGCAGAATCGGTAATTTTCACGGCATGGTGAACTTCATAGCGATTCTTGAGTCCCCGCAAAATCGAGATCGTGTCTTCGACTGAGGGTTGCTCAATCAGAACCTGCTGAAATCGTCGCTCTAGGGCGGCATCTTTTTCGATATATTTGCGATATTCATCCAGCGTGGTTGCCCCAATACAGCGCAGTTCGCCTCGTGCCAACATCGGTTTCAAGAGGTTGCCAGCATCCATGTTGCCTTGAGTGGCTCCGGCTCCGACGACGGTGTGAAGCTCGTCGATGAAGAGTACGACTTGCCCATCGGAGTTGATTACTTCTTTGAGAACCGCACGGAGACGGTCTTCAAATTCGCCGCGATATTTTGCTCCGGCGATTAGAGAACCCATATCGAGCGAGATCAAGACGCGATTTTTCAACGATTCGGGCACGTCGCCGTTAATGATCCGTTGAGCGAGTCCTTCGGCGATCGCAGTTTTGCCCACGCCTGGTTCACCGATCAACACCGGATTATTCTTCGTCCGGCGAGACAGCACTTGAATGACGCGACGAATTTCTTCATCTCGCCCAATCACCGGATCGATCTTTCCGGCTTTCGCCTTCTCAGTGAGATCTTGCCCAAATTTTTCTAGCGCCGAGTAGCGAGATTCGGGGGTTTGATCGGTGACTTTCTGACTGCCCCGCACCTCTTTAATCGCGGTTTCTAATTTTGCGGTATCGAGATTAAATCCGCGAAATAGCTTCATCCCCAACCGAGGATCGTTAGCAAACCCGATTAAGAAATGCTCGATCGAGATAAAGTCATCTTGCCAATTGTTGCGCGCCAGCTCAGAGCGATCGAGCAGCGTATCTAAATAGCGACCCAAATAAAGCTGTTCAGTGTTGCCCACTTTGGGCTGTCGTTTGGCATAGTCATCGACCTGCTGACCCAACTGCTGCACATCGACCCCAGCCTTTGTGAGAATCTTATTGGCCAGCCCATCTTTCTGCTCGATGACGCTGGTGATCAGATGCTCAACTTCTAAGTTTTGGTGTTTATAGCGCCGGACAACATCCTGTGCTTGTACGATCGCCTCCCATGCTTTGTCAGTAAATTTGCTTGGGTCAGTGGGTTGCATGTTCTCCAGTCAGTCTCTATAAATCTGCTTCTCTGTAGATCCCATTGTAGCCTTTAGCGATGGGCTGTTCGCTGTTAGTAACGAGCTTTCTAAAACTCAAACCCAAATCGAATCACCCACTGCCAAATCATCGGACTGGGACGATTGTTAGGGTTAGAAACGACCAGAAATCCGGGGCTGATATTGAGATGATCACTCAGCGCTAACCCAAAATAGCCTTCTAGATTAGTTTGAGTTGCGCTGCCGATTTTATTCTCTATAAAAGGTTGACCGAGGGCAATTCCCGCCCTAGACCCTGGGATCAGAAAATTGCGGACGGCAAAGCCCAGTGCCCAGCTTTTGGGATTGAGGTCTAAATCCTCTCCTAAAGCTGTATTGAAGCCGTTGTAATTGCCAAACCCCAATCTTCCAAACACCCCAAATGGACGCTTGATCGCCCATTCTGCATTGATGCCGCCTGCGTTGATGGTGCTGCCATTAATCTCTGCGTGGGTGTATTGCAGCCGCACTGTGATCGGCTGTTGAGGTAGTGTATATTCAGCCTCTAACGTGCCCTGGTAGCGATCGCCAAACAGCCCTTTAGCCGGATCTCCGGCATCGGCAGCCGCATAAAATCCGCGCAAGATTAAATTGTCGCGAACCGTCCACGCAACAGCAGCGCCCGCTCCACCAATGCGATCGATTTCGTTTTGCACGATTAAAGGATTGTTGGCAAAAAAGCTAGAGTTGAAATTATCGCCCGCTTGATTGGCGAAACTATTGCGATCGACAAAATCACTAGGCGGCAGTTTAGACCCAACGGCAACTTCAAGGTTTGAGGATGGCTGAAACACATAATAGAGCTTTCTCAAGCGCACCGTGGGAGGAACTCCGACATAATCTAAGCCGCCCCCATCTGCCAAAATGCCCGTTGTGCCCAATAAATTTTGCTGGCGATTTTGAGCCGTCGAAATCGCGTCTCTGCCGTTATTTCCGGTTTCTAATTGACTGACTAGACGATCGCGACCGTTAAAACTGGTGATCAGATTTAACCGAGTCCGAGATGCCAGACTTAGGGTGTCTCTAGAGCCATTCGTTCCAGCGAAAATGGTTTGTCCGTTGAGCTTGGTGGTGGTCGAAAATTGGCGATCGTCTAGCTGAAGATTGCGGCTAGTGATGTTGTCGAGTCGCGATCTCAAATCGTTCAGCGCGTTGCCATAAGCTGCGATTAACCGTCGAATCGTCAAGACATCTTGTTGAGCCGTGCCGCTGACATCTCCGGCGAGAAGCTGTTCTTCAACTTTGCCCAGCACTGCATTCAGTGCCGCACTAAACTCAAACCGACTCAGCGATCGGTTGCCGCGAAACGTGCCGTCTGGATAACCAACAATCACGCCATAGCGCTCAACCAGAGATTGCAGTGCTTTAAAGGCCCAATCACTCGGCTTGATATCCGATAGCTGCGAAACCGACGTAACCTGCGCCATCGGATCTTCGACGATCTCAGAAGTCTGTAAATCTTCCACAGAAGCAATCTGTGAAATTTCTGACGGTGGGGAGAGTGAGCTTGTGTCATTTGCCCACCCAGGCAGAGGTGCCAGAACACTGAGGCTCCCTAAACTGACTGCTAACCATTCAACCTTCTTCACCAGTCTCACTCCTCGAAGAGGGGTTGTCTGCCCGATCGAGCATCACAACCGCTCACACTCCTTCCATCAGGAGTATAAACGCTCAGTGAGATCAGGAAAAAGAAAAGGGAGAAATACGCGATATTAGACCTCCGATGTCTCGAAGAAATCGGAGGTCTATGCCTAACGAGGGGATGAAATGGCTGTAGAGGTAGCGCCCCCGTGCCTACCCCTGACGGAGGGCAACCACAGGGGGATTGCCCCGACCCAAATCATTGCCAAAAAACGTTTCTCTAGACCGTTGCTGCGGAGGGTGCCTTTTCGGAAGCAGTTGCGATCGCTTTTTGCTGAATCAACTCGACTTTATAGCCGTCAGGGTCTTCAACAAACGCGATCACGGTTGAGCCGTGCTTCATCGGCCCAGGTTGGCGAGTGACTTTGCCGCCACGATCGCCAATCTCTTTACAAGTCGCGTAAATATCATCGACTCCGATCGCGATATGCCCATAAGCGTCACCCAAACTGTAGTGATCTTTGCCCCAGTTATAGGTCAGTTCGATTACAGTATGGTCTGACTCGTCACCATAGCCGATGAATGCTAGTGTAAACTCGCCGCCCGGATAATCTTTCTTCCGCAGCAGCGTCATGCCCAAAAGCTCACAATAAAATTTCAGCGATCGGTCTAAATCGCCGACTCTCAGCATGGTGTGTAATAGTCGCATCGTGGTTTCTCCGTTCTTTTTGAGTGTTCGTTACCATTCTGACAAAACTCACCAGACTCTCTCAATAATCTTGAGACACCCTGAATATCCTTACAGAATGCTCTACAAGAGCGTATTCTAAGCGATGGGTAAATGCTGCCATTCATCCTTCCCCTTTCTATCTGAGGTCTATAGAGCATGATTGACACTTCTGAAACCGCTATTGAGTCTATAAACGCTCGTGAGATTCTCGATTCACGAGGTCGCCCGACGATCGAGGCAGAAGTCTATCTCGTCAATGGTGTGATGGGGATCGCCCAAGTGCCAAGTGGGGCATCAACGGGCAGTTTTGAAGCGCACGAGTTGCGCGATGGCGACGAAAAACGCTATGGCGGCAAAGGCGTTCTCACGGCTGTCAAAAACGTCAAAGAAACCCTGGCACCCGAATTAATTGGCCTACACGCGGTAAATCAAGAAGAAATCGATCACAAAATGATCGCGATCGATGGCTCTCCCAACAAGTCCAATTTAGGCGCAAATGCAATTCTAGCCGTCTCGCTGGCGACCGCAAAAGCAGGTGCCGAATCGGTCGGCTTGCCGCTCTATCGCTATCTCGGCGGGCCGTTAGCAAATCTGCTCCCGGTGCCATTAATGAATGTGATCAATGGCGGTGCTCACGCTGATAACAATGTCGATTTTCAAGAATTCATGATTGTGCCCGTCGGGGCATCGAGTTTTAAAGAAGCGTTGCGCTGGGGGGCAGAAGTGTTTGCGTCTCTGAGCAAGGTTTTGCACGACAAGGGCCTGTTGACCGGGGTCGGTGACGAAGGTGGTTTTGCGCCCAACCTAGAGTCAAATCAAGCGGCGTTGGATTTGTTGATGGTGGCGATCGAGCAAGCAGGCTATAAACCCGGCACCGAGGTTGCCCTAGCGCTGGATATCGCTGCTAGCGAATTCTACAAAGACGGACAATATACCTACGACGGATCTGCCCACGCTCCCACCGAGTTTATTGACTACATGGCAAGTCTAGCGAGCCAATATCCGATCGTGTCGATCGAAGATGGTCTGCACGAAGATGATTGGCAAAGCTGGCAGTTATTGACGCAGCAGATCGGCGATCGCTGTCAACTTGTGGGCGATGATTTATTCGTGACGAATATCACCCGCTTACAAAAAGGCATTGATCAAAAAGCGGCAAACGCGATTCTGATCAAACTCAACCAGATTGGATCGCTGACCGAAACGCTACAAGCGATCGATTTAGCCACGCGCAACAGTTTCCGATCGATTATCAGCCACCGATCGGGTGAAACTGAAGATACGACGATCGCGGATCTAGCCGTTGCAACTCGTGCAGGACAGATTAAAACAGGGTCGCTCTGTCGCAGTGAGCGGGTTGCCAAATATAACCAACTGCTGCGAATCGAGGATGAGTTAGGCAGTCAAGCCATTTATGCAGGCAAAGCAGGTCTGGGTTTGAAGTAGCGATTAACCTGGCATCAAAGACCCAGCGTGAAGCGGTAGGGTGTACCCGCAAGTCCTTTGATCTGTCATCGCCGAGATCTTTGCCCCCTAAATCCCCCACGAGTGGGGGACTTTGAGCCAAGACTCTAGTTTCAAGGTCCCCTAAAATGGGGGATTTAGGGGGCTGAAGCCGACTGAAACGAAGCGACGAACGACTGTGTACTCACCCGACGCGATTAGCGCAGAGCGCAACTCTGAAGGAACCGCTCCAATCCGCACAAACAATCGTTGCCAGGTTAATAGTTGGGCATTGCTAAATGCAACACCGATTTTCCCTCATTTCCAAAAGTTGGAAGTGAGGGTTTTTTTGCCCATACAGCATGGCACGCCGTGCCCCGTCAAATGGAACGATCAGCCACAATTGCCTCCGAAATTGGTATGAAATCCAAAATTTCTCTATCAAACCTATCGAGACCAGAGGGTGCTCTCAGGTGAGTTCTCACGCTATAATTCGCTCAATTCAGTCAGGCATCTCTACGGTTAGTCAGGAATCCATCCAGGGTTTTAACCAGAGCTTAAGCGTTTTGTCAAACCCTCAACCAAATCCTGATTAAATCCTCGTTTCTTTTCCAGGAGTCTTGCTTTGAGCGCTAAACCATTGATGAAACCTTCTGGAATTCGAGCCGTTGCGATCGGGTCAGCGATCGCGGTTGCGGTTGCGGGTTTCGGCATTTTCTCCTATTTCATGCTGCGGTTTCCGTCTCAGTCATCGGTGGCTATCTCGCCATCGCCTCCTAGTGAAACGGTCGATGCGGTTTCGGCGCTCGGTCGCTTAGAGCCAGAGGGCGGCGTAATGAAAATCGCTGCGCCATCATCAGGATTTGGCAGTGCGCGAGTGGAGCGATTGTTAGTTAAAGAAGGCTCGATCGTCAAGCCAAAACAGCCGCTCGCCGTGATGGATAACTTCGATGCGCTTTACGCTGCGGCATTGCAGGCAGACGCACAGGTGAGAGAAGCTCGATCGCGGCTTTCTCAGGTGCAATCAGGAGCCAAAGTTGGAGACGTAAACGCCCAACGTGCCAACGTGCTAAAAGCAAATGCTGGGTTGCCCAAAGCAGAAGCCGAAGTGTTAAAAGCTGACGCAGAACTCAAAAATGCCCAATGGGAATATGAACGCTATCAAAAGCTGTTTAAAGACGGCGCAGTGTCAGAATTAGACCTGCAAAATCGGCAATTAGTTTACGAAACTAAAGTCAAGCTGAGAGAGCAAGCAAAACAAGCATCAGAGCAAGCAAAGCTGGAGCTAGAAGGAGCCAAGCAAGTTTTAAGCAGCGTGGCTGAAGTGCGCCCAACCGACGTGCAGCAAGCCATTGCCCAGGTGCAGGTGGCAGATGCCAATTTGCAAAAGGCAAAAGCTGAGTTAGAGAAAGCGGTGGTGCGCGCGCCGATCGAAGGTCAGGTTCTAAAAATTCACACCGATCCGGGCGAGACAGTCGGCAACGACGGCATTTTAGAGCTAGGCAAAACCGGACAGATGTATGTCGTCGCAGAGGTTGACGAAAACTATATCAATCGCATCAGACCTGGACAGAAAGCCAAGATCATGAGCTATGCTTTTCCGGGAGAGATCACCGGAACGGTCGATAAAGTGGGGCTGCAAATTCGTAAAAACGAAGTCTTAAACACCGATCCGGTTGATAAAACTGATACCCGTATCGTGGAAGTTAAAGTGCGGTTAGACAACAGTCAAGCCGTTGCAGGGCTGACCAATCTTCAAGTTAAAGTTGCGATCGTCCCTTAATGTTTGCGATTCCTCTCGCCTGGTTACAGCTTAAGCGTGAAACCATTCGTTTGCTCGTGGCACTCGCGGGCATCGGGTTTGCGGTAATTTTAATGTTTCTGCAACTGGGGTTTCAAGACGCTCTGTTTGAGAGTGCCGTCACCCTCCATCAAAATTTAGATGGCGATATTTTTCTGATCAGTCCGCAATCGACTTCGCTGATTGCGATGAAGAGTTTTCCCGATCGGCGACTCTATCAATCGATGGGGTTTGCTGGCGTTGAGTCGATCAGCCCGATCTATTTAGGGTTTGGCATCTGGAAAAATCCTTTTTGGGAAGGGCCGCCCACGTCACAAACCCGCAGCATTCTCGTGATTGGGATGGTGCCTGGCGATAGTGTTTTTTTGTTGCCAGAGGTTAAGGCAAATCAGGCCCAACTGCGGCTCACTGACGTGGTGTTATTTGATCGTGCCTCTCGCACAGAATTTGGACCGATCACTGAAAAGTTTGAAGCGCTGAAAGCGACGGGCGGCTTAGTTAAAAGCGAGATCGAAAGCCGTCGTGTCGAAGTCGGTGGACTCTTTAATCTGGGTGCTTCATTTGGGGCGGATGGCAACTTGATTACGAGCGATTTAAACTTTCGTCGCATCTTTTCCGATCGCAAAAAGGGTCTGATTGATATTGGTTTAATCAAGCTAAAGTCAGGAGCAGATCTTGAGAAAACATTAGAGCGATTTAAGCAAAATTTACCTGGTGAATTGAGAACCGATCCTAAGAAGACGACTAACCAGACCCAAGAAGATTTTGTGGTCGGAGATGTCAGAGTGTTGTCTAAAAAAGCTTTTATCACGCTTGAGGAAAATTATTGGAAAGAAAGCACGGCGATCGGGTTTATTTTCACGTTAGGAACGGCGATCGGGTTCGTCGTCGGAACGGTAATTGTTTATCAAATTCTCTACACCGATGTCACCGATCATCTAGCTGAATATGCCACCCTGAAAGCAATGGGTTATAAAAATCGCTACCTCTTATCCGTTGTGTTTCAAGAAGCGATTATCTTAGCTGTGATGGGCTTCATTCCTGGATATATCTTGTCTATTGGGTTATATAATCTGACTCGCAATGCCACCGCTTTACCGATCGCAATGACGCTCAATCGCGCAATTCTGGTTCTCTGTTTAGCGATTTTAATGTGTGTAATTTCTGGATCTATTGCCGTTCGCAAAGTTCAAGATGCTGATCCAGCAGATATCTTTTAAGCATTACCGTTTATGTTGCAACCGATTATCGCCATTGAGAACGTCAGCCATTATTTTGGGGCAGGGCGGCTCAGAAAACAAATTTTGTTTGATATAACAACGATCGTCGAACCGGGCGAAGTCGTAATTATGACGGGGCCGTCTGGCTCTGGCAAAACCACCTTGCTGACCCTGATCGGAGCGTTGCGATCGACCCAATCAGGCAGTCTTAAAGTCTTGGGACAAGAGTTGCGGGGCGGCTCAGAAAATAAATTAGTCGAACTGCGGCGCAACATTGGCTATATCTTTCAGGCGCACAATTTGCTCAACTCGCTGAGAGCTTGGCAAAACGTGCAAATGTCGATCGAGTTACACTCCGAGATTCCTGCTAGCGAGTCACGCGATCGGGCAGAGTCCATGCTCGAAGCCGTCGGACTTGCAGATTGGGCAACTCAATATCCGAGCGAATTATCGGGCGGGCAAAAGCAGCGAGTCGCGATCGCCCGTGCTTTAGTCTGTAACCCCAAACTCGTTTTAGCTGACGAACCCACCGCCGCTCTCGACAAAAAATCGGGACGCGATGTGGTAGAAATCATGCACGATTTAGCAAAAAAACAGGGTTCCGCGATCGTGCTTGTCACCCACGACAACCGCATTTTAGATCTCGCCGATCGGATCATTCACATGGAAGACGGTCGGCTATCATCACTCGATGTCACCCCCCTAGCCAATGGGTAGCGGCACTGCTGGCTAATTTCATACATAGGATAGATTTAACTCTCTAAGCGCTGAAGCTATGCTATTCACACTTCTCAATAGAATAGTTAGCTTTAATTGCTAGGAGACTCGATCGTGATTGTTAACCCTGCCAAAGACGGATGGGACGTGATCTACCACCGTGCCCACGCCTTACTCGCTGCTCAACTGGGTGGACAATGGCGCAGAAAAGATGCCCCACCCCGTTTATATGAAACGATCGCCGCCATCTCTCACCACGATGACCTCGAAAAAGAGTGGGAAGAATATAACCTCACCGAAGCAGGTGCCCCAATGGATTTCACCCTGAGCGAAGGCACAGACTACAAACAGCTAAGAAAGCATCTAGAAGGTGCCCTTTATCGCGGTCGTTGGGTAGCGTTGTTGAACTCAATGCACCAAAGCCGATTAGGTGAAAGCAGCCGAGGCGAATCAAAAGAAGCAGACGATTTTTTAGATGAACAATTAGAAACCCAAAAACGCTGGCGCAAAGAACTCGGCATTTCTAAAGAAGACGCTCAGAGCGCTTACGACTTTATGCAGTGGTGCGATCGGCTTTCTCTCATCCTCTGTCAACAACAACTTCCCGACGACGAACGGGCGCTAGAAATCAGCAAAGGCCCCGACGGAAAGCGCTATGACATTCGGCAATTTAGCGACGAGTCAGTCACCGTCGAGCCGTGGTGTTTTGAAGACGATCGCTTCGTGGTAAACGTCGAAGTGTCGCACCTGTCGCAAGCCAAATTTGACGATAACGCCAGTCTAACGGTTGCTCTTAAAGAAGCACCTCGCAGCCTTTTAGAATGGACATTTGTCAAGGAGAAAGCGTGAATATTGCCCAAATCCAGACTTCTCAAAACCTCGATGCCTTCTTTACGAAACTCGTAGCTGACTTAGGAAAATCATTGCAGTGCGATCGCTGTTTCCTCTATCTCCGTCACCCACAAACCAAGTTAGGCAAAGTTCCTTTTTGTTGGGTTCGCAGTTCAGAAATTCCCACAGTCTACGATGAGCAATGGAAACCCGAACCCGCATCCTTAGCCAGCGAAGACCCGATGTTTGCCGCCGCTCTGCGAACCGATCCCTCTATTTTTGTCGAAGATGTTGAAGCCGCCGATCCGCAGGTTTTAAACCAACAGTTTGAACAAGAAAACTTTGGGCATCGCGCCTTAATTCACGGTCACTTGTGCCAAGACGGACAGCTCTGGGGCGTTTTGCAGCCTTGCATTTTTGGGAGACCTAGAGTTTGGACAGATGCCGATCGTCGCACGATCGCTGAAGTGATTGCTCAAATCACGCCTACTGCAATCATCTATATTCAAGCGGCACAACCCAAAAATCTCCCGTAGGAATGAGGCAAATTAATGACCATTAAGGTTGACTAGATCAGTGATTTGCACAACATTTCGTGCCCTTGTCTGAACTGCATGAACCACCCGTCCTTCCCAAAACCAGCTAGAGTCGATCGCATTTTGGTGGTAGACGACACTCCTGACAACTGCTTACTAATTCAAGCTATTTTGCAAGACGAGGGCTATGAAGTTGAGCTTTCCGAGAGCGGTAAAGATGCGTTAGCCAAAATTGATCAATCGCCGCCCGACCTGGTTTTGCTAGATGTGATGATGCCAGGAATGGATGGTTTTGAAGTGACGCGCCGCATTCGTCAAAATACTGCGCTGCCCTTTATGCCCATCTTGCTGACCACTGCTTATGATCAGCCTAGCGTTGCCCAAGGCCTGGATCTTGGCGCAGATGATTTCATTCGTAAGCCCGTTCACTTTGACGAGCTGCTGGCACGAGTGAGAGCATTGCTGCGACTCAAGCATAGTGTCGATGAACGCGATCAAATTGCTCGTCAGCGAGAAGATTTTGTCTCTCGTCTGACCCACGATTTGCGGACTCCTTTAGTTGCAGCCGATCGCATGCTTGATCTGCTGATCCAGGGCGTAATGGGCGAATTGTCAGCAGATGTGCTCGAAATCATGGTGACGATGGTTCGCAGCAACCAAAACCTGCTGACGATGGTCAACATGCTGCTAGAGGTCTATCGCTACGAAGCCGGGCGTAAGTCTCTCGTCTTTTCACCCGTTAACCTCTCAGAGATGCTGAATGAAGTCATTGAAGAGCTTTCTTCGCTGGCGATCGACAAAGGGTTGGCGCTCGATTTTCACCCTGATCCGAACATTGATTTTAAGATTAAGGGCGATCGGATTGAGCTACATCGGGTTTTCACTAACTTGATTGGCAACGCCATTAAGTTCACCGAGGAGGGCGCGGTGCACGTTCAGATCTCTTTGATTGATGATAATTCTGACAATCCTCAAGTTGAAGTCAGAATCAAAGATACGGGGCCCGGCATTCCACCAGAGGAGCAGCCAACACTGTTTGAAAGCTTCTCTAGCGGGAAACACAAGCGCGCGGGCAGTGGGTTAGGTCTGCAACTGTCTCGCCGCATTGCAGAAGCGCACAACGGCACGGTCAGCGTCGAGTCAGAGATTGGACAGGGCAGTTGTTTTATCGTCAGATTGCCGATCGGTTAAATTAACGTCAGTTCGATGAGTTCTTTCGCTTCGTTCTTCAGCGCTTCAGCCCCCTAAATCCCCCAGAATTGAGGTTCAAAGTCCCCCAATTTTGGGGGATTTAGGGGGCAGCCTAGATTTGCAACCGTAGCGAAAAGCTTCATCGAACTGACGTTAAATTAACGTAGGGGCAATTTTCCCTGGTTTGCCTGGTGGGTGTGGGTAGGCACGGGGGCACTACCCCTACGGTCAACCAAAATTTATTTAGCGATCGCTATACCGTTCTTCTGCCCAGGGTTCTCCGCGACGATGATAGCCGTTGCGCTCCCAGAAGCCGAGTTCTTCGTGCGTCAAAAACTCTAGCCCATTGATCCATTTAGCACTCTTCCAGGCGTAGATGTGGGGCACAACCAACCTCATCGGCCCACCGTGTTCTGCTGGAAGTGGCTCACCAAATAGTGTGTGAGCAAAGAAATTCTCTTCTCTCAAAAAGTCATCTATTGAGATATTTGTAGTGTAACCACCGTAGCAGTGTTCTAAAACATACTTGGCGGCGAGGTCTACCTCAATGTGCTGCATAAAATCGGTCACTTTGACCCCTGTCCACTGCACGTCGAGCTTTGACCAGGTGGTGACACAGTGAAAATCGGCAGTGAAATCACTTTGGGGCAGATTCATAAAATCTGACCAGCTAAAAGTTTTTTCTTGCGCCAATCCCCAAACTTTAAATTGCCAGGTTGCTCGATCGACGTGGGGCGTATCGCCATAAGTCAACACCGGGAACCCGTTGGTCAAATGCTGACCGGGAGGCACTCGATCGCCATATTCTGCTTCTGGTTTGCGAAAAAACTTCCCCAGCATCGCTTTTTTCCTACAAAGTCTTTCTCTAACTGTGTAGCAAACTGTTTGCAATTATGTCTCTGCTCAAAGAATGATGAATGATGAATTGAGGGTTTCGCATCCATCATTCATCGCTTTATTCTTCTTCAGTTTCTTCATCGGTGGGGTAGACAAAGCCTTGAGCGCGTCCGGTCAAAATCGACTTGCCGATCGACAGTGCCTTTTGAGCTTGCACTCTGGCTTTGGCTTTCCAGGTGGCTTTGCGCTTGTCACGCTTAGATTTGGAGGTTTTCTTCTTAGGAACTGCCATGATTTTAGACCGTGGTCGTTTTTAGTCAACTTTCCTATCCTACGCTATTTCTCGACTTGTAGCGATCCAGCGTTTGACAGAAGTTTAGACTTCCTGCATCAATACTCCGCCCTCCCCTAGCCCTCTTCTGGGCAGGGCTGATTCATTCTAGAAGAAGGGAATTTACATCTCCCATTCTTTCGTTTGCAGTGCTTTCAGCAATCAACGAGAAAGAAAGCTTACAGCTTTCCTCTTATTAGAATGAATCAACCCTGCCCCAAAATGGGGGATTTAGGGTTGGGGATGAGGGCAGCAATCTCAATGATTCCTGAGTTAATAGCATTAAGGGTGCCCAGAAGTCAGAGCATTGCTGAATTGCGGTATGAAGGAGAGACGCGAAATTTCGCTACAGGAGTTTTGGCATTACACAAAATCATTCTCATACCTGAAATCAGCAACGCCGAAGTCAGAAGACTTGAACCGCAATCAAGGGCATCAAATTGTCTTGAAAACATCGAGAGCTTGACATTTCTTTGTCACACGAAGTAATCACAATAGTAAATGTGAGCGTTGATCTCAAGGGAAATCCCGACCGCAACGATTCGGTTTTAACCATCCATCCATCCTTTTTCTGGATAATTCTGAAATGGCTGCTAATCATCTTCTAAAAAAGTCGATCGCTTCTCTCTCTCTAGTCTCAGTTGGCGCAGTGTCTGCCTTGATTGGAACGCAGCTTAACCCAACTAACGCTGTGCAGACACAGCCATTAGTGGCTCAAGTGCCTTCGGCTGTCGGCAATGGCGCTAACGCAAACTTTATTTCGGCGGCAGTTGATAAAACAGGGGCAGCCGTCGTGCGGATTAATTCTTCGCGCACGCGATCGTCAGGTTCAGGGCAAAGGGTTGCACGAGGCACTGGGTCGGGGTTTATTGTCAAATCAGATGGGTTAGTGATGACCAATGCCCATGTGGTTGATGGAGCCGATCGCGTCACTGTCAAGCTTAAAGATGGTCGTGAATTCACTGGGCAGGTGGTTGGCGAAGATAAACTAACCGATGTGGCGGTGGTCAAAATTCAGGCTAATAATCTTCCGATCGTGGCGATCGGCAACTCTGATCAACTGCGACCGGGTGAATGGGCGATCGCGATCGGCAATCCGTTAGGGTTAGACAACACAGTCACCGCAGGGATTGTCAGTGGCACCGGACGATCGAGTAGCGAAATTGGATCGCCCGATCGCCGCACCAACTACATTCAAACCGACGCGGCAATCAATCCTGGCAATTCGGGCGGGCCGCTCTTAAATCAAAGCGGACAGGTGATTGGCATTAACACGGCGATTATCGGCGGCGCTCAAGGTTTGGGGTTTGCGATTCCGATCAATAAGGCGCAGCAAATCGCCGACCAAATCATCGCTAAGGGATCGGCTGCTCACCCCTATTTAGGGGTTGAGATGACTGATCTGTCTGCGGCAACGAGAGAACTTCTCAATCGCGATCAAGACTTGGGAATCAATGTCCAGACTGATCGAGGAGCGCTGATTACCAACATCGTTCGCAATTCTCCTGCCGCTCAAGCAGGGCTGCAAAAAGGCGATGTCATTCAGACGATTAATGGTCGAGCGATCGCTTCCACCAATGAGGTGCAGCAAGCCGTAGAAGCGAGTACGATCGGGAGTGACTTATCACTTCAGGTCAATCGCAGCGGTAAAACAGTGACGCTTTCGATCCGACCGGGAGAGTTTCCGGTCAACGCGGGTTAATCGATCTTAAAAACAAAGATCTCCAACTTCTCAAAGAAGTTGGAGATCTAAAACTCAGCGATCGTGCCTATGTTAGACGCTACCAGAGAGGAACCTCTCTTAGGAAAGATTCATTGTTCGCTTTATCGGTGAATGATTAACAGGAATTGCACAAGCCAATTGAACCTACACTAGAGAAAAGCGTCGAAAAAGATTAGTCTATTCTCAACGCGAGAAAAAGCCCCTTATGTGGCGATCTTTAGGAGTTTCTGATTGTGGCGTTGACGTTACCTAACTGGTCGATCGAGGGTCTGCTGCAAGAGGGCGCAAAAGCCATCCTCTATCGCGGGTTTCGCATCGAAGATCAAACTCCAGTCATTATCAAAGGGTTACGTCCTGAGCGCTGCACTCCTCAAAATGTCGCCCAGCTAAAACACGAATATGCGATCGCTCGACGGCTAACCACATCAGCTACGATTCAAGCCTATGGGTTAGAGACTTATCAAGGTATTCCCTATTTAATCTTGGAAGATTTTGGCGGACGCGCACTCGATCAAGTCCTCAGCCGTTTTCAAGAGCCGATTCAGTTCTTAAAGATTGCGATTAAAATCACCGCAGCGCTGGCAGATATTCATCATCACAGCGTCGTTCACAAAGACATTAAGCCTGCCAATATTTTGATTAACCTCGACACCGATCGGGTTAAAATCGGCGACTTTGGCATTGCTGCGTTCATTCCCTATGAGCAGCAGATGGTCAGCAGTTCTGGCCAGATTGAGGGCAGTTTAGCTTATCTTTCACCAGAACAAACCGGGCGGATGAATCGTGGCATTGATCACCGCAGCGATTTCTATTCTCTAGGCGTTACATTCTACGAGATGCTTACGGGTGAATTGCCCTTTAATGGGAAAGACCCCTTAGAGTGGGCACACTATCACATTGCAAAATCGCCAACTCCCCTACAGCAGGTAGTTGCAACCATTCCACAAACGCTGTCAGACATGGTGCTCAAACTCATGTCAAAGGTAGCAGAAGATCGCTATCAAAGTGCTTTAGGATTGCAGTTTGATCTAGAACGATGTCTACAAGAATTAGAAACCACGGGACAAATTTCTGATTTTGTACTCGGCGATCGTGACGTTTCAGAGCGATTTCAGATTCCACAAAAGTTATATGGGCGAGAACCGGAAATTGCACAATTATTAAGCGGATTTGATCGCGTCGTCACACAGGCAACGCCCGAACTGATGCTCGTGTCGGGCTATGCTGGCGTGGGCAAATCATCATTGGTGAATGAACTGCACAAACCGATTGTGCGCGATCGTGGCATCTTCATCTCTGGGAAATTCGACCAATACAAACGAGGTATTCCTTATGCCACGATCGTGGAGGCATTTCAAACGCTAGTTCGACAGCTTTTAACAGAAAGTGAAACCGGGTTGGCACACTGGCAACAAACGATTCAAGCCAGTTTAGGAAACAACGGTAAGCTAATCACCGATGTGATCCCAGAAGTCGAACTGATCGTGGGCGAACAGCCTGCCGTTCCTGAATTGGCACCTGCCGAATCTCAGAACCGCTTTAATTTGGTGTTTCAAAACTTTATCGGTGCCTTTGCTCAGAAAGAGCATCCGCTGGCAATCTTTTTAGATGACATGCAGTGGGCAGACAGCGCCACGTTGAGCTTGATTCAAACCCTCGTCACCGGGTCAGCGCTGCGGCATCTCTACTTTATTCTGGCTTTTCGCGACAATGAGGTTGATGAAAGCCATCCGTTTCGATTAATGGTCGAAAGGTTGCGGCAAAGCGGAGCCAAAACAACTGACATTCGGCTAACTCCGCTCAATCTTGCTTACGTTAATCAACTGATTGCAGAGACACTGCACTGCAATCTCAAGCGATCGACCTCGCTGGCTCAGGTCGTGCTGCAAAAAACCGATGGCAATCCTTTTTTTGTCAATGAGTTTCTCAAGGCGCTCTATCAAGACGGGCAGCTAACCTTTGGCAGCACTGAGCAAACCTGGCAATGGAACGAGGCTGACATTAACGCGCACGGCATGACCGATAACATCGTGACGTTAATGGTCGGACGAATGCAAAAACTGCCGTCTGACACTCAGCAAGTGTTAAAGCTGGCATCGTGTGTGGGCAGTCGCTTTGACTTAGAGATGTTGGCGATCGTTGCCGAGCAGTCGCCGCGACAAATCGCCGATGCCCTACTCGAAGCCGTTCTCAGAGGCTTGGTTGTGATCACCGATGCCGAAAAGAGCTATCGATTTTATCACGATCGCATTCAGCAAGCGGCTTACACATTGATTGCTGATCAAGAGAAGCAAACCGTTCACCTCAGCATGGGTCGGTTATTGCTGAAAAGCATTGCTCCCGAACACTTAGAAGATCAGATTTTTGAAGTCGTTAATCAACTCAATCGCAGCATTAATTTAATCACCGACGCAACAGAAAAAGAAACGTTAATTCGATTAAATTTATTGGCAGGCAAAAAGGCAAAAGCTTCGACCGCCTATGCCCCAGCTCAAAAGCTGCTCTCGATCGCGACCGATCTGTTAACTGAGACCGCGTGGAGCGATCGCTATCACCAGACTTTTTTTCTATTCAAAGAGCGCGCCGAATGCGAGTTTTTGGCAGGCAATTTAGACCAAGCAGAGGCGCTGTTTGGCAATCTCCTACTTAATGCTCAATCTGCGCTCGATCAAGCAACGGTTTATATTCTTCAGCTACGGCTCTATCAGGTGGCGGGGCGCTATGAAGAAGCGTTAACCCTGGGACTAGAAGCGCTAGAGGTTTTTGGGGTAGATTTTCCAGAAACAGCCGAGCAGATGCAAGCCGCGATCGAGCGCGAAAAATATTACGCGGCAGTGAATTTGGGCGATCGCTCAATTAACAGTCTCATTGATGCGCCAGTGATTCAAGACCCAACTCTTAAAATGTTGGTGAATTTATTAACAGCGCTCGGCCCGATTACTTATTTTAGTAAGCCTAGCGTTTTTCCACTGATTGTATTGACGGCGCTGAACTACTCACTCAAGCATGGCAACACCGAGGATTCTTGCTTTGCTTATAGTATGTATGCAATGTTGCTGGTTTCTATTTTTAGTGATATTCCTACGGGTTATGCATTTTCTGAAATGTCGATTCAATTAAATGAGAAATTTAATGATTTAAGGTTAAGAGGAACCGTTCTGCACATTCACGGAAACCATATTAATATTTGGTGCAATCCCATTACGACTAGCATTTCTTATCTCGAACGGGCATTTATCGCCTGTGTTGAGACTGGGGATATTTCGATGGCAAACTACACTGGGTTTCAAGGCGCTTGGCAAATGGTTGAAATCGGTGCCTCGATCGTAGACACAGAGCAATCAATCCTCAAGTACGCGAGATTTGCTCAACAGTCAAAACATCAGGCCGCTTATCAAACCATTCGCCTAGAGCAGCAGCTACTAACCAATCTACGCGGGTTGACCTACACGCCTGAGACGCTGAGCGACGACGACTTTAATGAATCTAAAGCGTTAGCCACGATCGCGGAAGCCGGGTTTGAGAGCGGCATCGTTTTCTATCACATCATTAAAACGATCGTGTTTTTTACGTGCGATCGCTATTCAGATGCGTTGAATTCGGCGCATCAAGCTTCTCAGTTTTTGCAAGCAGCGTTAGCGTTGCCGATTCAAGTCAATTATGTACTCTATCATTCGCTAGTGTTAACCGCACTCTATTCGCAATCGTCTCACGATCAACAAATCAGTTCTTTAGCAATCCTTGAACAACATCACCAGCAGTTGCAGTATTGGGCAAATCACTGTCCAGCAAACTTTTTGCACAAAGCGAAATTAGTCGCGGCTGAGATTGCTCGTATTGAAGGGCGCGATTTAGACGCAATGCACTTATACGAGGAGTCGATTCAGTCAGCGCGTGAACATGGATTTGTGCCATATAAAGCGTTAGCCTATGAGCTTGCAGCAAAATTTTATCTCGATCGCTTATTCGACACGATCGCCAAAGCCTATCTCGAAAATGCTCGAAAATGCTATCAGCGATGGGGCGCGATCGCTAAAGTTAATCATCTCGAAGACCGCTATCCGACACTGCTGCCAAAACCGATCGTCAACTCAAACGAGACGTTTTTGAGCAGTAACGATCAGCTCGATTTCTTATCCGTTGTCAAAGCGTCACAAACGATTTCAAGTGAGATTGTGTTTCCTAAATTGCTCAAGACGCTGATGCGGATCGTGATTGAGCAAGCAGGGGCAGACATCGGTTATTTATTGCTTGGCTCTGAGCAAACGTTAACGGTCTCGGTTGAAGCGAAAATTAATCAAAAAGACACGATCGCTGTCTCACAAATTGCTCAGGCTGAGAACGCACAAATTACGCCTCAGTCAATGCTCAATTATGTGCAGCGCACTCAAGAAACGGTCATTTTAGATGACGCTACTAAAACCAATCTATTCTCAGAAGACGATTATATTATTCAACATCAGCCTAAATCAGTTCTCTGTTTACCGATCGTCCGTCAATCTCAGTTGCTGGGCATTATTTATTTAGAAAACAATCTGATCACGGGCGCATTCACTCACGAAAAGCTGATGGTGTTAGAAACCCTCACTACGCAGATTGCGATTTCGCTAGAAAATGCTCGCCTTTATCAGGGGCTTGAAGACAGTCAAGAACAGCTTAATCTCGTCCTCAAATCGGCTCAGATTGGCATCTGGAGTTGGAACATTCTCGCCAATCGCTTAGAAGGTGATGATCAGGTGCATCTACTCTTTGGTCTGACAGTTGAGACCTTTGACGGCACGACGGTGATCAATCAGGTGCATCCCGACGATCGGGCGGCGCTTCGACACTCGGTGCAGCGCGCGATTGCTGAAGGCACTGAGCATGATTTAGAATCTCGCATCGTTCGGGTAGATGGAACGATTCGATATATTGCGGGTCGCGGTCGCGCCTTTTTTGACGAAACCGGAAAAGCGACCCGGATGAGCGGCGTAGTCATGGATGTGACTGAGCGCAAACAGGCAGAAGAACAGCGCCTACAGCTTCTGCAAGAGCAAGCCAAACGAGCCGAAGCAGAAACCGCCAACCGAGCCAAAGATCAGTTTCTAGCTGTGCTTTCTCACGAACTGCGAACGCCCCTAAACCCGATCTTGGGCTGGGCAAAACTGCTGCGATCGCAGAAACTCGATCCCGCAAAAACTGCTCAGGCACTAGAAACGATCGAGCGCAACGCCAAACTGCAAACTCAACTGATCGAAGATTTGCTCGATGTCTCGCGGATTATTCAGGGCAAACTGCATCTAAACATTGCGCCTGTCGATTTAGCTTCAACGATCGCCGCCGCTCTCGAAACCGTTCATCTCGCCGTCGAAGCCAAATCGATCGACATTCAAACTGATCTCCATGCGATCGGGCAAGTCTTAGGCGATGCCAATCGGCTTCAGCAAGTTGTGTGGAATCTGTTGTCAAATGCGGTGAAATTTACGCCTACGGGTGGAAAAATTACGGTACGTTTAATGCAGGTCGATGGGTTTGCCCAACTGCAAATCAGTGACACTGGGCAAGGCATTCTCCCCGAATTTTTGCCCCACATCTTTGAAGCTTTTCGGCAAGCAGACAGCACCAGCACCCGTGCCTATGGAGGACTCGGACTCGGACTCTCGATCGTACGTCACATCATCGATCTGCACGGGGGCACCGTCACTGCCGAGAGTTTATAGCGGTTCCCGCATGAATGAAGTACATCAGATCCTTACTGCACAGGCATTATAGATGCGATGCCGTACCTCACTCTAGTGAAAACTGCTATAGGCGAAGCTCAGGGCACAACGTTTACGGTGAGGCTGCCGTTCGTGAAAGCCGGAGGTGATTTAAGCGACTCGATCGCTCAACAGCTTGGGTAAATTTCAGGGCGATCGCCTTGCTTTGTCGTCAGGTGCGAACGGTTAAGATGCCGCAACTGAGTCAATTGGTGCTAGACTTTCCAAGTCTTGGAATCAGTCATTGACTGACATCAACTCACCCAGAAACTGCGCTTTTGCTGAAGGGTCAGCACGTTCTGGAACTATCCACCATTCAACCCTGTCACCCATTGCTGAGGCTCCAACCCTGTCAACTTAGAAACGCAACCCAGTTGTAATTTTGAGTCTGCTAAAGATCTGAGTCGATCGGTGAGTGTGATTTCATCAGTTCATGCGTTGATCAAATCCAGCCGAGCGTTGCAATCGTTGAATAAGAGGAGTAAAACCAGCAAAATGAGGAGATTAGCCTACTATGTCAAAGCTAAATTGATGTCAGTTCGACAGAAGCAGTTTGCTCCGAACAGCTTTGCTGAGCCGAAGGCAGTGTGAATTCGGGAAGCCCCCTAAATCCCCCAATTTTGGGGGACTTCAAGATAAATTTTTCGGTTCAAAGTCCCCCAAAATGGGGGATTTAGGGGGCAAAAGCCGCTGACAACGAAGCGAAAAAAACCGTCGAACTGACGTTAAATTGATTTGACAGATTACTCCCTCATTTTTACCTGAGTTTTGATGTCGTTTTTAATGCTAGGAGCAAACATGAAATCATTGATTCGTTGGAGTGCTACGGTTGGTTTAGTTGGAACGACGATCGTCGGTTCTCTATTGGGAGCGGGTCTGCGAGTGCTGGCATTAACCCCAGAGCAGATCGTGCAAAAGCTACGCCCCGTGCCAATGTTTACGATCGCCAATGCTCAAGGTGCGCCTTTGGTGGCTTCTCCTCCTAATGGTCAAAAGGGTGCCCCCGTTGCCGGAGTTTTTGTCAGCCAAAGAGACGCTCAAGCGTTTTTAGAAACGCTGAAAAGCAAAAACCCTAACCTGGCGAAAGAAGTCAAAGTAGTGCCAGTGTCACTGGCAGAAGTCTATCAACTCGTTCAATCAAACCAGGGCAAGCCCGATCAGCTAGATTTTGCCTACGTGCCGACCAAGCAGCAGTTAGCCTCGGCGGTCGCAGTGATGAAGGTATCAGATAAAAAGGTCACTCAGTTTAACGGCACTCCGCTGTTTGTGGCGCGGGCTGGCAAAGAAAAGGGATTTCTCACCATTCAGCAGGGTGACAAGTCGGTGATTCCAATGTTCTTTAACAAAGAAGAACTGCAATCGCTGCTCGATCGCTTCAAACAACAGCAACCCAATCTGGCTTCTAGTATTGACATTCAAGTCTTTCCGCTAGAAGGCGTAGTCGAAGCGATGAAAAAGCAGAACGACCCACAGCTCGACAAAATTGTGTTGATTCCGCCGAGAGAGTCGATCGAGTTTGTGCGATCGCTCTCACCGCAAGGCAAACCTCAAACGGCTCCAGCAGCGCAGCCCAAGAAATAGCGGACGGGTTCACATTGGGTAGGGGCAATCCCCCCGTGGTTGCCCTCCGTCCGGGGTAGGCACCGGGGCGCTACCCCTACAGTCATTCCTTCTTTCTGCAACGCCGAAATAGCGCTGTCTCACGGGTCATTCTTAAAGAGCAAAAACAGATGACCTGTGAGATTTCTGGATTAGACCTATGGCAGTGGCGACAAGAAGCTCAAACTTCTGCGATCGCCGCTGCCATTTTGCCGTCTGAGGTTGATTGGCTCTTACAAGAATTAGCAGGACTCGATCGCTTATCGCTGCGGCTAGAATCTTTTAAACATCAGCCTCGAATCACCTTAAAGATTCCGTTCTCAGAATTAAAACAACGCTGGCGACAACGAGTTGAACAACGAGTTCCGATTCAATATTTAGCGGGTGCGACTCCCTGGCGAAACTTTACGCTCACCGTTTCTCCGGCGGTGTTGATTCCTCGCCCTGAAACTGAGCAGTTGATTGACTTCGCAGTAGCGGCGATCGTTGCCAATCCAGATCTGCAAACCGGAGCGTGGGCAGATTTGGGCACTGGCAGCGGCGCGATCGCGATTGGTCTAGCCGAGGCGTTACCCTACGCGATCGTTCATGCGGTGGATCAGAGTCGTGAGGCATTGGCGATCGCGCAACAAAATGCTCAAAAGTTGGGGTTTGGCGATCGCATTCAGTTCCATCAAGGTAACTGGCTAGAACCTCTAGAATTTCTCAAAGGCAACCTGAGCGGATTGGTGTCGAATCCGCCTTATATTCCCAGTCAAATGGTGCGAGAACTTCAGCCAGAAGTCACCAACCACGAGCCACACCTCGCGCTAGACGGTGGATCTGATGGGTTGGATTGCATTCGTCACCTCGTCACAACGGCTCCTGAATATCTGCGTTTTGGTGGCGTTTGGATAGTTGAAATGATGGCAGGTCAAGCAGATGCCGTGACTCAATTACTCAAAGATCACGGGAGCTATGGCAAGATTCAAATTTACCGAGATTTAGCAGGGGTTGAGCGATTTGCAACGGCGATCGTCACTCACCAACACGGCATCATTCTGGATAAACCCATCTCCATAACGGATGGCTAGATCCTTGCTCACGAATCTTGAGCACCTGTTTCTCTAATCGCTGCTGCTCCACTTTGGGCAAGCCTACCAAAATGTTGCGGCTCTGCCAGACGAGAACGGCGAGAGTCATCGCCACACATAGCCCCAAACCGATCGCGGGTAGAGGCTGAAAGACTATCGCCCAGCGTACCGCCGCCCAAGTGAAATAGTCTTGAAGCAGCGAAATAGGATAGCGCAAACTCCAGAGGCTCACGCTTCCCACTGTCAGCCACAGTCCCAACACCGTCAGCCATCTGCCGTAGACCGTTACCTTATGGAGTCGCTGCACAGCCGCCTGAAAATTTGGGTCTTTTTCGGGCAGCGCGATCGTCAATTCTGACTCACCTGGATGCTCTCGATCGCTCATGGCTCTATGCTATTCACTGGCTCGGCTGACCCCGAAATCGTGTTTCCAGTCCGTTCTCGCCAGAGTGCCAGCAAAGTGCTAGCGATAAAAATGCTGGAATAAGCCCCCATTGTGAAGCCGATAATCAGTGCCAGAGCAAAGGTTTTCAGCGTTTCTCCCCCAAAAAAGAAGAGGGAAAGTAGCGTCAGCAAAACCGTCAGCGTGGTGTTGATCGATCGCGTCAAAGTTTGGTTGACCGCATCATCAATTACATCGTCAATATGGCGACCGGGATTCAATGCGATCGTTTCTCGCACTCGGTCATAAATCACTACCGTATCGTTAACCGAAAATCCGACGATCGTCAGCAGTGCCACGATAAACAAACTGTCTACTTCCATATTTAGCACCAGCCCCAAAATGGAGAAAATGCCGACCGTGATCAGAACGTCATGTAGAAGCGCGACGATCGCAAACGCCGCATAGTCAAGCTGAAATCGAAAACTGAGATAGATCGCAATGCCCGCAAACGAGACAATCAGCGCCAATAAACCAGACGAGAAAAGCTGTTTCCCTAGCGTTGGCCCAACGGTATCAATTTGAGTAGTTTTGGGATTAAATTTACCCACTTTTTCAGATAAAGCGGCTTGTAGTTTCGATCGCTGGTCAACATCTAAAGTCACCGTGCGAATCGAGACGGCGCGTTGCTCTGATCCGACGATCTGGACGCTGCTGCCGCCCAAGCCCTGGGCATCGAGCACCGATCGCACCGCGTCTAAATTGATCGGCTTGTCGCAATTATTAGGCTGAGTGCAGTCGAGTTCGATTTGCAGCCGAGTGCCGCCCACAAAATCTAAACTCGGACGCAGCGGCGCGCCAATCTGCTTCCAGGAAATCAGCATTGCAATGATGCCCGCAATAATAATCGTTGCAGAAATCGTCCACCAAATCGCCCGTTGGCGAATCACTTGCAGTTTCATGAAGCGACCTCCGAAGTTTTTGCGGGTAGGTTGGGGCAAAACAGTTCTGGTTTGCGGAGTCCTTGAACGCCTAAAGACGCTAGTAGTAGAGTGCGGCTACAGGTCAGAGCCGTAAACATACTGATGCCCACACCCAACGCCAGCGTTAGGGCAAATCCTTTCACCAGTCCTGCACCGAGCCAAAACAGCGCCCCACACGCGATTAAAGTTGTGACGTTGCTATCGAGAATGCTAGAAAAAGCGCGGAAAAAGCCAGCTTCGACCGATCGATACAGGGTTTTTCCAGCCCGCAGTTCTTCACGAGTGCGTTCAAAAATCAGCACGTTGGCATCGACTGCCATGCCAATGCTAAGAATGAATCCGGCAATTCCCGGTAGGGTGAGCGTCACTCCTAACAAAGTGAAGGCAGCAAAGGTGAGCAGCGAATAGATGACGAGCGAGATCGAGGCGATCGCCCCCGGCAACCGATAATAAATCACCATAAACAACAGCACTAACATCAAACCGCCAATGCCTGCGTAAATGCTGCGCTGAATGCTATCTCGTCCTAAGGTCGCTCCCACAGTGCGGTTCTCAATGATCTCGACTGGGAGCGGTAATGCACCTCCGCGAAGCTGCACGGCCAGGTCATTCGCTTGTTCGGCGGTGAATCGCCCGGTGATGGTTGCGCCGCCGCCAGTGATGCCCGTCTGAGCAAACTCTACGCCCACACTGGGGGCGCTAATCAGCCCATTATCCAGAAAAATTCCTAAACTGCGTCCGGTGCCTGCTAGATTTTTGGTCAGCGTCGCGAATTTCTCGCCGCCTTCTTGATCAAACCGAATCGCCACACTCCAGCCATTTGAGTTTGGCGACGTTTCGGGAAAGGCATCTTTGAGATTCTTACCTGTGATGCCCGACGACTCAAACAGAGTGCCAATTTTTTGATCGGTGGCTTTGAGTTTGGCTTGGTTATCGTCGATCGCCGCCTGATCGCCTGCTTTTCTCAATTCAGCTTGTTTGGCAACCAATTCTTGACGATATTGCTGCTCGATCCCCAGCCCTGCTTCAGTTCCAGGCTTTTGAGCTTTAAATTCGAGTTGAGCCGTGCCGCCAAGAACCCGCTCGGCTTGCTGCGGATCGCTGACTCCGGGCAACTGCACCAAAATTTGGTCGTCACCCACCGTTTGCACAACAGGCTCAGACACGCCCAAGCCATTAATTCGTCCTTCAATGACGCGCTGAACGGCTTCGAGTTCACGCGATGTAATTTTTTTAATCTCTGCGGTGGGCTTCACCTGAATCGTTAACTGTGAACCCCCTTGCAAATCCAATCCTAGCCGCACTGGCACCTTGACGATTACGAAGATCGCGACGGCAACCAAAGCCAGGATGAACAGTAGTAATGAACGCTGCCTTGCCATACTGAAACCTGTTGTGACAAACGTTATGATAGCGCTTTGTTAACGCCCTCGTGCAGGTCAGTCACGATAGCTCTTCCTCATTACCTGCGGAGGAAGCAGCAAGCCTTCTAGAATAGAGACAGAACTCGTTAAGAAATGTAAGGTTTTTTCATGGCTGATCAGTTAATCAGAGCAACTGCGGCTGACGGAGGCATCCGGGCTGTGGGAGTAATTACGACTCGTCTCACCGAGGAAGCGCGACAACGGCACAAGCTTTCCTATGTCGCGACGGCAGCGTTAGGTCGAACGATGGCAGGTGGGCTGCTGTTAGCATCGAGCATGAAGCGGGCAGAATCGCGGGTGAATATTCGGATTCGAGGCGATGGTCTGTTAGGCGGGGTTTTGGCAGACGCGGGGCTAGATGGCACGGTGCGCGGCTATGTCGATCGCCCAGAGGTTGAGTTGCCACCCAATGCTAAAGGCAAACTGGATGTCGGCGGCGCGATCGGGCAAGATGGCTATGTCTACGTCGTCCGAGATGTGGGCTATGGCTATCCTTACTCCAGCACTGTCGAGCTAGTGTCGGGTGAAATTGGCGACGATCTGACCAATTATTTAGTGAACTCTGAGCAAACCCCATCGGCGCTAGTGCTGGGCGTGTTTGTGGGGGCAAATGGCGTGACGGCAGCCGGGGGAATCTTAATTCAGGTGATGCCAAAAGCGGCGATCGACGATGAGCTAGTTGCCTTACTCGAATCTCGAATCGAGTCTCTACAAGGGTTTACGCCACTGCTGCAAGCGGGTAAAACTTTGCCGATGATCTTTGAAGATTTGTTAGGAGACTTAGGGTTAGAAATTCTGCCAGAAATACAGATGGTGCGGTTTCACTGTGGATGCTCAGTCGATCGCGTGTTAGGAGCCTTAAAGCTGTTAGGCGAAGTAGAACTGCAAGACATGATCGAAAAAGACGAAGGAGCGGAGGCAATCTGTCACTTCTGCGGCGAAGTCTATAAAGCGGATAGCAATCAGTTGACTCAGCTAATCGGTGAACTAAAGACCGATTCTGGAAGTTAGACAACCGCAAACGGAGGGCATGGCGATCGTGTTGTGCCCTTTGCCAAAAAGTATTTATGGGTCGCTTCCAGAATGTACTACTGGTCGAAGTCTCCCGCTTTGATGCCCTCTCGAATATCCTCTGCAAACCTCAACATAACCTGAGCTTTGTCAGGTTCTCCTCTAGCATTAAGCAAATCCGCAGCTTTCTTTATATCTTCGATCGCTTTTAGGGGCTGATTGCTCAAACCGAAAGCAGTCCCCCGATAGCAGTAAGCCTCAAAGTAGTCAGGATTCAACTCAATCGCCTCGGTGAATGCAGCAATTGCCTCTGTATTGTCTTGATCTACTCCTGTCAACTTGCGTCCACGTTCTACAAGATCTTGAGCGTTCATAGATGGTAAATTTTGGCTGTACAAATCTTGAGCATCGGCAGCCCTGTAAGGGACTGCTGATGAACAGATAGCAGTTACATAAGCTAATGTAGCGATTGAACGTAGAAATCTGCAAGTCAACTTCATCTGATTTCATTCCTAATTTAGTTTAAGACAGTGTTTTGTAGAGATAATCCATGCGTTCAATTTCAGTTGGCATGAGATTCTCAATATGCAGGGTTACTTGTTGAACCTTCAAAGCGCTGTAACGCATTTTGAGAGCAGGAATATAGGCATCTTGCTCACGAATAAAGTTTAGTGTGAAGGTGTAAGCATCCTTAATGTCTTTAGCTGTAAATCCACGTTGTGATTGAAATTCAAGATTGCCATCTCTGTCATATTCTTCAAAGCGAAGTCTTTCGTCTAGCCTGCCTTGATTGCAAAACAAGTATCGAAACCAGCCGCCTGTATTGCTTCCTACATAATCAATCACGGCAGCAGACAGCAGATCTGAAAGTGACAGGGCATCGGCTTCTGATAACCGCATAGGATGAGTGTGACCAAACGGCTGGCATACATAACTCCAAGAATGCCCTCGAAGCTTGAAGATGAGAGTGCCTTCATTGGATGGAACTGATTGACCATAAGCATTGGGTATCCAACCATCCCACGGTTTTAGCTGAGTCAGAGCTTGAGCGACTTCCTCAACGTCCGCTTTTACTAGAATCAGCACGATATTAATATCAATAGACTCAATACCTCTGCTGACTTCCAAGGAGGAGTTATCAGGTTTCATCAAGAAAATGCTCATAGTGACAATCTAATCAAGGTCTGACTCTTCCGGGAGAACCCGGTGGAGACGGGAAAGGAAAGCTTATGTTTAAGATGTATACCTCAGGGTTTACCACAATAGCTGCACCCATCTGAAGATTATTTTCCGTGGGTAGGACATCAGGGATCTCACAAGCGATTGTGTGAAGAATTCCCACACCTTGCACAGTGGCTAAGAGTCGTGTTTTCTTGCTGATCGCCTTCACATCTGATGTTGTCATGAAAACAATTGCAGGCACAAAGCTTCCTTCACTCCCTGCGGGGCTATGTTCAAGTGCATCTAAAAAACCTAAAATTTGATATTTTTGGTAGCTCGGCGGTAAGCGAGTGCGCCGCACTGCTTTTGACTCGTAGAACACACTATTTGAATGGATAAAAGTCTTTAAGGGAATGGCAGTAATCGTAATCAGGGGTATTACGCCATCCGGCACTACGTTAGCAATACCAGCCTTGGCTCGTCTGTCCGCAGAGAAAAAGAAACGATTGTTGTGTGGAATTGGGAGACCTGGTCTAACTGTCTCTAGCGCGAAATCCTCAAATCGCAATTCGACATCGTTTGTTCCTATGCCTACTGCACTGGCGATTTCTTCAAGCTTGACTTTAGTTAAGGGAACCTGATCTGAATTAGCACAGCTTTGGCCATGAGAAACGGCAGCAGAAAGAACCAGTGAACTGAACGTTCCCAGGAATAGGAATGCACGATGGAGATGCGTCATAATTGCTCAGTACAAGTGAAACTTTATACTTTTACAGCTTACTTGTTCTTTTTTTTACATTTCTTCCGTACTGGCACTGATCATTCGCTTGTTTCGCCCATCCCCATCTCATCGTCGTGAGTATTTAGCACAAAATAGGTTTTAAAACCCAAAATTTTCTAACGGTTGGTTCCGAAATTTTATCTAGGCGCTAGGCTTAGAGAACCCCTAGAAATGAAGGTATCAAAAAATGGTCGCTAAACAGGAATTTGGCAGTTTTCAAGAACTACTCTCGACCTCTGAAGTGCCGCTAGTCGTCGATTTCTATGCGCCTTGGTGTGGCCCCTGCCAGTTAATGGCATCGATTTTAGAGCAGGTCAACGACGAGATGAAGCAGCAGATCAAAATCGTCAAGATCAACGTCGATAATTACCCTGATTTAGCAAGTCAATATCAGGTTCACGCCTTGCCCACAATCGTTGTCTTTAAGCAAGGACAACCCGTGAAAAAAATTGAGGGCGTTGTGAAATCGCAACAACTCGTTCAACAACTGCAAGCGATCGTTTAGTCTGGCTCGTTTCTAAAACCGCGCTTCATACTCCACCACAGCGCGATTGTCTCCAGAGAAGTCAGTTGAGCTACGCAAAAGCAACTGATCATTAATGCGATAGACAATCCCGACTTGCGTTGGCTGATCAGACGTTAAAACTCTCAAGACCGAGGCAGACAGATTTTGGGTGATATCGACCCCTAATTCGGCTGCAAGACCCAGAGTCGAACTGCCTCTTCGCTCATTGTTCAGCACCGTCGGAAAGAGACGAAACTCACCAAACCCCAGGGCATTGCCAATAAACCCTTGCACATTGGTTAAGAGCGCAGACCCCGCAAGGTTGGCGATGCCTAAAGTGCTATCGCCTCGACCCAGAGTGTTGACAAAGCCGCCGCCAATTAGCCCGATAATCTCGTTTTGACTTCGACTAGGGCTGCTCGTCAGTTCTAAATTGTCAAACAACTGACTGGCAGGCCCCGTCACGACCGCTTGAACGCGAACTGTTTGCAGGGCCCCTAAACTGGTTGCCAGCAGCGAATCATCGCGCACTTCACCCGACGCATTTCCGGTCGAGATGCGGTTGCGGGTGACTTCGGGCACCGAAGCAATGAGACGAATATTAAGCGTGGGATCAAGCCCTTGCCTCCGCCTAAACTCTGCGGTCTGACGATAGCCTCTTGCCAGCACAAACTGAGTCGTGAATAGGTTGACCTGCCCTGCCGTCAGATTAATCACGCCTTCGGGCTGAAGATTGTTGAGCGTGCCGTTAACGTTTAAGCTGCCTCTGGCGAGGAAATTGATGATTGGGGCACGAGTCACCCGGACGCGATCGGCCAATTCTAATTTCAAATTTCTAAACTCGACGGATGGCTCTGCTTGAGCTTCGCCCGGTGCCGCCGTTCCGCCTGCTGTAGCAGCTTCATCTGAGAGCAACACCTGCCCATCGGTTAAGCGAATCTCGCCGCCAATTTTTGGACTGAGCGCAGTTCCGGTGACTGCGACATTGCCGTTTACGCCCCCTTGATAGATGCCTTTGAGGTTGAGCGCAATCTGATCGAGCGAGACAGCAAGCGGTTTAGTGAGATCAGGATCGTTAGCTTCTAGCGCCGAAAAAATCGGCAACACGCCCTGCGCGACGACTTGCCCCTTGCTGAACTGACCTTGCAGAGATTCAACATTGATGCGATCGTTCAAAAATCGAATCGTGCCGTTCACCTCAGTCAACGGTTCGGGCAGAGCTTGAGCGGCGATCGTGGCGTTGGCAATCGTGGCAAACCCAGTCACCTTGGGCTGCAATAAGGTGCCGTTGACTTGAACCTGAACCTGTCCGGTGCCGCCTTGCCACGCGATCTGCGGAGTCAGCAGATTTAACAGCGTTAACCCTTCGTTTTTGACATCAAGGGTCACATTAATCTCATTGCTGTCAGGAAAAACGGTGGAAAAGGGCAGTTTAATCGGAATGTCTCCCGCAATGCGGAGCGGTTCAGGACTCGAAATGTTGATGGTGCTGCCAAAATTTAGCCGAGCGTTGGAATAATTAAAACTGCCCGTCGCTGATTGAATGGGCGTGCCGTTGAGATCGCCATCTGCCAGCGTGACTTCTCCGATCGCAAAGGGGTTATCGGGTGTGCCTGACAGCGTAGCAGTACCGTTAAGGTTGCCGCTCACGCCCAGAGGCAGCGGATAGAAATTATTCAGTTGCTCGATCGGCACGTTAACGACTTGCAACTGTCCCGATTGTTTTTCGCCCCCTAAACTGCCAGAGAAACTAATAGATGACTGCCCCGACTTAAGCTGCAACGGCAGCAGAGTGATCACGCCATCTTCAAAGCTGCCTCTGATGATCGCTTGTTCGGCGCTCAAGACTCGATTTGGGTTTTGCCTCACTTGATTTTGATAGACTTCCGCAAACGCAGGAAAAGGTCGCCATTCGACGTTTTGCCCCTGCAAGTCAAATTCGGCTTTGACTCCGGTTTGCAGAGATGCCGCAAAGCTGATGGTGCCGTTATAGATGCCGCGTACGTCTGCTAACTCTGGAGTCGTCAGGTTTTGGCGTTGATTAGCCACCTGAACCAGCAGGGCGTTGATTTCAGAAAAGCGCCGCAGTTGATCCAAAAGCGAAGATTGAGGCAACCCAACCGGAACCGGAGTTACTTCTGCCGCACTGGTATAAGTCGGTGCCTTAAATCCTCTTGAAAAATCGCTTATGTAGAAAATTTGCAGGGTTCTGAGAACATCTTCAAGGTTGCCCTGGGCGATCGCGACTTTGCCTTCAAACCGGGGACTCGATCGCAAATCTAAATTGCCTGCCAGAGTATATCGACTGTTGCCGTTCTGCAAACTCGTCTCCGCAAACCGAATCACCTTGCCGTCATTCACAAACTGGGTTTGAAGGCTCTCACCCTTAAATGCCCCGATGCGCGGGTTAGCCACCGCTAGTCTGCCATCAATCACTTGAAGGCGATCGGTGTCGATATTTAAGTTGCCAGAAAGTTGCCCCCCTAGCGGGTTCAGCCGCGCCAGTTCTACACCGGGAATAGTCAAGCCGTCTAGCGGCACCTGCTTCAGGTCAAGGCTGAAAACATTGCCGCGCGCTATGCCGACTATGGTTGCTTCTCCCCGTATAACATTGAGCGAAATGGGCTTGAAATTGGGATTGAGCGCGAGGGCGATGCGATCGCGATTTCCCCTCACGTCGATACTAAACCCCTGAGTCGGGGTGAGCCGCAGATCGCCCGCGAGAATGGGGTCAAACGTGATGCCATTGAGCGACAGCCCTCGCACGGTCACATCACTGGCTACGCTAGGAGCAGCCGGGGTGCCAGTTAGCCTGCCAGCAAAATCGACGGAACCCGTTAAGTCAGTCACCGGAGGACGAGGAATCGGTAAGGCGGCGAGGTTATAGTCGGTAGCTCTGATGTTGAGATCCAGCGCCGTGATTTCCGGGGTTCCTTCCAGGTTGGCAAAAATTGAGCCATTGGCGCTAAACCCAGGAGCCGTCGCGTTTTGAAGATTGATTTTACGCCCATCCCACTGAAGTTGAGCGACGATCGGCTGGGTGATCAGTGAGATGCCTTCTGACAATCGCACCTGTCCAGCGGCCCGAATCGCAGACGGGTTAAAGGAATTCACCGATCCAGTTAGGGCAACATCGCCGCTTAATAAACCGCGCAAATCGGGTGAAAAGCGATCGAGTTGAACGCCTTCTCCCTGCACCTGAGCTTGCCAGCGCCCAGCATTTGAAGCGATTTGAGCGTTGACAGTGCCGTTACCCTGGGTGAGTTGTGCCTTCCCAGTGGTCTGAATATCGGCTAACTGAAACGAACTCGTCGAACCCGACAAATTGAAGTTGCCGCTCACCAATCCCTGCACTTGTGACGAAAATCGACTGGCTTGAATGCCGACTGCCTGCACGGTTCCTTGCCAGCGATCGCCGCTACTTCGAGCGTTTGCGGTCACGGTGCCGCCTGCGACTTGAGCCACCACGTTTCTTAAAAAGCGCTTCTCCCCGACGATCGCGACTTCTCCAGTCGTAGGATAAGTGGCTTCGGAAGCTTGAAACTGGGCAACGGTTTGGACATTCTCGATCGCGCCAGAAATTCGGGCTTGAGCGTTGACTCGTCCGACGGTGATGGGCGGTGCGGTGCCATTGTTATAGAGCTTCGCGATTTCATCACCCGGCACGTTCGTCGCCCGAAAATTTAGGTCGAGCGATCGCGGTTCACCCAAACTGGCTTGTCCTTTACCAACGACCTGCCCCCCGACTGTAGGCGTTGCTCGAATATTCGTGACCGCTAAACTCAGCGCACTGGCATCGAGTTTGAAATCAGCGCTAACCTTGCTGAGAGCGACGCGATCGAGCTTGGCAGGTTTTGTGTTAGTGACCGTTCCAGTCAGAATCGGCTTTTCTATCGCGCCCGTGATCTTTGCGGTTGCCTGAACTTCACCCGACGCAGAAAACGGAAGCTGAATCGCAAACGTTTTGAGAAAATCTTCAACTTTGACGGCTTTGACTTTCGCGGCCAAATTAAAGCCTTTTTTCGTGTCAACCGTCCCGTTTGCCAAAAAAGGGATTTTGCCGAGGGAAGCCGTGACTTTCTCTAGCGTGATTTTCGTTCCGTCTAGCTGGAGGTTTCCGGCAGCGCCAGTAAAGACTTGAGGCAGTTCTGGCACTCTCATCGTTACGTCTTTGAAATCTGCCGTTCCGGTTACTAACGGCTGATCGTCTCCTCTCAGTTTGACGTTAACGTTCCCATTCACGCGACCTTTTTCAAGATCGATCGGAAGTTTAACTAAGCGATCGATCTCCGATACGAGAAAATCCTGTCCTTGAATCTGTAAATTTGATTGCAATTTCTGATCTCGGAGCGTTTCACCTTTGAGATCAAAACTGCCTTCATTGGCAGAGATTCCGCTGGCTTCGTAGGCAAAACGACGATTGTTATCCGCCGGTCTGAGTTCTCCTGCCACCTCTTTGAGCGTGATCGGCATCCGTTTGTTTCCCCGCTTAGGGGCGGGAGACAACTCCACTTGGGCATCACTTAACCGCAGTGCATCAAGCTGAGTTTTAATAAATCCGGTGTCTTCTTGCTCTTTAATTGCGGTAGAAATCCAGACCCCATTTTTATCTTGCTCAATGTAGGCGGTCGGTTTAATCAGCGTCACATCTAACTTTAAAGTGCGACTGAGCAAAAGCTGAATCGGATTAAACTGAACCTCAACGGCTTCAACCGAGGCATGATCGGGGTCTGTTGCCGTTGCCGGAATGCCACTTTTGCCAAACCGCAAACTGTTGAGTGAAAAGCGTTCAACCTTGCCCAACTCAACCGGACGATCGAGCAATTCCGTTAGATTGGTCTGCACGAGGGGCGCTAACTGCTGATTGACGAAAACGTTGGCATACCAAATTCCTGCCCCAACGCCCACCACAGAAGCAACCCCTATCGGAATGGCAACGCGAGAAAGCAGCGATCGTCGTCTTAGTGGGCTAGGAGGCGGGCTACCTTGCTCAGGGGAATTCGTCATGTATAGAAAGGTGGAAGAATCTACATTAAGCCTCTATATAGTTACCACACAGCCAATTGTTTGTTTTAACAAATTTCTATAGAAACGCACTGAAATGGGACTCAACCGAGTTTGAGCGAGGTTAAGCTGACGACGCGATCGTGACACTACAGCAATCTCATTGCAGTTGTAAGAGTGGGAAAGGCTTCCAGCCTGTACGGGCAAGATGCCCATCCCACAATTCACTTAGGATTGTTTGAAATCAATCGGGATGACAGGATTCGAACCTGCGGCATCCTGCTCCCAAAGCAGGCGCGCTACCAAGCTGCGCTACATCCCGTTACTCGCCTAATCAGTATAGCTTGCTTTTTACCACTGAAGAGATCGACTTGAAAAGTCCGCTAGACTAGTACTCTGTCAAAGATAAATTGGGGCATATTTGTGAAAACCACCTCAGCCGATTGGTCGATCGACCAGCTTCCTGGCTTAAGCACCGACGACCACAGCCGCTTAATAACCTGTGGCATTCACACAACCCTACAACTGCTGCAACAGGGCAAAACACCAGAAAAGCGAGGCATTTTAGCCAGTCAGCTACAAATTCCGATTCGCCATGTCAACAAGTGGGTGGCGCTCGCAGATCTGGCAAGAATTCCCGGCGTGGGCTGTCAGTATTGTGGCTTGTTGCTACACGCAGGGGTGGCATCACCGACACAACTTGCCAGAACGCCGCTCGATCGCCTGCATCGCCAAATGCTCAAGCTGCAAGTCGCAACGCTACAACGTCGAGATTTATGCCCTGCGATCGGCGAGGTCGAACAGTGGAGCCAACAGGCACGGGTGCTGTCCTAGCTCAAAATTCTTCTCCACTACGTATTCCTGCGATCCAAAATAGGGAACCTTTAGTTAGTCTGGATACCAAAACATTCCTTTGATTCCCTCTGGGTCAGACATAAAACCTAGATTACGATAAAAATTAACGACTTGAGGATCGGCAAAAAGCGTAATGTTGCTAATGTCTTCGCCGCGCAACTTCTTAATCATGTATTTCATCAGAGCTTTACCCATCCCCTTCCCTTGGAAATCTGGATGGATGACGACATCCCAAATCGTGGCGTTGAATGCGTGGTCAGACGTAGCACGAGAAAACCCAATCAGTCGCCTTTGTGCGCCTCGCTGTTCCCACATTGTGACGACGAGAAAACTATGCTGAATGGCTTTTTTGACCTTTCGCAGGGGGCGACGCGACCAGCCGACCGCATCACACAACTCTTCTAGCTCATACAGATCAAGATCCCGTTCGGTGCTAAAGAAAATGCGGTTGGTGGTGCGATCGTCGGTCTCATCGCCGACATAGCGATCCATTGGGGCTGCTTTTGAGGCAGCAGGGGCATCAGTACCACTAAATAAGCTCTTCCAGAAACCCATGCAAGCGTGTGGTGAAGGTAGTAAATATGAAGCAGTACTAGATAGTATATCGCTCGGACTCTCTCACGACCGCTTCCTCAAAGGCAGCAAATGATTTCAGTTAAACACATGCTTATAAAAACAAAGGCATTCATTCCGATTTGTAACAATTTGACGCTAAGTTGCTCTGATAACCCGCGGCTTTCTTTTCTTTCCTCTATTCTCTTATAGCGAAGTCTCCCTGCACCCTATGGCTCCGGGCTTAAAACCAACCACTCTAGAACTGTTAAAGCGCTTCAATCGGGCGTTCCCCCAGTTTTATGAGCAATTTGTCAGTAGCGAAATTCAACTACAAAATCTTCGGCTCGCCTACCATCTCTATAAGACGCGTCAAGCTGTCATTGAGTTAAAAGCAGAAGGAAGCAAAAGCGCCCTACACTTTGCCTATCGCAATCAATCTTTTTTGTTGAGCGATATTTTCGGGGTGTTAGCTGCTTATGGTTTGACGATTCACAGCTTGAGTTTATATGGGCAAATCTACCCGCCCATGCTGGTTTTTATCAAGCTAATTGTGTCTCGAAGTGGCAAAGCCCTGACCGATAAAACTGCTGAAAACGTCTGTCGAGCAGTTCGAGAGGCGTTAGCGGGGCGGTTTGAGGTGGAAGAAATGTTAGCAGTCGAGTTTAACCTAGATGCTGGATTAGAGCAAGTCGAAGCCGAATTTTACGTCGATCCCGTGTTTCATTTGCCTGCGTTATTGATCGAGGCTGACAACCAGCCAGGGCTATTTTATAAGGTGATGTATGCGATTTGGCAAGAAGACTTACTAGTCGTTAACGCAAATTTATTGGTTTGGCGAGGGCGAACGCGATTAATTCTTTATCTTCTGGGCCCGAATGAAAGTTTGATCCCTGAATATTTGGGGCAAAAAATTGCAGAAGGGGTGAAGCAGCGACTATTGGGAAGGAGATTTTAGGGTTCTAGGATCAGGATTCTGAAGTCGGGTCAGCATAGGGCAAATGACTCAGGACAAAAAGCGAATCTGCTTCAGGGTAGGATAAAATCATGCCTACTATTCACGTAATGGGTTCGCCGCACACTTATGACTTGACGGCTCCCACAAATTCATCTGAGGTTTTGGTTTTCATTCATGGCTGGCTGTTGAGCCGCAATTATTGGCAGCCTTTGATTGAGCAATTGGCGATCGAGCATCAGTGTCTCGCTTACGATCTGCGCGGGTTTGGTGATTCGCAGCCCTGCCAGAGTGAGGCGGGCTATAGTTTGCAGGCATACGCGCAAGATCTGGGCGAGTTGCTCGATCGTCTAGGTGTTGAAACCGCCTGGTTAGTCGGTCACTCTCTAGGGGGGAGTGTGGCACTGTGGGGAGCCGATCTACTGCCCGATCGCGTCAAAGGGGTAATCTGCGTGAATGCGGGGGGCGGAATTTATCTCAAAGAGCAATTTGAGCGCTTTCGCAATGCTGGCAGGCAAATTGTCAGATTGCGCCCTGGCTGGTTAACTCAGGTGCCGTGGCTCGATCGGTTGTTTGGGCGGGCAAGTGTGGTCAAGACGCTCGATCACACTTGGGCAAGACAGCGTTTAATCGATTTTGTCGCGGCAGATACAAAGGCGGCACTAGGTTCATTACTAGACTCTACAACCGAAGCCGAGGTGCATTTGCTGCCTCAAGTGGTGGCTCGACTCAAGCAGCCCGTCTATTTTATTGCTGGGTCTCAAGATCCGATCATGGAGCCTAAGTATGTTCAGCATCTCGCCAGTTTCCATCACTTATTTGGGTGCTGCGGCGACAACGTGTTAGAAATTGCTGACTGTGGACACATGGCGATGGTTGAGCAGCCCGGTGAGGTTGCCGATCGGATTCGACTAATCCTTAAGGGTGAAGGGCATGAAGGGGAGGTTTGAGCGCTCGATCGCAGCCATCGTTAAGTCTGGACGATCGCGGCAAGTTGCCCATTTTCTGCCGATTTTGTGGATCTTGCTGCTGAGTTGGCTAGTTTTGTTTAACCACTTGGGCAGCACGGGGCTACTCGACGAAACCGAGCCTCTGTTTGCAGAAGCCGCTCGTCAAATGCAGGTGACGGGAGACTGGATCACGCCCTACTTCAATGGAGTGACTCGATTTGACAAACCTCCGTTGATCTATTGGTTGATGGCGATCGCTTATCACACGATCGGGGTCAACGAGTGGGCGGCGCGATTGCCCTCGGCCATTTCAGGAACGCTATTAATCGGGTTCTGCTTCTACACTTTGAGGTTTTTTGAGAATCAACTCAAACCGCACACCGTACATCTCAAAATCCTGCCCTTTCTGGGTTCTGCCATTTTTTCCCTAAATTTGCAAACGCTATTTTTTGGCCGATTAGGCTACTCAGATATGCTACTGAGTGTGTGCTTTGGTGGAGCATTGTTTAGCTTTTTTTTGGGGTATGCCCAACCTGAGAATCCTAAAGTTCAGACTCGTTTTTATCTGGCATTTTATGGATTGTTAGCGCTGGCAGTGTTGACCAAAGGGCCAGTGGGCGTAGTGTTGCCGGGGACGATCGTGCTGATCTTCTTAGTCTGCGTCGGCAAAGTCCGGGAGGTTTTACGAGAAATCAAGCTCGTGCCAGGAATTGCGATTTTCTTGGCTCTCAGTGTGCCGTGGTATGTGCTGGCATATCTACGAAATGGAGAAAGTTTTGTTAATTCGTTTTTTGGCTACCATAATTTAGAGCGATTCACTCATGTAGTCAACCAACATCAAGGTGCCTGGTATTTTCACATTTTGATTGTGCTAGTCGGCTTCTTTCCGTGGTCGATTTATTTGCCTGCTGCGATCGTTCATAGCTTCCAACCCCGATCGTGGCGACAGTCACCACGATCGAGCCATTTAGGGTTATTTGCGCTGATCTGGTTTGCAGTTGTGCTGGGGTTTTTTACGATCGCGGCAACAAAATACATCACTTACACGCTGCCTTTAGTTCCGGCGGCGGCTATCCTCGTGGCACTGTGGTGGCACCATCAGATGCAGCAAGACGCACCAAAATGGGACTTAAAGCTGAGTGTGTATGTCAGCCTTGGGTTGTGCATCACGCTGGCGGCGGTGACGTTCTACAGTCCTCATTGGTTAAATGGCGACCCTTCGATGCCTCGTTTAGGGCTGCGAATGCAAGAAGCTGGACTGCCGCAAATCGGCTTTTTGATTTGGCTAGGTGGCGCGATCGCTGGCACTTTTTTGATTTTTGGGCGCAAGATGCGTTGGTTTTGGGCAGTCAATCTGGCGACTTATGCCGCGTTTATTCTGTTTTTCATCACGCCATTTGTGGGAGTTCTAGACACAGAACGTCAACTTCCCTTGAGAGAAGTGGCTCAGACGGTAATTCAGGTCAGACAGGCAAACGAACCGATCGTGATGGCAACCGATTCTTTTGAGAAGCCAAGTCTGGTTTTTTACACCCAACAGCCGATTACTTTTTTTAATCGCTCTGCAAAAATTAAACCTTATTTAGAACAAGTTCGTCAACAAAAGACACAGCGATCGATCCTCATGGTGACAACACTCAGCACGTTAAATGAGGCAAAAATTTCGCCCCAAGCTTATCAACTGCTGAAACAAATTGGCGTTTATCGGGTCATTCGTTTTTTGGTGTCGAGCTAGTGATGCAATCAATTCAGAAAAAGTGGAGTCAAGCCCACCAAATTCACCAACTCCAGCGATCGGTCGTTTGGATTCTTGGCATCGGCTTGGCGTTTAGAAGCATGGTTGCTTTCTGGCTGCCGCCTGGGTTTGACGAAGCTTACTACTATATCTATACGCTGCATCCTGCCTGGAGCTATTTTGACCATCCGCCGCTAGTCTCGCTGTCTACGGCGTTTGGGGTTTGGCTCACTGGCAACGTCTCGCCGTTTACGATTCGACTCGGCACACTCTTGCTGTTTACGGCAGCGTTGTATTTTCTATATCGGGCGACGACGCAATTATTTTCTCAACGGGCAGGAATTTTAACGCTGGCGATCGCCTCGATCGCGCCCATTTTTCAGATCGGCTTTGGCATTTTGACGCTACCCGATGCCCCACTCATGGCGTTTTGGTCACTAACGCTTTGGGTTGCTGCCTGTGAATTTTTTCCGCAGGATGATGTACCTTATCGCCCTAGCTATCGAGTCGCGGTGATTGGCTTGCTGGTCGGTTTAGCCTGTCTGAGCAAATATCACGGCGTTCTTTTAGGCGTTGGGCTACTCGGATTTTGTCTCACCAGTGTGTCTCATCGAGCCGCCCTGCGATCGCCCTGGATTCTTCTCAGCGTTGCCCTGTTTACGATCGCAGTTTCCCCCGTGCTGTATTGGAACTGGCAGCACGACTGGGTTTCTTTTCTATTCCAAAGCAATCGCGGCATTCCTGCAAAGCGCTATAACTTCGTGAATGTGATCAACACAGCGCTGATTCACAGTGCCTATCTGTTTCCGACTATCGGATTGCCGCTTTGGTGGGTCAGTCTCGCAGCTGGGATTCGAGCTGGACAATCCACAGTTCGATCGTGGTTTAACGTGAGTTCGATGCACCTTGGCGAACCTCCCCCCAACCCCCAATTCTGGGGGAGACAAATTTCAAAGTCCCCCAGAATTGGGGGATTTAGGGGGCGCGATGGACTGGTAACGAAGTCGTCGAATTCACATTGGTTTAAACCTAGAATCCGCACCGAGTCCGAACTGCGCGATCGTCAATGGCTGGTGGTTTGGGTTTCGGTGCCAGCTTTTCTCGTGTTTACGCTCATCGGTGGCTATCAGCAGATTTTGCCCACCTGGACAATGCCCGGATTTTTTGCTGCGACTCCTCTCCTCGGTCAACAAGCTGCCCTCTGGCAAGAACGGCACCCAAAACTCGTGAAGCGATGGTTAGTGGGATCGGCGATCGCGATCGTGATGCTCCTGCTCACAGCGCTCTCGCACATCACTCTAGGAACGCTCCAAAAACCGAGTCATTATGGAATATTTGGAGGTTTTTTAGCGCCTGAAAATGATGCCTCGATCAGCCTGGTAGATATCGTGCAACTGCGCCAAAATTTTGCCGCTTCTCCTCAGCTTTTAGCGGCTCTTAAAGACGCTGATTTTGTGTTTAGCAATCGCTTTCACATGGCAGGTCATGTGGGTATGGCATTAACACCTTTAGCGCCAATTCCGGTCACTTGTTTTGATAAAAAAGATGTGCGCGGCTTTGCGTTTTGGTCAACGGCTGAACAATGGGTCGGCAAAGATGGGCTATATCTAACCTCGAATAAGTTCCAGACTGAGGGAGATTCTGCGGCAGAATATGCGCCCTACTTTCAACAGTTTGAAAAACTGGGAGAAGTGCCGCTACGACGGGGTGGTGTCATCGTTGACAAATTTCACGTCTATCGCGGCAAAAATTTGCTAAAACCCTATCCTCGTCCTTCACTGTAATGCGATCGTTAAACGAGTGACTAAAATCACAAGATGGGAACCCGTACTCGTAATCTCCGTCTACGAGAAGTGTTGTATAAAAGCTTCACCATGCTAAGACCTCTTTTGTCTGGAGCGACGATCGCAAGTTTAGCGATCGTGGGCAGTCTAGGATCTTCTTTGTCTGCTCGAAGCCACGCAACTTTGACAAAACCGACATCAGCAGCGCCTACAGCTTCGGTCAATTTGATCGCTCAAGCAAATTCGACGACGCAATCCCTTGAGCAAGCTGTCTATCAGAAAATTAATCAATATCGCGCCAGCAAAGGGCTTCCGGCTTTAAAGCTTGCCGCGAGTCTGACTCAGCAGGCTCGGCAACACAGCCAAAATATGTCCACTGGAAAGACCGCTTTTGGTCATCAGGGCTTTGAGCAGCGAGTTAAAGAAATTGCTAAGTCGGTGCCTTATCGCGGAGCTGCCGAAAACGTTGCCTATAACATGGGCTATCAAGACCCCGTTGCTCAAGCGGTGCAGGGCTGGCTCAAAAGCCCCGGACATCTCAAAAACATTCAAGGAAATTATGGGTTAACGGGTATTGGGGTCAGCCGTAATGCTAGGGGAGAGATCTACTTTACGCAGATCTTCATCCGTAAATAGCAGGTCACAGCTAAGTTTTCGCGCTGGGAAGTCGGTAATATGGGATCGGTCTAATCCTTTTTGCTGCTTCCCACCCCCTAAATGGAACCCAAAGATTTTCAGATTTGTGACGGTGATCTCCCCACAGACTGGTTAGAGCGTTATTTGCAAACAGACGCGATCGCAGTTGACACCGAAACGATGGGCTTATTGCCTCAGCGCGATCGTCTGTGTTTGGTGCAGTTGTGCGATGGTGACGATCGGGTTGCCGTCGTGCGAATTGCTCAAAAACAGACCGCAGCGCCCAATCTCAAAAAGCTGCTAGAAGCCGCCGCGATCACCAAGATTTTTCACTTTGCGCGGTTTGACATCACAACCCTGCGTCACTATTTAGGAATTCGCGTCACGCCGCTATTCTGCACCAAAATCGCCAGCAAACTAGCCCGGACTTACAGCCCCAAACACGGTTTAAAAGATCTGATTCAAGAATTAGAAGGGGTGGAGTTAGACAAAAGCGCTGGAAGTTCTGACTGGGGAAACGCCGCAAATCTGTCAGAAGCACAACTTCGATACGCCGCAAATGATGTTCGCTATTTGATTAGCGCTCGTCAAAAATTGATGGCGATGCTAGAGCGAGAAGACCGCTTAGAACTCGCCGAGCAGTGTTTTCAGTGTCTACCCGTGTTTAGCGCTTTGGATCTGATGCAGTATCAGGGCATTTTTGAACACTAAACCTGGTATAGATCTCATCCCACGAAAATTAGAGATTATGGATGTGGGGCTTCCCGTCTGCCCAACTAAAGCAGATTTGAAATTACTTCAGCTTTTGTTTGATAAACGCCATAATCTGCCCCTGTTGCTTCTTCAACGCATCGATCTCAGCCTGCATTTTGGCAATTTTGGCATTGAGTTGTTGAACATCTGCGTTGCCCGTCGTGTCGATCGCAGCAGGAGCAGCAGGGACACCACCAGCCGGACGGCGTTTTGCCTTAGTCATCGCCATTTTAATCGCAGTGATCAAAATCTTCTGATCAAAGGGCTTCTGCACAAACTCAAAATATTCAAACGGCTCTTGCAGCTTTTCAGCGACTTCCTCTTTGCGCCCAGACATCAGCACCAGCGGAATGCTCTGCAACTCTGGCTGAAGCTGAATCTGCTGAAAAACTTCCCAACCACTCATGCGCGGCAACAAGAAATCGAGCATGATCAGGTTGGGGCGCTCTTGCCGAATCAGATTGATGCCCTGAATGCCGTCTTTGGCTTCTAGAACCTCAAAATTGCCCTTCGGCAACATATCACGCACCATGTTGCGGATAACAGCGCTGTCATCAATGACGACGATTTTATGACTTGCCACAACTGAACTCCTCTAGAGTGACGAAAAACGAAGGAAGTGAACGGAGACGAATATCACAAGGGTTTTAGAGGCTTAATCTAAACAGAAGGTAGAGATCCTGAACGTCATAGCTGACCGATTCGAGGAGTGGGAGTCAACCCATTGTGGCTTCGCGTTACGAAGTCAGATGAACTTGAGCGTGACTTACTTGGCTGAACGTCAAAATAACATGCCCTAGTGTACCCTCTATGATTAATAAATTGCGGTGACTCTGATCATCTAAGAAAAGCCGCTTTACAGAACGATTTCTATCGTCGCTTACCTCTTTCTACCCCGAACCTGCACTAGACCCAGTATTCCCACTTCTATGCCGACTGAAACGAATCGAAACTTAAGTTCTGAATCTGAATCGTCGCGATCGCTCAACCGATCGGACATAACAGTAATGCCAGACTGGCTGCGCCGCCCGATCGGGAAAGCTAGCGAGATTTCGACAGTGCAGCGCATTATTAAGCAGCGTCAAATTCACACGATTTGTGAAGAGGGGCGCTGCCCTAACCGAGGAGAGTGCTATGCCCAAGGCACTGCCACGTTTTTACTCATGGGCCCGGTTTGCACTCGCGCTTGCGGCTTTTGCCAAGTGGATAAAGGACACGCCCCAATGCCGTTAGATGCTGAAGAACCGCAAAAGGTTGCCGAATCAGTGCGACTGTTAGGGTTGCGATATGTCGTTCTCACCTCAGTGGCGCGAGATGATTTGCCTGATCAGGGTTCTGGCTGGTTTGCAGCAACGATGAATGAAATTCGTCGAGTTAACCCCTCGACCCAAATTGAGGTGCTGACTCCTGATTTTTGGGGCGGACGCGAAGACAATTTGACTCCTGAAGCGTTGCAGTCTCAGCGAATTGCCACGATCGTAGCTGCCCACCCTGCTTGTTATAACCACAATGTTGAGACGGTGCGCCGTTTACAAGCGCCTGTGCGACGCGGGGCAAAATACGATCGCTCTCTCAAAGTTCTGCAAATCGTCAAGGATTTGAACCCGGCTATTCCCACAAAGTCGGGCTTGATGCTAGGGCACGGCGAAACGGAAGCCGAAGTGATCGAAACGCTGGCTGCTTTAAGAGCGGTGAACTGCGATCGCCTGACGATCGGGCAGTATATGCGTCCATCGCTAGAACATTTGCCTGTTCAGAAATATTGGCACCCCGATGAGTTTGATCACTTGGGGGCGATCGCCCGTGAAATGGGATTTTCTCACGTTCGCTCGGCTCCGTTAGTCCGCAGTTCTTATCATGCTGGGGCCGAAGAATAAGCCTCGTTTACAAACTGCTTAATCGAAATTTACCTTTAGAGGTGCCCTTGTTTTGGTATCCCTTAAGAAGGTCACTAAATCTGGAGAATCGCTTATGGCAACTCAAACAGCAAAAAATCCGACGGGGGCAACCGTTAAAACGAGTAAACCGCCCTACCCGTTCCGTACAGGCTGGGCATTATTGCTTTTGGGCATTAACTTTGTGGTAGCCGCTTACTACTTTGGGATTCTCAAGTAGTCGCTGCTAGCAAATTCCCTTTTATTCACACCTTGAGGATTCTCCCTAGTTTTTTCTCGATCGCTGAGACGAGATTAGGGAGAACCCTTTATTCAGGTGAGATTGCGGCTCTTAGACTTTTGCAAAACTCCTCGATCGACTTCAACCCCTCAGCCGGAGTTCCTTCTGCTAGACGCTTCACAAAAGCACTGCCGACAATCACAGCATCCGCACCCCAATCCATTACTTGGCGGGCGTGTTCGGGCTGAGAAATGCCAAACCCAACTCCGATCGGCTTATCGGTGACGTTTCGCAGTTCCACGACTAAATCTTTGACTCGTGCTTGAATCTGAGTCCTTACGCCTGTTACGCCCGTAGTGCTGACTAAGTAGATAAACCCTTGAGACTGAAGCGCGATCGCGGCAATGCGCTCTTGAGGGCTTGTAGGCGCGACTAGCAGAATCACTTCAATTCCGCGAACCGCCGCAGGCTTTAACAGGCTGTCAGACTCTTCTAGGGGCAAATCAGGGACAACTAGACCCTTAATTCCTGCGTCGGCGATGTCTTGCAAAAATTGATCGATGCCACGGTTAATAATCGGATTGTAGTACATGAAAAGAATCAAGGGCGATCGCAGCGTCGGTGCAACCTCTTTAACCATTTTCAACACGTCGTCTAGTCGAGTTCCTCGTGCGAGTGCCCGTGTTGCGGCAGCTTGAATTACTGGGCCGTCTGCTAACGGATCAGAGTAAGGGACTCCCAATTCGATTAAATCGGCACCAGAGCGATCGAGAACGCGCAATGCTTCAGCCGTCGTCTCTAAATCAGGATCGCCTGCGGTAATGAAGGGAATCAAGGCGCATCGAGCATGATCCCGCAGATGCTCAAAGCATTGGGAAACTGAAGTCATTTCTGTCCTTAACGGTGAAGTAAAAATAAGGGAATGCAAATAATTAGTTTAAGCCGATCGAGGGCAGGGTGTGCAGGCAGGCGATCGCTAATTTGATGCTTAGGGTCGTGAATTAAATAGTGTCTGTTACTTGCAAAGGCACTGGGCACGGCAGTGCCATGCCGCTACAGAACCTTTGGCTTTATTTAATTTACGATCTTTAACCTTTTGCTCGTTGATTTTCCTGCTCAATTTCGGCTTGCAGGGTTGCCAGTTCTTCGGGGGTCAACTCTTCTAGACGCTTTTGCAGAACGGCTTCTTCGTAGTCTCTTAGCTGCTTGTCATAGGTCATATCTTTAGACAGCACCCGCGTTAGGTAGCTAAAAACCCAGACGACCAGGGCACTGATCAAGAACACCTGACTCCAGATCCCGGCGTTCATACTGTCTAGCCCAACGAGTTGCAAAACCAGATAGACCAGTCCGCCAGCCGCAAAAACGCCTAGACTTATTCCGATCGCGTCAATTCGTCGCATCCACCAACCCATTCATGAACAATTCAGGCTTCAATTTCTCGGCGCTTCGGTCTAAAGTTTAGAAACGGCGCAAGCAACAGCATTCCGGGGAAGAAGAGAAACACCAGAAAATACATAAAGGTGCGCTCGATCGAGCTAACCACATACCAGCGTTTTTGCAGATAGAGATATAGCGCAAATGGCATTACCACTAGATAGGCTCCGCCCAGAACTGAATATAAGAGTGCAACTTCCATAGGGTTACAGGAATAATGAGGATCGGACTACCCTACTATCGTACCGTTATTTCAGCCAGGGCAAAAGAGAGTTGCACATCGGGTCAATTAATGATGGAATAGAGGTCTGAGATTAACCGATCGCGGGGGCATGGCGGAATGGTAGACGCAACGGACTTAAAATCCGTTGACTGCAAGGTCGTGAGGGTTCAAGTCCCTCTGCCCCCATTAGTCGAGATTTAGCTCTGAGCGCTCCGAACGAGACAAAGTTTGGGGCGCTTCTTGTAGCAGATCATCGTTTTTGGTACATTAGTATGATTCCTTTGGTAAGAGGATTTCTTGAACCTTCTGAAAAGTGCATTCTACGAAGTCCTTAATCAAAAATTCCGACTAATAGACGATGACGGGTCTTGATCGTCAGGAAGAATCAGATAAAAGTTTGATGAGTTCCGATAAAATTTGTAATTGCATCAGTATCATCTCTTAAGGACTATATTTTCTTTAAAAGCTACCCTGCTTCACCAACTTGGTGTTGATACCCATGAACGGAACGCCCAATCGGGATTTGAGCAAGCTTCAGTCAGAATCCGTTGGAATGCAACCCCTCTCAGATCGTCTTTCTGTCCCATCTTTGGGCACTCTGACTAATGGAACGATCGGAGAAGTTCAGATGAGTGGGCACCCTTCAGAACCGTCTAAGCAGGTTTCTCGCTCAGGGCGAAACCTTCACCAGGCTCAAGAAACGGTTTATCGATTTCTGCTAGACATCGTTAAAACCTGGCCTCCCGAAGAAGTGCTATTGGAGTTTAAGCATCTCTTTCTCTATCACGTTGAGACCACTAGCGCTGGAGCCATTCATGCGGTCTACGAAATTGTCTTTAGCAATAACGAAGAAGAATTTAGAAATACGCTCAAGCGATCGTGCTATATTCTCGTCAACAATTGGGATGCGAGTCGTAACTTTAAGCCCATTCAAGAATTAATCAAAGTCTTTGAAGACAGCAGTCTCGATCGACAAACAATTTCTCCGACGCTGAAGCGATTAAGAGTCTGGATCGACACCTTTAGGAGGGGCAAAGACTATGAAGAGCTAAAGCTTTTTGCGTCGAGATATGACGAGTCTCCCGAAGCACCGTGGTCAAATCGCTACACTTCTTATTTGCTCGTTCCTCAATATATTAATTCGGCAAACCCGATCGAGCAGCGAGAAGCCGCAAGAGCTTTATCAATGCAGCTTAAAGATAAATTTAAGTTTAGGTTAGCGATGTATATTGCTAAATCTCAGTCTGCAACCTCGCCAGAAAGATTGCCCGAAAACCCGACCGTGTTAGGCGATAACGTCTTGCAGTTGATTAAAACGATCGTGGCAAAACGCGGTCAATTTAGCTATGCAAACTTAGCCAATATTTTCATCAATCAGACGCATCAGTTGAGCTATAAAGAGTTTAAACGTGAGCTAAAACGATATTTAATTGTGTCAATCGATGGCAATGAATTGACTGAAACTCTCCAAGCAAGGTTCACCGAAAAACTAGACCCTCTCTATCTAGACTACGACCATGAGACGCTCAATGAAGCGTTGATCTTGAGAACGTGTAATCGCATTATTGAACATCTCACCACCGAAAATCGGCAAGATCCCTCGCCTTTGTTTGTGCTGCTCGTGTCTCAAGGAAGCCCGCTGACTTTAGTGATTGTGCTGCTTAAGTTAATCTTGATTTGTAGAAATGCACGAACTCATTTAGAAGCACAAATCGCTGAACTGATTCGCTATTATAAAAACTTTCCAGAAGATGAGTGTCGGTGGGTCGTTAACTTTTTAGAGATCTTTAATGTCACGTTTGCGATCTATGCCGAAAACGTGCAATACAACTTGATTAAAATGGATAAAACTCAAGAACCGCTCCATATTCCCAAAGCGTTGCAAAATCTGGATGCTTACCGCGTTTTTTCGCAGCTTAAGCGCGAGGTTATGCCCAAACTCTCTGACGAAGTTGAGTTAACCGAAACATTTGAATAATTTTTTAGCGACGATCGTCCAGAGTGACCAATCCGGCTCCTGCAAGTTCAGCCAGAGTATTCACAAACCGATAGAGCGCGACCACACTCAACAGTTCGCCTGTCGAAAAATCCTGTTCTAGCGGGGCACTTCCGCTAGAGAGCAATGCGACCATAACCGCCTCAAAGACTCCAATTCCACCCGGTAGCCCCGGAATCACAAATCCGGTCAGCCAAGCTAACCCAAACGCTGCTATCACGATCGCAAACTGACTAGCAGGAAGAGGCGCGATCGCCAGAAATGTCAGGATAAATCCGAGGCTTCTCAGTCCTAAAAACCCAATCTCACCCAAGAGAGGTTTGATCGGATAGCGCTTCATGGGCAAAGTCATAGGCTGAGATGCACCCACCGCTTTCTGCTTGAGTTTAGCAAGATAACCGATCAGTGGATTGAGAAACCGGGGATGCACGATCGCTAAACCTAAACCCAAACCGACGATCGGGATCAGTTGAGCAAGCCAGCCATAAGCCGATAAGATTTGCTGTACGCCAATTAGAGCCAATAACAAGGCGGCAATCGCCATGAGCAACGGTTCTAGCAAGACGCTGACGATCGCGATTTCTGTCGGAATTCCTCTTTTTGTTGCGGCTGAGATGCGCCCATAAAAATGCCAAATGTTGCCCGGTAAATATTTGGCAATGTTAGTTTGCAGATAGACTTTTATGCTCCAAGCTCCGGGGACAGAGTGGTTAAGCGTTTGCAAAATCCAACTCCAGACCCAGCCCGCAAAAATGTGAGCTAAGAGCGTCATGCCGAGCGCGATCGCGAGACAGGCATATCCAGCGGCATCGATCCGAATCGCGACAACTTCTTGCCAATGATCTTTGAGAGTCTTGATCAAAAAGAACAGCACTAGACCCAAAATGAGCCAACGTAAAGAAGCTTTGAAGCGCGATCGAACTGCTTGCATAAACTGAAATTAGTTTTTTCCTTCAGTTCAATTTAGTTCAATCTGCGGCTCGTAATGGCGCTGAACAGCGAAACGATTGCAATCTCTCTAGAGTTAGAGAAGCTCTAACATCGGTTTAATGATGAATGAGCCTTTCGCTAGAGGCGATCGGAGAGCATAGATTTGTAATGTTGATAGGCGATTTAAATTGATGAGAGTCTAAATCTTATGAGACTTCATCAACCCTTGTAGTAAAGATTTCAAGCCTATCGGTTTGAAGCAAAAAGGAGTATTTATGAATAAACTTGTTTCTGTCATTAAATCAATTCGTTTAGGTCAGGTTTTGACTGCTTTTCTGGCTGGGATTTTATTGTTCGTTAGCACGGCTTGTGCAGGAAACGCCCAAGCGAGAGTGCCCCAGAGCGAAGTGTCTAGAGGTGCAGGCTCTAACCCAGTTGGACAAAACCAACCCTATGAGGGCGGCATGAATAACTTTAGCGACACGGCTCCGGGTCAAGCCGCTAAAGGAACTGCTGGAAAAACTAAAGCGCTTGTCGATCGAGCAGAGCGCGACATCAACACCAAGGGGATTGATAGTGTTGATCAATATGTTGACAATTACCGCTCTGGTGCCCCACTCGGTGAGAGAACGAAAAAGCTGACAGACAACGTAAAAGGAGCAGCTAAGAACACGGCAGATGATGCAAAAGCGATCGGCGATCGAGCCTCTAATGCTAGTGAAAACACACTAAAAGGCGCAAAGAACGCGGCTGGAAATATCAAAGACAATACTGAATATGCTGCGAAGGATGCTGCTCGTAGCGCTAAGGGTGTTGCTAAAGAGGCTGCACAAGCCACTGAAGATGCTGTCAAAAGCACCAATCGCAGGGTTCAACACGCAGACTAATCCACAGCGATCGTACTTGTAGACCACACGATTGTTAAGACGAAAAAAGCTAGGAGATCATCCTGGCTTTTTTCATGACTGCCGAAGATACCAGGTCTGTAGAGCAATTCGATGGATTTCTCGCCAAGCGACATTGTGCTGACGGGCAAGCTGGGCACAGTCTTCATATTCTGGCTGCACGTTGACGATCGTGCCGTCTTTTTGCCGCGCTACTTTGATCTGAACGGTTCCATACTCGGTTTCGACGGGGTGAAATGCCCGATCGAGCCATGATCGCCGCTGAACCGTGTGACGAATTCCCAAAGTGCTAGTCTCTCGAAACAAAACTGTTTCACAGGCAAGCTCTTTTTCGGTTGGGCAAATTACCGTCAGCAAGACCCCCGGACGCGATTTCTTCATGCCGATCGCTTGAGTAAACACATCCACTGCACCGACCGCAAACAATGCATCAAACACATACCCGATCGCCTGTGGGTTCAGGTCATCAATCTGAGTTTCGAGAACCGAAATGGTTTCAGAATTGGCAACCAATTGAGGAACGATCGCATCGGACAAAGAATGGGTGTGATGAACCGAATTCTCGTGGATATCTTTCGCCCCGCCAATCCACAGTCGCAAAATGTTGGGAATTGGCAAATCACGCGATCCGGCACCCAGTCCAATCTTCTGCAACGTCATCGCCGGGGGCGCACCAAACTGAGTTGCTAGAGTGGTGACGATCGCTGCCCCGGTCGGGGTGACTAGCTCTCGATCGATGCCATTGCTATAAATGGGTACGTTTCGCAACTCATAGAGCTTTAGCACGGCTGGCACTGGCACTGGCAACCGACCATGCGCTGCGCGAATCGTTCCCCCTCCCGTCGGCAGTGACGAACAGTAAATGAGATCGAGATCCAGCCAGTCGAGTCCTAAACAGGTGCCCACTACATCGACGATCGCGTCGATCGCTCCGACTTCGTGAAAATGCACCTGTTCTGCCGGAACTCCATGCACCGCCCCCTCTGCGTCTGCCAGTTGCCGAAAGATCTTGAGACTCCAGGCTTCAGCCCGTCGAGGCAACTCTGCCCGTTGGATCATCTGCTCAATTTCGGGCAGGTGCCGCAGTCGCGACCCTGTTTTCTGCTGCTCTTTCGGCTGGTGATGAGCATGATCATGGGCGTGATGATGATGATGTCCTGCATGAGCGTGACCAGTGTGAGAATGAGCATCCAGCAAGTCAACCCAAACCTTCGTCGCCTGCTGCCCGTTTCGATGAACTAGATCTGCCCGCAAGCGATACTCCTCGGCAATGCCCAATCGATCGAGCTTCGCAGTCAGGTAGTCTAAAGGAACGCCTGCACTCACCAGCGCTCCTAAACACATATCCCCTGCAATTCCAGTTGGGCACTCTAGATAAGCAACTTTTTGCATCGCCATAGCAACTCAGATAGTCCCTACACCCTACACCTGATACTTCGTCTTAACTTTATGGCAACCGTTTATAAAATTCATCCTGTCAATCCGCAGCGTCGAGGCGTTGATCAAGTGGTTAGTGCTCTGCGGAGCGGTGCTGTGATGCTCTACCCGACTGACACAGCTTATGCGATCGGCTGCGACCTCAACTCTAAATCAGCCGTGCAGCGAGTTCGACAACTCAAGCAAATGTCTAACGATAAGCCGCTCACCTTCTTGTGTCCGTCGCTGTCTAACATTGCTCAATATGCAGTCGTGAGTGATCAGGCTTATCGGATTATGAAAGGTCTGGTTCCGGGTTCCTACACGTTTTTGCTGCCAGCAACCAAGCTGGTGCCGAAATTGGTGATGCACCCCAAACGCAAAACTACAGGCATTCGCGTCCCCGATCATCGCTTGTGTCAAGCTCTGTTAGAGTCACTCGGAAACCCGATCATTTCCACCTCTGCCCACATTTCCACGAATGATCAACCCGTACCAGCCAAACGCAATTCTGAAAATTTATCGCTAGCGGAACTGTTTGATGCCATGGACGGTCTAGTCGATGTAATTGTAGACACTGGAGAAGAACCTTCTGATCAAGTTTCCACCATCTTAGATTTAACGAGCGACGAACCCACTGTAGTTCGGCGAGGGTTGGGATGGGAAGCGATCGCAGACTTGGCGGTAGTGACCAAAACCTCGGAGGTTTAAGCCACTCTGTCGGTCACAATGCTTGATTCTGGGTTAAAACCACCGAGGTTTGCGTAAGTCCTATTAAGTTTTTGTCTAGCTGCCACTTTGCCGATCGTCCACGGAAACACAGTAGTATATTGTTTGACAGGTTTGGACGATCGCCTATACGGAGGCGCTTAGATTGTAGACCCTGCACCGATTTGCGCTGACTCGATTAGACCTCGTGCCAATTAGAGGTTGCGTCGCTTAAAGTGACCAACTGAAGAACTGACCTACCGATCGCTAAACTTACCGGAAGACCGGGAAGCATCGTGTAGCCACTGGTGTGCATTACCAAAGTCTGAGTTCCGCTATGAACACCAAATCCGCAAAGTCGCTCCCGCATGAAGCAACCTTTCCTGCCGCGATCGAGTCCGATTCTCCATTAGACGCATCAAAGATTGAGTCCAAAGTTGAAGAACTCTCTCCCGAAACTCAAAAATTAGCCCGTCTTTTAGCCACTGAGCTAGAAGCAGACCTTCAGATCACGGGTCAAGCGATTCAAGCCATCACCGATCGCATCGCGACCGAAGTTGAGCGCATTTGTCTTAAAAGCGATCGCATTCAGACTTCGGGCGAAATCAGCTCTTGGCGGCTGACGCTGGCGCGTTATCGGCTGCAAAAGTGTGTCACTTACTATCGTCTCAATTCGCAGCAAGGTCGCGTCGAGCTACACAGCATTCTCAGCACGATGGTCTATCGCCCGATCGCGCCTGCTCACCTACAACTGAGCTTTCAAGCCCGCTACAGCCTGATCGAAGACTTTCTGCAAGGCTTTTACACTGAGTCACTCAGAGCCTTCCGACGAGAAAATAAACTAGCAGAAACCTATCAGCCCCGCACCCGGCTGCAACTGGCTGAATATATGGCATTTACTGAACAGTATGCCAAGCGAAGAATTACCCTTCCTAGTCAACACAATCAGCAGTTAGTGATTTTGCGCGCTCAACGGTTTGCGAATCGCCAACCCCACGAAATCGCGGTTGATATTGAAACGGCAATGGAATCGGCAAAAGGAGACGAAGCCGAAGCTTATGGGCGATCGCCGATTCTAAAAATGATTCGAGAGCAAATGGTCGCTGACAAAGTTGACCCCTCAGAATCGGCGTTGCGCGATCGCGTAGTGGGTGAGCTAATTCAATATCTCGAATCACAAGGACAGACCGATTGCGTCAATTATTTAACCCTAAAACTTCAAGACCTGTCCGTTCCTGAAATCGACGATATTTTATCCATGTCTCCGCGTCAGCGCGATTATCTTCAGCAACGATTTAAATACCATGTTGAAAAGTTTGCCATCTCCCAAAGCTGGAAGCTTGTCCACGAGTGGTTAGGGGCCGATCTCGACCAAAATCTAGGACTTCCTCCTCAAGAATGGGACGCATTTTTAGCTCAACTTACGCCTGATCAAACCCAGCTTCTCAACCTGAAGCGAACCGCCACGAGTGACCACGAGATCACTCAAACCCTGAAGTGGACTGCAAAACAACTGCAAAAGCGGTGGGCAGCCCTCCTAGAAACTGCGCGTCAGGTGCGAAATCAGGCAAAGTAGAAGTCCAGAAACTCTGGCATTCAACCCGGACAGCACTTCTCAGCCTGTGTTAAATTGATCATAATCTTGCAGTTCTTTCTTGCGGCTTAGTGGTATGGCGATCACGAAAAGAGCGATTGTTCTCGGCGCAACAGCCGCCGCAGTCACGGCGGTAACCATTACAGGGTTTGGAATCCAGCGATCGAAGGTTCAGGCATTTTTTCGTGAAAATCCGAAAGAAGTAGTCGATGAAGTCTGGAACATCATCGATCGCAGCTTTGTCGATGGCACCTTTCATCAAGTCGATTGGAAAGCCGTTCGCACTCAATATCTCAATCGCGATTACGCCAGCAAAAAAGAAGCTTACGACGCAATTCGCGAGATGCTCAAAAAATTGGGTGACCCCTACACCCGGTTTATGGATCCAGAAGAGTTTAAGAACATGCAGATTGACACCTCTGGAGAATTGACAGGGGTAGGCATTCAGCTTGCAGCAGACGAGAAGACCAAGAAGCTGACGGTGATTTCGCCAATAGAAGGTAGCCCGGCTGCGACTGCGGGAATTATCGCCAAAGACATCATTACCAAAATTGACAACACAAGCACCGATGGGATGGATGTTAACAAAGCGGTGACGCTAATTCGGGGGCCGGTTGGCTCTCAGGTGCAGCTAACCGTGATGCGTAACAATCAGGAGTTTAAATATCAGCTTAATCGCGCCAAAATTGAGATTCATCCGGTTCGCTATAGTGGCAAAAAGACCCCAGATGGCAATATTGGCTACATTCGTCTGGTGCAGTTTAGCGCCAATGCTGCGCCCGAAATGCGGGAAGCCATCCAAAATTTAGAGAAGCAGCAAGTAACCGGGTATGTCTTAGATCTGCGATCGAACCCAGGTGGCTTACTATATTCCAGTGTAGACATTGCCCGGATGTGGATTCAAGAAGGCGGAATTGTCTCAACGGTTGATCGTCAGGGTGAATCCGATCGCGAAGACGCTAATCGTCGTGCCCTGACCGATAAACCTCTAGTCGTTCTGGTCGATGGCGGATCGGCGAGTGCCAGCGAAATTCTTTCAGGCGCTTTGCAAGACAACAATCGCGGCACGATCGTCGGCACCAAAACTTTTGGCAAAGGGCTAGTGCAATCAGTGCGCGGGCTAGGAGATGGCTCAGGGTTAGCGGTGACGATCGCCAAATATCTAACTCCTAAGGGTCGCGATATTAACAAGCATGGAATTGACCCCGATGTCGTCATCGAGTTGAGTGACCAACAGCGTCAGGCGCTCGGACGAGATCGCGACAAGATTGGCACGTCCGAAGATCCTCAGTTTGCCAAAGCGTTACAAGTGTTAAATCAGCAAATCTCTGCTAAAAAATAATTATAGTTAGACGGGCTTGCACTTGCCTGCGCGAATTAAGCCGACTCGACGAGCGATCGCGACTCCTTGTGACTCAAAAGGTCCCCACTGTTCGCGTTGAGTCGATGTCTCCCCAATCACCACCTCATCGGCTGGCACAACTTTGCACGAGCCATCTTCTTGTCTGACCACATACCAAGCGTTTGGATTGCTCATTGATTAACGATCTAAACAATTGTTGACAAATCTCTGAGGACGGCGAGTTTGATACTTGCCTTTAAGTTTTGGGAAACCTTTTGTTGAGGGGTCTAGCTTTTTAGCAAAACTGTAAAAATTCCCTGAACCGCTCTATAACATCAAGCCCCCTCTAATTCTAGTTGCGTCCTGCCCCCAGTGAAGCTTCTAAATGTCTTCGTAACACTCACTCAGGTGATTACATCCGCTTCGACCAAGACCCCAAAGATGATATTTAGGGCTTTTTTATACCCACATAGGATATGACACCAGAACCCCAGCGTCCGTCTATTACGCCTCCCCCCGCGCCTCGTGTCCCACCTGCGCCGCCCCCACTTATGCGGGTTTCTGCTTACAACACTACGATCGAGGCGGCTGACCTCACGATCGCAAAGATAGGGAACGCATCGATGGAAACAATGGTGATGCCTGCTACACCGATGACGACAAACCATTCTTCTCCTACCGCCGTCAGCTCATTTCCGCGCACCTCTGGAACGCCTGCCGGGGCGGTGCCTTCAACCTCTGCAATGGGAGGGCATCGCCCAGCGTCGCCACCAAACCTTCCTAGCACTGCCCGCAATGCCAATAGTTCGGGTTCTCCCACGTTAGAGCAGCTAGTTCGCAATGCTTATGACAAGGGGTTTTCAGACGTTCATATTGGAGTTGGCGAGGTGCCACGCTATCGAAATCGAGGGGAGATTGATACGACCGACTGGCCGGTGACCGATCGCGAAACCTTCTTCGGCTGGTTGAGAGAAGTCTTAACGGATGCAGAGATTCAAAAGTTTGAAGAAACTCTAGACTTTGATGGCGCGACTCAATACGAGTTTGCACGGGTTCGGATCAACATTTTCGACTCGCTGCACGGCCCTGCGATGGTCATGCGTCTGATTCCGCTAACCATTTTGACGATGGAGCAATTAAACCTGCCTCCCGTCCTGAGAGATATTTGTCACTATCACAAGGGTTTAGTGCTGGTGACGGGGCCGACAGGTTCGGGTAAGTCCACGACGATGGCGGCAATGATTGACTACATCAATAAGGAGATGCCTAAGCACATCATCACGATTGAAGACCCGATCGAGTTCGTTCACAAAAGCCGAAAAGCCTTGATCAAGCACCGAGAAGTGGGAATCCACACTCACAAGTTTGACAGCGCTCTCAAAGCGGCTCTGCGGGAAGACCCGGATCTAATTTTGGTGGGTGAAATGCGCGATAAAGAAACCGTCAACACCGCCCTGAAAGCTGCCCAAACTGGACACTTAGTGATGGGAACGCTGCACACCAATAGCGCTGTCAAAACGATCGAGCGAATTCTCAGCCTATACAATCCCAGTGAGCAAGAACCGATGCGGGTTTCTCTCGCAGAATCTCTAATTAGTGTCATCGCTCAGGGTTTGTGCCGCACTACCGATGGCAAACGTGCCGCCTTCCACGACATTTTGATCAATACCGATGCGATTAGAGACTACATTCGCAAAGGTGAGATCGATGAGATTGAAGCCATCATTCCCAAATGTACGTTTGACGGCATGTGTACCATGAATCAGTCTCTCTACAAACTCTATGAAGAAGGACGGATTACAGAAGAAGTGGCGCTGGAGATGTCGCCTAAGATTAATGAAATGGCACAGATGCTGAGGGGTCGGGTGTAACGATCGCTCGCATCCTTAAACTCCAAACGATTCTAAAAAAGGGGAGGACATTATCAGTCCTCCCCTTTTTCTGTAGACAAATTAAAAGCGATTAGACTCCACCACCTGCCGCTTGAAGACGAGCACGAGCGCGCTTTAAGGCTTGGGTTGCTTGAATTTGTTCTTGTTTGTTTGTACTTTGCTGAAGTTGGCTGTAGCGAGATTCAGCTTCGGTGTAGGCAGCACGGGCTGCATCACGATCGATGCTGTCACCCCGTTCAGCCCCGTTGACTAGAATAGTCACTTCGTTGTTTTCGACTTCAGCGAAGCCACCCATGAGCGCGATCGGCACCCAAGTTTTATCGGCTGAACGAACGCGCATCACGCCCGTTTCTAGAGCCGTAAGCAAAGGCGCGTGACCGCTCAAAATACCCAGTTGTCCTGTCGTGCTAGGGAGAATCACTTCCTCAGCGCTAGAATCCCAGACGGTTTTGTCTGGTGCAATCACACGAACGGTTAAAACCATAATTTTCTCCAAAATAAAAGCAGTCGATAGGGGTGAGTTTTGAGCCGTCGGAAATCAACTCAAAACTCATTCCGTTTCTACTTAGCTTCTGCCTTCATTTTTGCGGCTTTAGCAACGGCTTCGTCGATATCACCAACGAGGTAGAATGCCTGCTCTGGTAGGTCATCTAACTCACCTGCAAGAATGCGCTTGAAGCCTTGGATGGTCTTCTCTAGCGAGACATACTTGCCAGGAGATCCAGTAAACACTTCTGCCACAAAGAAAGGCTGAGACAGGAAGCGCTCAATTCGACGGGCACGAGCCACGATCGTCCGATCGTCTTCTGACAATTCATCTAAACCCAAGATGGCGATGATGTCTTGTAGCTCTTTGTAGCGCTGGAGCGTCGATTGCACCGCACGAGCCGTATCGTAGTGGTCGTCACCGACGATCGCGGGTTGCAGCATCGTCGAAGTCGAATCTAACGGATCAACTGCGGGGTAAATGCCTTTCGATGCCAAGCCACGAGACAGAACGGTCGTTCCATCTAAGTGAGCAAAGGTGGTTGCCGGAGCAGGATCAGTCAAGTCATCCGCCGGGACATAGACCGCTTGAATCGAGGTGATAGAGCCTTCGGTAGTCGAGGTGATTCGCTCTTGCAGGTCTCCCATATCAGTGCCGAGAGTGGGCTGATATCCAACCGCAGAAGGCATCCGTCCGAGTAGTGCCGACACTTCCGACCCCGCTTGCACAAACCGGAAGATGTTATCAACAAACAGCAACACGTCTTGCTTGTTCACATCGCGGAAATATTCTGCCATCGTCAGACCCGACAGACCGACGCGCATTCTAGCACCAGGTGGCTCGTTCATCTGACCATAAACTAGCGCGATTTTGGACTCACTCAAGTTGTCCTTATTAATCACGCCCGATTCCATCATTTCGTTGTAGAGGTCATTGCCTTCGCGGGTGCGCTCACCGACACCTGCAAATACAGACACTCCACCGTGATTGGTGGCGATGTTGTTGATCAACTCCATCATGATGACGGTTTTTCCTACACCTGCGCCGCCAAACAAACCAATCTTGCCACCGCGACGGTAGGGAGTCAGTAAATCAATCACTTTAATGCCCGTCTCAAACACAGAGGGCGTGGTTTCTAGCTCGACTAGCTTAGGAGCATCGCGGTGAATCGGCATGGAGTCTTGAGTGCCTACAGGACCTTTGTTGTCAACAGGCTCACCCAGCACGTTAAAAATTCGACCCAGGGTAGCAGCACCGACGGGCACGCTAATCGCTGCGCCTGTGTCCACTACTTCCATACCGCGCACTAGACCATCGGTGGTGCTCATCGCAACAGCACGAACCTGGTTGTCGCCCAGAAGTTGCTGCACTTCGCAGGTGACTGACACTTCTTGTCCGGCTTCGTTGGTGCCTTTGATGGTCAGGGCGTTATAGATCTGTGGCATGTTGCCATTCGAGAACTTAACGTCTAGAACGGGACCAATAATTTGAGTAATGTGACCGATATTCGTCTTCTCTGCGGTTGTGACCATGCTTACGCCCTAGTGTGTGGTTCAGCTATTACAAACAATTAAAAACTAAAACTTTGCGTGTTATCCGCCATTTCTCAGCTTATCACTGAGGGGTTACAGATGATTAAGCAGATTTTGGGTTGGAATCGACGCAGACCTTCTCTCTGGCTCCCCTTCAGATCAAAAGCCCCCCACTTTAGCGAGGAGCTTGATTTGAGTGACGCGACTCGGCGGTTTAAAGGCTAGTATGCGTCTTGCAGCTCAAAAAAGTCGTGAGCGATATAGTCTTTGCGGAGCGGGTAGCCCACCCAATCGGCAGGCATTAAGAGACGCTTTAAACTGGGATGCCCTTCATAAATGATGCCATACATATCAAACGACTCGCGTTCTTGCCAGTCTGCTGCTTTCCAAATCCAATAAACCGACGGCACTATAGGATTTTCGCGGGGCAGAAAGACCTTGAGCCGCACTTCATCGGGTCGATCGGCGTTATCACTCAACTTTGCCAAATGATAAAAACTGACCAGCTCCTGACCAGGGCCGGAATCATAAGCACCTTGGCACTGAAGGTAGTTAAACCCATAAGCTAGGAGCGCGGTCGAAAAAGGAATCAGAAGTTCCGCATCGACCTTGATCATTTCAGTACCACTGGCATCTCTTCCTAGAAACTCGTGTTCAAAGCCGTTTTGAGTCAGCCACTTTGAAGTTTTGCCCGCTTCGACGATCGCCGCTTCGGTTTCAGGCGCGGTAGGTTTGGTTTCTTCAGCCACGATCGAGACCCTCCTTTTCGGTTGCTTTGAGTGCGGGGGCGATCGGCAGACCCATTGCTTCTCTCAGTTCGGCGGCAGGCGTTTGTCGATCGGCGACTGCAAGATATTTGCCGTCATTAATCTCGGCAACCGCTTTCATGCTGTGAGTCGTGCTGTAGTAGCGGTGAGTTTGGCGTAAAGCACCTCGCTCTTGGATCGACTCGTTGGAGATTTTCTTCCGTAATTTAATGATCGCATCCACGATCGCTTCAGGGCGGGGCGGACAACCAGGCAGATAAATATCAACCGGGATCAGTTTGTCCACACCTCGAACCGCTGTCGGAGAATCGACACTGAACATTCCGCCTGTGATCGTGCAAGCACCCATCGCAATGACGTATTTAGGCTCTGGCATCTGCTCATAGAGACGAACGAGTGCGGGAGCCATCTTCATCGTGATCGTGCCTGCGGTGATGATCAGATCCGCTTGACGAGGCGACGATCGCGGCACTAAACCAAAGCGATCGAAGTCAAACCGCGAACCAATCAACGCCGCAAATTCGATAAAGCAGCAGGCAGTTCCAAACAGCAACGGCCACAAGCTAGAAAGCTTTGCCCAGTTATAGAGGTCATCGACGCTCGTCAGAACTACATTTTCAGACAGTTCTTGAGTAATGTTAGGACGCTCGATCGGGTTAATCAAACCCTCAGCAGAGCCATTTTTTGCAGTGAGTTCCGAGTTCATGACCATTCCAACGCTCCTTTGCGCCAAGCGTAGACCAAACCGACGATGAGAATTCCGATAAAAATCAGGGCCTCGATGAACGCTAATAGCCCCAATCGACTAAAGGCGACTGCCCACGGATAGAGAAAGACCGTTTCAACATCGAAGATCACGAAAACCAGCGCAAACATATAGTAGCGAATGTTGAACTGAATCCAAGCTCCTCCGATCGGCTCCATGCCGGATTCATAGGTCGTGCGGCGTTCGGGGCCACGACGACTCGGACGAACCAGCTTAGAAGCCGTCAATGCTAGGACGGGCACCAAACTACAGATGAGTAGGAAGCCCAGAAAATATTCGTAGCCAGTCAGGACAAACACAGTGATAGCCGCCTCTCGTAGGGTGAATCAAAACGCTTGTGTTACTTCTTCTTCACATTTCACATTATAGATGGGCGTGACCTTCTGACGTATATTGAAACACCTGCAAGCCAAGAAATCTCACTCACCATCAATCGAGAATTTTCTATAAACCCATCCCGGATCATTTCTCTTAATTGGATCTTAAAAAGGGGAGGTCATAATGTCATAATAATTAACGGAGATTTTAAGATTGGCATTCTAGTCCTCTACCCTCTCCTAAATCTATGAGTACCGAAGTTATTGATCCAAAATCGCTCGATCGTCACGAGTGTTCAGCCTGCGGCTATGTCTATGAACCGATCAAGGGAGACGATCGCCGCAATATTCCTGCGGGAACTCCCTTTGAGGATTTGCCCCCTAGCTGGCGCTGCCCGGTTTGCGGGGTGCCCACCTCTAAGTTTCAGAATGTCGGTCCGCTCAACAGCCCGTCTGGGTTTAAAGAGAATTTAGGGTATGGCTTTGGGGTCAACACACTAACGCCAGGGCAAAAGAATCTCCTGATTTTTGGTGGGTTGATCTTAGTCTTCTTACTATTCCTCAGCCTCTATGGGTTGCAGTAGTTGAGATCCTCGCTACAGAAAAACGTAAATTGTGTATCAGAGATTAGAAGCGATGCAGTGGATTATGAGAGCCTGGAAACAACTTGTCATCTTATTAGCGATCGCATTGCTAACGACTGGCTGTAAAACTTTTTTGCCGACTTTGAGCGATAACCCCTGGGAAATCATTTCCCTCCCAGTTGAAGAAAATCTTTTAGATATCGGCTTTACAGGTGACACAAACCACGGTTGGCTCGTGGGCACGAATTCATCGCTTTTAGAAACTAACGACGGTGGAAAGACTTGGGAACCGCGCAAGCTCGATCTCGGTGAACAGAATTATCGATTGAGTTCGGTGAGCTTTTCGGGTCAAGAAGGCTGGGTGACTGGACAGCCCTCCCTTCTATTGCATACCAACGATGGTGGCAAATCTTGGGCGCAAATTCCTCTGAGCGAGAAGCTTCCGGGGGCACCTAGCACCATTCTGGCAAGGGGCGCAAATAGTGCTGAAATGACGACCGATCTAGGTGCCATTTATCAGACAGCCGATGGCGGTCGCAACTGGAAGGCAATGGTGGCTGAAGCGTTTGGCGTGGTTCGGAGTCTCGATCGGGCCGATGACGGCAAATATGTCGCAGTGTCTTCGAGAGGAAACTTCTTTTCAGTCTGGGAACCGGGCGATCAAGCTTGGCACCCCTACAACCGCAATAGCTCTCGGCGTGTGCAGAGCATGGGCTTTACCAAAGATGGTCGCCTGTGGATGTTGGCGCGGGGCGGACAGGTGCAGTTTACGAGTTCTAGTGACCCAGAAGACTGGCAAGAAGTTCAAAACCCTGAGTTTGGCACAAGTTGGGGTCTGTTGGATTTGGCTTACCGCACCCCTGATGAGCTTTGGGTTGTGGGCGGCAGCGGCAACTTGCTAGGCAGTTTTGACGGCGGCAAAACCTGGCAGAAAGACAAGGAGGTTGAAAACGTCCCAGCTAACCTTTATCGAATCGTGTTTCTTAGCCCTGAGCAAGGCTTTATCATTGGTCAGCGAGGCACGCTATTGAGATATCAAGGAAGCACACAAGCTGCCTGATCCCCATTGCAATTTGTAGCGCGTTAATGGTGCTTTTTAACGCTTAGTTTTGAAGAAAATCAGCGGTTACAAATTGCAAATTTAGAAGGTTTGCTTGTGGGGATTTCTATCGTCCCTTATGATATTTATAAGGCTTTTGATTGTTGTCAGTGGAGGAATCTAAATGGCTGGTACTACCGGAGAGCGTCCGTTTGGTGACATTGTTACAAGTATTCGTTATTGGGTGATTCATAGCATCACCATTCCGGCTTTGTTTGTGGCAGGTTGGTTGTTTGTCAGCACAGGCTTGGCATATGACGCGTTTGGCACGCCTCGCCCTAACGAATATTTTCCTGCGGCCCGCCAAGAAGTGCCGATCGTCAACAACCGCTTTGAGGCAAAGCAGCAAGTTGACCAGTTCATAAACGAAAAAGACAAGAAGTAGTTTTTCACTCAATTGGTTTAAACACTATGACCAGCAATTCTCCCAATCAACCCGTGGTCTATCCCATTTTTACGGTGAGATGGATAGCCGTTCACACGCTAGCCATTCCTTCCGTGTTCTTTTTGGGTGCGATCGCGTCCATGCAGTTTATTCAACGATAGGTAAAAGCAATGGCAGTCAAATCTTCCAACCCCAACAAACAGCCTGTTGAGCTAAATAGAACATCACTCTATTTGGGTTTATTGGCAATCTTTTCGCTGGGGATTCTTTTCTCTAGCTATTTCTTCAATTAATCAAAAGTTTTAGACAATCAAATCTGTCTAAAGTCATCTACAAATCGCTTGCTTGTTAGGAGGTAAAAACTGTGGGTACTGGTGGAAGAATTCCCCTTTGGATTGTTGCAACTGTAGCAGGGACAGGGATTATAGGTATTTTGGGTCTTTTCTTCTACGGCGCTTATGCAGGGTTAGGCTCCTCTATGTAGGATGACCTGAGCTTAGTTTAAGCAATCTGTTTAACAAAAAGAAAGCCGCCTAACCTTAAGGGATAAGCGGCTTTTGTTTTGATGCTGGCTTAGATGCCAGTGGGATCTTCGCGCTCAATGTATAAGAACAGCAAGCCCATGACGACGATCGGCAAGAGCCAGGTAACAACGGGGATCAGAATCCAGGGCAGATATGATGCTGCGTATGAACCTGTCATAAAGTATTTTCCTACTAGTTGTTAGATGAGTCCATCTTTGAAGTTACCTGCGAAGGGTGTCTCAGATTCGAGGTTCTTAGAATTCTTAACACATTTATTTTTTGTCACGCCTCAAATTCGTCGAGCGAGAGATTAGGTAAGTCGGGAGGAATCACGGCGCGATCGAGCACCACTTTATGACTTTCGCGCTGAGTTGCCACTTCAACGGCGATCGCTTCGAGTTGAATCTCTAAACTACCAAACGGCACCGTGAGCTGAGTGCTGGCTTCTAAGTCGCCTAAACCGTTGGGTGCAAAATCGACAAGCCAGCGGGGGCCATCTAACAACGCGCGGGTTTGGCGGTCATTGATCCAAAACTTGACGTAGAAGCGGGGCCGCAGATTAGGGAGTTTTGCCCGAACTACGATCGCTTGACCCGCAATCAGTTCTTCACTCGCTACATCTAAACTGGGCGTTGGAACGTCTTCGTCGGTTGGTAACAGTAAGGGATTTGAAATCTGAGGTGCCGATGTCTGAAGCGGTCTTTGAAGAGTCGGGATATCTTCGACGAGCAATTCTTCACGCTCCTCATATTCATCAACTAAAACTTCTTGATTCAATAAGTCTTCTTCTAGAGACGAGGGCAACATTGCCACTTCAGAGTTATCTGAAGGAACAGCCGCCCCATCAGAAGCGGATTCTTCAACTAAAACTGCGCTTTCTGGCTGAGGAGCTGCCTCTCTTAATTCTTCAGATAACTCTGTGTCTGATGCCAGCGAGTTGAGACGATCGAGGAATCGACCCTGAATATTTAACGCCTGAAAAGCGGATTGAACGGGAGACACTTTAGAAATTGCGCCAGGGGTTTGGGCTTCAGGCAGCGCTTCTAATTCGGATACATCAGTTAATTGGGGCTGAGTTGGGGTAGCGATCGCATCAGCATTCTCAACTTCGGGAACGATCGCGGCTTCAGCACTGGCAGATTCAATAATAGGCGCAGCAAACGATGGTAGATCCAGACCTCTTTTGCCTTCTGGAGCCGAGGCTGACTGATGGAGTTGAGGCGGAAGCGGCTGATCAGATGCGTATTTGAAACTGGGAGTCTCTTTGGGAGCCGAGACAAGATTTAAGAATGTCAGATTCAGGCTAGGAGACGCAGGCGGAGGTTCGGGGTTGGCAGCAGACTCTAAGGATTGCTCTAGTTCTTCTTCGTCAGCGATCGGGTGGTTAGCGATCGTCTCTAACAACTCATCAGCATCAGCCGTCAACGTGAAAGACTGATTGGCAAGTGCGATCGGCGGGTCTGAGGTCAAGTCATAGAGAGTCACTTCACCTAGAATCAACTGAGTTTTAAATTCAGAAGGTAGCGTCAAGCGACAGGTGATCGGAGTCGGAATCGGTTGATTCAGAATCGATTCGCGAGTTTCTAGCAAAACTTGAGCGCTTTGGGGGTCGCGAAAGCAAATTTTGATTTCAGCCTGGGCAAGCACGACAGACGCTTCTGCCTCAGTCACAGGAATAATCTGACCTGAAAGCGTCAAGGGTTGCCCACGACGAGCAATATAAGTTTCTTGAGTGAGGACAATTTGCAGCGGCGGCAGTTGCGCTACTCGTTGAGTTTCTTGGGCGAGTTGCTCTGTGATTTGTAGCAAGCGATCGACTGACGATCCCGTTGCAGCGTCTGGCTCAATAGGGATTTCAGGCAGATCAGAAGTCGCTGATTCTGGGATCGGATCTGTAACGTCGATCGTCGATTCGACTGGCTCAGAGGGCGTTTGCCAATCGGGTTCCCACTCTTCTTCAGCTTCGATCGCCACCACATGAAGCTGCACAGAATATTGCCAGCTATTGCCCATTAGCTCCGACATCAAATCGCCAGAGCAATTGAGTTCCCAGGTGCCGGGTTTAAGCGTCGTGTAGGGAATCACCACCACCAGTCCATCTACATTGGTGCGATTCGATCGCTGCTGAGTGCGGCGTTTTGGCGGAACTTCGACCGTCGCTTGATGAATAATCCGAACTTCGACATTGCTATTTTTGCGGCTCGATCGAGCCACCACGCGATAGCGACCTTCTAGAATTTCCACATCAGGAGATTCGAGGGGCAACCAAGAGCGATCGCCTTCTTTTTGTAAGAGAAATTCCCAATACTCCATCTCAGGCATATTCGAGGAGCTTTCTACCCCGCATTTAGTGGTTCTAGGCTGTTATTTAACCTGCCTCATGACAGGCATTCTACCTGAGTCTCAGCCCAAACACTGAAAAAGAGCCTGAATGTTGTCAGCAAACAGGCTCTCAGATCAGATTAAGTGTCGAGGTGAGATTAGTTAAATCCGCCTCGGAAGATGCCATCGATGATCGAGAAGTTGGTCAACAGCAAGTAGGCAACAAACGCGCTACTCGTTGCGCCGACGAAAAACCCGCCAGTAAAATGGCTCCAGCCATCAGCAGACTGTAGAGAATCTTTAGAGGTGTGATCGTGATCTCCCTGAAAGGTCACGAGACCATAAGCTGAGAGGCAAAGAGTGGCGATCAAGACAAGCGCCTCACCAGAGATCAGCCCACCCACATTGGCGACATCAGAGTCACGCAGGGGGCCTAGCTTCACCCAAGGGCCGATCACGAAGTAGCCGTGAGCTAAACCGATTTCTAGCCCACGCAGCAGGGGAGATAGCCCTTTGCGATAGGCAGGCAGGTTACCAATAAATGTGCGAGTAAAGGGAGAGTCACTGATAGGGGTTGAAAGATGCCCTGTAAATGGATCGCCGTTGTAAGGTTTAATGAGCTGCTCAGTCATAGTTTAATATTTCCTAACACTTTGAAAAGTGACAGAAGAATTTGACACTCATTTTAAGCAGGCAGGGGGACGCATTCTTAAAAACGAGTCATGAGCGTTAGAAAAATTCACTAATCTTTGCTAGTTTTCGTCTTTCAGGTGAGAGATCTTAGTGCGAAGGTCAGCAATCGTCTCTAAAAGAGCAGACTGCTCGATCGCCGTTTGTTCGCCACTTTTCAGCCACTTTAGCTGTACGGTTTTGGTTTCTGCTTCACTATCGCCCAAAATTAGACAGGCAACGGCACCACTGCGATCGGCCCGCTTAAACTGTTTACCAAAGGCACTACCGCTTAAATCGAGTTCGATTGTGAAGCCCGATCGTCGCAGTAATTGTGCCAATATGAGCGCCTGAGACTCTGCCTTCTCGCCTCTAGACACGACATAAAAGTCTACTTTAGAAGGGCTGACTGGCTGAATCTGTTGCAGGAGCAAAATCAAGCGCTCTAGTCCCATTGCCCAACCGATCGCCGGGGTTTCAGGCCCACCAAGTTCTGAAACGAGTCCGTCATAGCGCCCCCCCGCGCAAACCGTCGCCTGTGCGCCCAAATCATCAGACTGAATCTCAAAAACGGTGTGGGTGTAGTAGTCTAAGCCGCGAACGAGACGGGAATTGATGTTGCAGGCGATGCCTAAATCACTCAATAGCTGTTGAACCCGATCGAACCGTCGCTGAGAATCGGAACCGAGATAGTCTAAAATGCTCGGTGCCTGATCCAGAATGGTTTGAGTGCGGGGATCTTTACTGTCAAGAATTCGTAGAGGATTGCGAGTCAGACGATCTTGAGAGTCAGCGTCTAACTCTTCTTTAAAGGGAGTCAGATAATTGACCAACGCTTCTCGATAAGTTTGACGATCGTTTGCATCTCCGATCGAGTTCAGATCTAACCGCAAATCTTTTAAGCCCAGCGTTTGCAAAATCTCGGTAGCAAGAGCGATCGCTTCGGCATCTGCCCGCACGTCTCCACTTCCCAATACCTCAACACCCAATTGATGAAACTGTCGCTGCCGACCCGCTTGAGGGCGCTCATAGCGAAACATCGCCCCGGCATACCAGAGGCGCTGCACTCCTCCTTGGGCATGGAGATTATGCTCGATATAGGATCGCGCTACTCCGGCCGTGCCTTCAGGCCGAATGGTTAGGGAGCGATCGCCGCGATCTTTAAAGGTGTACATTTCTTTGTTGACGACATCAGTCGCCTCGCCCATGCCGCGCTCAAACAAAGCGGTTTGCTCAAAGATCGGGGTGCGAATTTCTTGATAGGCAGCCCGCACCAGAATTTCACGCACGATCGTTTCGACTCGTTGCCAATAACTCACCTCATCGGGCAAGATGTCTCGCGTTCCCCGGCTTGCTTGAATTGAACTCATGAACCTTAGTTGAAAAAATAGTGAAAACTTTACTCAGTCTGAGTGTCTTTCCAGGCACCATAGCGATCGCCATAGTAAGCCAAAATTTGCTCGACTCGCGCTTGAGAAGCCGACGTTGCAGAGTCTAAAACCTGAATCCACAAACTTTCGATCTGACTCTGGTTGTAGTCAAACTGTGACGATCGCTGCGATACCAAACCAGTCTTTACTCCATCAACCTGAGACAAATGCGCTGCCACTTCTCGATAAACTGCCAACGGCAACCCTAAACACTGAACCTGATATTTCAACTCCAACGCTCCTAGTTTAGACACTTCTTCAAAATTGTCTCATCTAGAGAGCAGTGCCGTTTTCTCGGTAAGGAGGCAAAACGCAGCAGTTTACTTCGTCAAGACAGACTTTGCCCCACTGCAACGCCCAGCGCACGAGCGCCACCCGATTGTCTGTTTCAGTCTTGGTTAAGATATTGCTGATATGGTTGTCAACCGTGCGCTTGCTAATTTCTAGCTTTTCAGCAATATCTTGGTTAGTTAAGCCAGCAGCTACTAACTCAATGACTTGCAGTTCCCGATCGGAGAGCGGTGCCTGCGCTTGAGATTCGCTCTGCGCCATATAATTTGTTCCTAGACTGTGTATATGTACTTATTGTGACTTAATTCTAGAGGGTTGTTGGTCAAGCGCGAAAGGCTTGCGTTTAACATAGAGGGTGTCAAGAACCGTCTTTAGGTGAACCGTCGAGCCAAATTGCAAGACAACACCCATCAACCTCAATGCAAAACGACCCGCCCATTCTTCAGTGTTCTAATTTTTTCTGTCAGGCTCTCAATTCAGAAAGCCATCAGTTTTGTCATAAGTGTCGATCGCCGCTGATTAAACGGTATTTGTGGGCAGTAGGGTCTGGGTTAGAAATATTTAAGCCTAGGGAGTTGGTGGGCGATCGCTATCTGCTCAAAACGGGTCAAGTTTTACTGGATACCAAACCAGGGTTTCCGCCTGAAAGTCCAGTCGAAATTCCGGTTAGCTGGGAAGTCTATTTGCGGTTGTCGCCATCTCGACTGCATGTGCCGCAGATTTATGGAATGGTGACAGCACCGCGATCGACCTCTACGCTGCTTTTGCTAGAAGATGCTGCAATCTATCCAGATGGGGCAAAGCTAAAGTCAGGAAATGAGCTTGCAGGCAGTCTGATGCCAAAATTGACGAGTCTCTGGACAGAGAGCGACCCGTTACGGCAGCTTAACTGGCTCTGGCAAATCGCCCAGTTGTGGGAGCCGTTTTGCCGAGAGAACGTGGCTTCTACATTGCTGACCTCGGATTTGCTGCGGGTGGATGCCTCTTTTGTCCGATTGTTAGACTTGCAGCCCGACACTCAAGGAACTCCTGATTTAACCCAGTTGGGACAGTTTTGGGCACAGTGGCAACAAAACCCTGCTGATCCGATCTCAGACTTTTTGACTCAACTCTGTCAGCAAATGATCCAGGGGCAGATTAGAACTGCTGATCAATTATTAGATCGGCTGGATCAGGGAATGACTCATTATGGTCAGGGTCAAACTAGAACGATTCAAATTGCCACCTTTACTGACCAGGGCCCGAGTCGCCAGAGTAACGAAGACGCATGCTATCCCGCGAGTGGAAGTCATCTTTCCTTCAAGATCGGAGACGCAGCTTCAAACCCTGTAGTGATTGTCTGTGACGGAATTGGCGGACACGAAGGCGGAGAAGTGGCATCGGGGTTAGCGATCGCCACCCTGCAAACTCAAGCTGAAACGCTACTCTCAGAAACAGACCCCGATGCAGCTACCCTCGTCAGTGGGCTAGAACAAGCTGCCCTGTCCGCAAACGACGTAATTTCGCAACGTAACGATCAAGAACATCGTCAAGAACGCCAGCGAATGGGAACGACCGTCGTCATGGCACTTGCCCACGCCCATGAGCTTTTGATCAATCACGTTGGAGACAGCCGCGCTTATCGAATTACCCGAACTGGCTGCTATCAGGTCACTTTAGATGATGATGTCGCGTCGAGAGAAGTCAGGTTAGGGTATGCCCTTTATCGAAATGCTCTGCAACAGCCCTCTTCTGGCGCTCTTGTGCAGGCGTTGGGCATGAGTAGTTCTAACTTTCTCCATCCGACAGTGCAACGATTTGTTTTGGACGAGGATTGTGTCTTTTTGCTCTGCTCAGATGGGTTAAGTGACCACGATCGCGTCGATGAATGCTGGGAAGAGGAAATTGTCCCAATTTTGGATGGCACCACTGCTTTAGCAACCGCAAGCCGTCGATTAGTCGAGATTGCCAACACTCGAAACGGGCATGATAACGTCACGGTTGGCTTGGTTTACTGTCAGGTGACGCTGAATCAGACGGCGATCGCGCCGCTTCAGATCGATTGGGATCGCGCTACTTCACAAAGTTCTGAACCCTCGTCTTTATCTCCACGATCGCGGTCTGCCGAGTCTTTAGAAGAGTTACCGTCTGAACCCTCTACTTTGAAGACCCAAATTATTCAACGACCGCGATCGTCTTTCCGATTTTTGCCCCTATTGGTGATGCTGTTGGCGCTGTTTGGTATCGGGGGTCTGCTAGTTTTGCTGGTGCCCGAAATTCGGGTGGCGTTAAATCCAGTTAGTCTGCCGCCGACAAGTTCGTTTCCGACCCCGATTCCGACCGTCAGCCTTTCACCCGATCCGCCAACCCCATTCAATTCAACCAGTTCTGCTCTAGAAGCAAGAATGGTAATTCTGCTTGACCGTCCTACTACTGGCAGCCCTCAACCTCCTGTGTTGTTCTCACTGGTTCGTCAACCTAACGCTGTGGTGCCGCCTGCGTCAGACCAAACGATCGGCAGCGTGGTGCCAGGGACGATCGCGCGGGTGGTGAACCAGCAGGCGACCGAAGATCGCATCTCGTGGGTGAGGCTTGAAGTCTGCTCTGTGCCCGGAGGCAGTAAAGTTGCTAATGCGGTGAAGCCCGGAGACTTTGGTTGGCAAGAAGAACGCACGGTCGGGCCTTTTGTCACCCAAAATCTGAGTCTCAAACCTGCTCAGTTAGGTCGATGTGCTCCTCCCGCTGCGTCAGCCAGTCCTGCACCTACGCCTTGAGCCACTCGTAGGATTTAAGGCGCAAACTTCGGCGAAGCTCGGTAAACTAATGAAACATTGGGTGTCATGGTTCGCTGTCTTCACGAAACGAGTGATTCAACTACCATTTAATAAGTTGGAATGGGTTGTGGTTGTGAATGGCTTTGTCTGAAATTCCTTGTTTAAGTCTGGCGATCGAACGGCTTCGGGCCACTGAGGCCAGTCACTTTGCGATTCATGTGATCGAGGCTCCCTATAAAGGTGGCTATGTTTTGCGTGACTGCATTTGGTCTGAGTCACTGATGCAAACCTGGCACGCCTGGAGAGAATTGTTTTCTGCCCGCAGCTTGCCGCCAGTGCCTCACGTTTCTGAAGTTAAGGTGCCATCACTGCCTGCGGCTGAAGCGATCGCTCCTTTGGGGCAGCCCGTCTCGCGCGGTGTCCGACTGATGCAGACTCTGGGGATTGATCTGTGGGCATGGTTACTGGGAGGGTCGATTCAGAGCAGTTTTGATCAGAGTCAGGGCATTGCGCTCGGACAAACCAAATCTCTGCGCCTGCGTCTCGATATTCGTGACCCCGATTTGATTGCGATTCCGTGGGAGATTATGCAGAGTCAGGCAGGTAGGCAAGCCATCTCTCTGAGTCAACAAGTTTTGTTTAGTCGCACCACCAGCGATGTCGATGCCCTGCCGCATCTGAGAACCGATCAGAGTTTGAATATTTTGCTCGTGTTGGGACAGGATGCCGCACCCGCGATTCCGTCTATCTCTGGGGGGCTGGAGGATGCACCTTCCGGGGCATTGCGCGATCGTCAGGCGTTGCTCAAAAAACTCAAGCTAGAGCAAGAAGCTTCTGCCCTGTCTCAAATCTTGCAAAATCCGGGAAAGTTGGGCGACCCTTCCGATCGCAACGCTTACCAATATGCGGCTTCCTGTCAGGTGGATGTTTTACTCCAACCTACTCCGGCGGATCTGATCGAGAAGCTAGAAACCGATCGCTACAACGTCCTATTCTACGCAGGGCATGGAGAACCTGCGCCCGATGGCGGCTTGCTCTTTCTGCGTCCTGATATGGCAATCAATGGCACAGAGTTGGCGCAAGTGCTGACGCGCTGTCGGGTGAAGCTGGCGGTGTTTAACTCTTGCTGGGGGGCACAACCTGATGAGCAAAACTATCAGGCGATTCCGCGCAGCAGTTTAGCTGAAGTGCTTTTGCATCACGGGGTTCCGGCGGTGTTAGCAATGCGGGAGCCCATTACTGATCAAGAGGCACTCAGTTTTATTCAAGCATTTGCCCAAGCGCTGGCAGATCGGATGCCGATCGACCAAGCTGTCGCCGTGGCAAGACAGCATCTCCTGACATTATTTAAGTTTAATCAGCAGGCTTGGACACTGCCCGTTCTTTATATGCACCCAGAATTTGACGGCGAGCTACTGAAGCCGTTGGATGAAGGAGCGACTCAGTTTCCGCCCAACCCTAGCCAGTTTGGACAACGATCGGCGATCGCGTCTCTGCGATCGTTGGTGACAACAAAAGTCTGGACGGTGCGCGGTGGGCTGATGCGCGTCGGGATGAGTGAGGATAATGACCTGGTTTTGCCAGGAGAACCGGGCATTTCTCGCAAACACGCTGAGATTTTTTATCGCAACGCTTCTCAAGATACGGGGCAACCCACCTACTTTTTACGTGACTTTTCTCGCTATGGCACCTGGGTTTTTACGGGTGGCGGGTGGCAAAAAGTTCATCACCAAGAGGTGTTGCTTCAGTCAGGTGTGCAGTTAAAATTTGGGGGATCGCAGAATTCTACGCTAGAATTTTTGATCACGGCTCCCGTAATGCCTGACTCGGCATAAACGCAGCCAAATCAATCACCCGATCGGGCTAATTTATTCATCGTTACGGAATTGGTAACGGGCAACTTGTAGATATCACCAACAGCAGTGACTCAGTGGATGCGGGTATTACAGTATGGCAAGTGAAGTAAATCGTTCTCGTTCGATCGTAGGTCTTCAAACCGAGCAAGACTTGGCAAATGCACTTCTTCAAACCGAAGATGTGACCCTACGGTGGAATCCGAACGAATCCATCGATACGGCTGAGATTGAGGTGGCAGAAACCCCCACCAGCAAAATATCCTATCCCTGGAATCCGAGCGATCCGAGCGCAGAGTCATTTCTTTCAGAACTCGAACGAGAATTTTCCTTAGATGACTGGGATGACGGTGAGATTGCTCAACGATCGCAGTCGTTCTTCAGCCATCTAGATGCCCGGTGGTCAGCAACAGACTTAAAGACTACCCTGGCTCAAAAATTTGTATCGGTGCCTCAGGCTCTATTGGCAGCAATTGCGCGGCAAGCTCAAAAAGTCGTTGAGACTTCTAATTCCCTCGCTGATCAGTTGATTGAGTGTGTTCAAGACGTTCTTCCTACCTGGGCAGAAGACGATCTGCAAGTGTTGGCGCGTCCTTTAGCCTATGCGATGCGAAGCGATGGGGCAGATGTGGTCGATGCGACGGTCAACAGTGTTCGGGCGATCGCCTGGAGTGATCTGTCCGAAACCGAACAAGCACGAATGAGTTTGGCGATCGCGCGGTATGCAATCGATCAGTTAGGCGAGCGCTAAAATTGCCAAAGATTTTTAAGGAATTCATCGCAGTTGTCTCCGTAGATTCCACACCTTGCCCATAGCTGTGTGAAGATTGCGAGATCAATCCGCCTCCTGGGGGAACACTGAGCCAATCAGGGCTGCGATCGAGACTAATCAACGGCATCGACAGAGTGATCTTGCGTCTGTAAATTCCATTTAATAGCTTGCCAGCAGTCCTGCAATGAGTACCCTTCATCCCCTTGCAGGCGTTTCGGCATGGCAACGCGCAACCGATCTTCGTTTTTTCTAGCGCTTCAGTTGAGTCTTCTGTGCTTTTCAGGGGTCGCAACCCCTCAAAAGGCGCGGGGGCAAAGCACCGCTGGACTCGCGGCTCAAATTCACAAACTCGCTAACAGCCCATCGTCTGACTCGGCGATCGCTACCCTCAAAAAGCAAGGCGCACCCGCGATCAAGACACTGATCTACGTCGTCAAAGACCGCAAAGAGCCGCCAAAAGTGCGATTGTTTGCGATCAGCGCGATCGGAGAAATGGGAACCGATGCAAAAGCGGCGGTTCCTGACCTGCGAAATGCCCTCAAAGATTCAGATGAGCAAGTGCGTCAGGCGGCGGCAAAAGCGCTGGGAAGCATCGGGGTCAATGCCAAAGCAGCCGTTCCCGATCTGATCAATGCCTTAAACGATCCTAGTAAATTGGTGCGAGTGCAAACCATCAATGCGCTTCCCAATTTAGGATCAGATGCAAAAACGGCGATCCCAGAACTGATTCCCGCTCTGTCAGATCCGTCTCAATTGGTGCGGCTCACTGCGATCGAAGCCCTGGCTCGATTTGGTCAAGACGCTAAACCTGTGGTGCAGCCCCTGGCTCAACTGCTGTCAGATCCCGATCGCCAAATTCGCGTAGCCACTGCAAGCACCCTGAGTAGAATCGGAGCCGATGCCAGTGCAGCCGTTCCAGAATTGACCAAGGCACTTGCCAACAGCGATCGCACCACACGCTTTTTGGCAGCAATGGCACTGGGTCAAATTGGCACCAACGCTAAATCGGCGGTTCCAGAATTGACGAAAGCACTGTCCGATCCCGAAAAAGATGTGCGATCGAAAGCCGCTTCTTCCCTGGGCAGAATTGAAGCTCAATCAGCCCTTTCAGAACTGGTTAAGACGCTCAAAGACGAAAATTTTGACGTGCGGTTAAGTTCAGCCAGCGCGATCGATCACATCTCAGGTAGTTTGCAAGACACAGCATCGTCTCTAACCACTAGCGAATTGGTATCGGCTTATGCCGCTCTAGAATCTGCCCAGCCGATCTTAGAACAATCCAAAAATGTTGACGTTTTAGCGTCGGTGCGACGATCGCTGAGTGTGCTCAAAACCCAAAAAGATTCACGGCTGTTTGAGCGCTTTTTTGAGTGGAGTCGCTCAAATCCGGCGATCGCAGGCGTGTTGCTCTACCTAGGGGCGATGCCGTCTCTCTGGGGTCTGCTGCTGCTGATTCGCCCTCTGTGGTTACTGAAACTCAACCATCTGCTCAAGCCCTATACCGATTTTGAGGTTCCCAGTCCTTTAGGCGGCAGCATCAAAGTGCCTCTACGATCCGTGTTGTTTTTGGCGATGTTTCACTACCATCCTCGCGTACTCGATGCGTGGGTCGCAGAACAGATTGAAGTCGCCCGTGAAGCTTTTATTCGTAAAAATACGGTGAGCGATTGTAAAGTTTATATTCCCATTCCCGTAGTACTCGATGGCAACACGATCGCAGAATTAGCGAGCCAAGATTTGCACTCAACCTTTTGGGATGGACGGCAATGTCTACTGATCTGGGGCGAAGGTGGCATCGGCAAAACCAGCTTGGCATGTAACCTAGCAAAATGGGCAATGGCAGACGATCGCGCCTCGCGTCTGTGTCGGCATCAGATGTTGCCTGTCTTGATCGAGCAAGAACTCGACTTTAAACTGCCCGCCGATAAACAACCGTTTCGCGAAGCGATTCGGGGGCAGTTGCAAGCGCTGATTGATGCTGCCGAACCGATTTCAGATGAGTTCTTAGAAAAATTGCTGAGACAGCGACGAATTTTAGTGATCGTCGATCGGCTTTCTGAACTCAGCGAAGCCACTCGCGAACAAATTCGTCCCGGACATCCTGACTTCCCGGCAAACGCGCTGATCGTCACGTCGCGAGTTGAAGAAACCCTAGACGAAGTGCCTAAAACGACGGTCAAACCGTTGCGGATTGAGGGCAATCGCCTTTCATCGTTCTTAGAGGCCTATCTGACTCAACGCAGCAAGCGCGAACTCTTCACCGACTCCGAATATTTTGATGCCTGTAGTCAACTTTCCAAACTGGTTGGTCAGCGTAATATTACCGTTCTGCTGGCAAAACTTTACGCCGAGCAGATGATCGCCAAAGAAGAAGGAATTAGCGAAGATAACCTGCCTGACAACATTCCAGACCTGATGCTGAGTTATCTCAACGAACTCAATCGCGATGCCGCAGAAGACGAGCCTGACAATTCCACCATTCACAAAGATGCTCAAATCATCGCCTGGGAGTGTTTGAGGCAGTCTTACCATCCCGCCCCGGCTAAACGAGAGGCAATTCTGGCAGAAATGGCAGCGCGATCGGGCGCAGAAAGTGAAGTTGTGAAAGCGCGGCTCAAACATTTAGAAAAGCGGCTGCGAATTGTGCAAGCGATCGGGCCTGCCCAAGATCAAATCTGCTTTGCCCTCGATCCGTTAGCCGAATGTTTGGCAGCGCTCTATCTGGTGGAGCTGTATCGCGATCAGAAAAAACTCTGGGAAGAGTGGCTGATTCAAGCCGATGCAATGCCCGGTGCCCCTGAGAGCATTCAAGGCTTTTTGCTGGCAATGAGAGACTGTTGCCTCACCCGCAGCGCCGAGATTAATGTGCCCGACATGGTTTTAGAAGAATTGGGCAAACGAGTCGGCTTGAGTGCAGAGACTCTCCGACGCACCCAGGTGGAACAGCGAATTCGTCGCCTTGCTCCTAGTTTGGCAAACGGTGATTTGCAAGTGCGGCTAGACGCTATCTGTGAGCTTGGAGAACTTGGCTCGGCTGCTAAAGCGGTTCTTCCGGCGCTGATTCGAGAGTTTCAAGCCCGTGATTGGCAGATTCGTCGCGAAGTTGCTAGAGCGATCGGACAGATTGGACCCGAAGCCCGCACCGCAATTCCGGCGCTAGTAGAGCGTCTAGGAGATGACGATCGCCGCGTCAGTGGAGAAGCGATCGCGAGTTTGGGCAAATTAGGAGTCGGGGCAGTTCCGGCTTTAATTGCAGCGCTAGAAGCCAAACCTGCTCACGTTCGCAGCACGGCGGCTTGGGTGCTTTCTAGCTTCAATCATTTTGCGCGATCGGCAGTTCCCGCTTTGACACACGCTCTCAAAGATGAAGATTGGCAAGTGAGATGGGTGGCTGCCTACGCCTTGGGCTGCATTGGGCCCGATGCCAAGTCTGCGATTCCCGCCCTGATCGAAGCCTTTAAAGGAGAATATGAACTGGTGAGCAAAGAAGCCAGTCGCACCCTGTGGCGGATTAGTGGGGAAGCTGAAACGATCGTGGCGGCTCTGGGCGAAATGAGCAATGGACGAGAAGACAATTAGTTCTGACCCCTAAATTTAGTACGCAGCAACTAGATTGCTAGCTGGAGCGATAGAATCATTAAGGACTATTTCATCGCGTCCTCAATGCCAAAGCGTGTCAGCAAATCTAACAGCCCCGACGTGAAGACTCTAAGTGACGACTTAGACTCGATCGCCAAACCCTCAAGCCCGGCATCCCTGAATACGATTCGGGTGCGAGGTGCCAGACAGCATAATTTAAAAAATATTGACATAGAGTTGCCTCGTGATCGTCTAATTGTCTTCACGGGCGTGTCGGGTTCTGGCAAGTCATCGCTGGCGTTTGACACCATTTTTGCAGAGGGGCAACGGCGCTATGTAGAATCGCTAAGTGCTTACGCGCGGCAATTTTTGGGACAGGTCGATAAACCTGATGTCGATGCGATCGAAGGACTCAGCCCCGCGATTTCGATCGATCAAAAGTCCACCTCTCACAACCCGCGATCGACCGTCGGCACTGTCACCGAAATCTACGACTATTTGCGACTGCTTTACGGACGCGCTGGAGAGCCGCACTGTCCTCACTGCGATCGTTCGATTACACCGCAAACCGTCGATCAGATGGTCGATCGCGTCATGGAATTGCTAGATCGGACTCGATTTCAAGTGTTGGCTCCAGTAGTGCGCGGCAAAAAAGGCACCCATCGCAAAACGATTTCTAGCCTCAGCGCTGAAGGATTTGTGCGAATTCGAGTCGATGGAGAAGTGCGAGAGTTAAGCGACTCGATCGAGCTAGACAAAAATCAACTGCACACGATCGAAATTGTGGTCGATCGGCTCGTCAAAAAAGAAGGCATTGAAGAACGCCTCGTCGATTCGCTCACAACCTGCTTAAAGCACTCCAACGGCATCGCCATCATCGACTTGATGAAAGAGGAACCGAGCAACGTCGTCGATATCAAATCACAACAAAGTCTCAAAGCGGCTGAAAAAGGAGGAGCCTATCAAACCGAGGAGCAAAAACCGGATCACCCTACCGAACTCGTCTTTTCAGAAAACTTCGCCTGTCCTGAACACGGCGCAGTCATGGAGGAGCTATCGCCGCGTCTGTTTTCGTTTAACTCACCTTATGGCGCGTGTCCCAACTGTCACGGCTTGGGCAGTCACCGCAAGTTCTCGCCCGATCTGGTGATCCCGAATCCGAAATTGCCTGTATATGCCGCGATCGCGCCTTGGTCAGACAAAGACAACACCTACTATCTGTCGCTGATTTGCAGCGTAGCAGATGCCTTTAAGTTTGACATTCAGACCCCGTGGGAAAAACTCGCCCCTGAGCATCAGCAGGTCTTGCTGCACGGCTCTAAAGACCCAATTTGGATCGAGGCAGACTCTCGCTATCGAGAAAGCAAAGGCTATAACCGCCGCTATGAAGGGGCTTTGCCACTATTAGAACGGCAATATCAAGAAAGTTCTTCTGACCTCTATAAGCAAAAGTTAGAACAATATTTGATCGATCAGCCTTGCGACGACTGTCAGGGCAAACGACTTAAGCCAGAAGCCATTGCCGTGCGGCTCGGACAGTTTCGGATCACTGATTTAACGAGCGTTTCGATTCGTGACTGTCTGCATCGAGTCAACAGTTTAAAGTTGACCGATCGTCAAGCTCAGATCGGTGATCTCGTGCTGCGAGAAATCAAAGCGCGGCTGCAATTCCTGCTCGATGTGGGATTGGACTATTTGACGATCGATCGTACTGCCATGACGCTCTCAGGCGGCGAAGCGCAACGCATTCGTCTGGCTACTCAAATCGGCGCAGGGTTAACTGGGGTACTCTACGTTCTAGACGAACCCAGTATCGGGCTGCACCAGCGTGATAACACTCGTCTGCTCAACACACTCACCAAACTGCGCGATCTGGGCAACACGCTGATCGTGGTCGAACACGATGAAGAAACGATTCGAGCGGCTGATTATTTGGTGGATATTGGCCCCGGTGCGGGCGTTCACGGTGGACGAATTGTGTCTCAGGGCGACTTAGAAACGCTGCTTAACACTGAAGAATCGTTGACTGGAGCCTACCTATCTAAACGGAAAAGCATTCATACACCTGCCGATCGCCGAGAAGGAAACGGGCGATCGCTGAAGATTCGCAGTGCTGCCCGCAATAACTTAAAAGATATTGATGTCGATATTCCGCTAGGTAAGCTGGTTTCTATTACGGGGGTTTCGGGTTCTGGTAAATCGACGCTGATCAATGAGCTACTCTATCCCGCGATTCAGCATCACTTTGGGCAAAAAATTCCGCAGCCGAGAGAGATGCAGCCCGTCGAAGGGCTAAACGGACTCGATAAAGCGATCGTGATTGACCAATCCCCGATCGGGCGCACTCCGCGATCAAATCCTGCGACCTACACGGGCGTTTTTGACGTGATTCGAGATATTTTTACCGGGACGATCGAGGCAAAAGCCAGAGGCTATAAACCGGGACAGTTTTCGTTTAACGTCAAAGGCGGACGCTGTGAAGCTTGCAGTGGTCAGGGCGTGAACGTGATTGAGATGAACTTCTTGCCCGATGTCTATGTGCAGTGCGAGGTCTGCAAAGGGGCAAGATATAACCGAGACACCTTGCAAGTCAAGTTTAAAAGCAAGTCGATCGCTGATGTTTTAGCGATGACCGTCGAAGAAGCGGCAGAGTTCTTTAAAAACATTCCGCAAGCGTCGGCTCGGCTGCAAACCTTAGCCGATGTTGGTTTAGGCTATATGCGACTCGGACAAACTGCCCCAACGCTCTCTGGCGGCGAAGCTCAACGAGTCAAACTGGCAACCGAACTCTCTCGCCGCGCTACGGGCAAAACCCTCTACCTGATTGACGAGCCGACGACAGGTTTATCGTTCTACGACGTTCACAAACTGCTAGACGTGGTGCAACGGCTAGTAGACAAAGGCAACTCTGTGCTTGTGATTGAACACAACATGGATGTGATTCGCTGCTCAGACTGGATTATTGATCTAGGCCCTGAAGGCGGCAATTTGGGCGGCGAAATTGTGGCGATCGGCACCCCTGAAGAGGTGGCAAAAAATCCCGCTTCCTACACAGGGCAATATCTCAAACATGTTTTAGAGCAGTATCCTGTGACTCCAGTTATGGCTTAAGACGGGGGAGCTAATTGGGATTAGTCGCTAAACTTCATCTAGTCCCTATTACGCACTTCTCATGGAAGAAACTTGGCAACACGAGTGCATTCACACCAATGGCATTAACTTGCATTATGTGACCCAGGGTGAAGGGCCACTAATGCTGATGCTGCATGGATTTCCTGAATTTTGGTATTCCTGGCGCAAGCAGATTCCCGAATTTGCCAAAGATCACAAAGTGGTTGCGATCGACCTCCGCGGCTACAACGACAGCGACAAACCTGCCGACAAAGAAGCCTATGTGATGGCTGAGTTTGTAGCAGATGTGAAAGGCGTGATTGAGGAATTGGGATACGATCGCTGCGTTCTAGTCGGGCATGATTGGGGCGGCGCGATCGCTTGGAACTTTGCCTACGCCTATCCCAATCTGGTCGAAAAACTGATCATTCTCAACTTGCCCCATCCCGCAAAGTTTGCCGAAGGGCTTCGCACACCTCAGCAGTTGCTTCGCAGTTCCTATATGTTTTTGTTTCAGCTTCCGATCGTGCCAGAAGTGCTGATTCAACTCGGTGACTACAAGGCTCTAGAATCTGCATTTTTAGGAATGGCAGTCAATAAAGCCGCTTTTACTCAACAAGATATTGATGCCTATAAGGATGCGTTTGCCAAGCGCGGCGCATTGACAGCAGCCCTCAACTATTACCGCAATATCTTCAAGCAAGGGCTGACAAGCCAAGACTGGAGCGTGTTAGACGTTCCGACTCTAATGATTTGGGGCGAAAGTGACACCGCTCTAGGTAAAGAATTGACCTACGGCACAGAAGCTTACGTACGAGACTTTCAGATCAAATACATTCCCAACTGTAGCCACTGGGTGCAACAAGAACAGCCACAGCTCGTCAATCAATACATCCGCGAGTTTTTGTCAAAATAGACTGCGGTAAAAGGGCACGGCATCTCGTGCCCCTACCGTACGGACATGGCACTGCCGTGTCCGTATGCAGATCTATCACATTCACAAATACTCTGTTATGCAGCTAGAGCGATCGCAGGGCTGTCTGTCTCCTCAGATCTGGGGAGAACCTCAAAAACCTCATTCATTCCGGTCAGTTCCAATAGCATTCTGACCTGCTCACTCACCGAGCAGAGAAAGAGTCGCTTGTTTGCCTCACGGACTCGCTTATAACTCATTACTAAAGCCATCAATCCGGGGCTGCTCGTGAATTCTACTCGGCTAAAATCGATTAGCACGACATCAGCATCCGCCTGAAGCGCCAACTCGGTTTGGTGATGGAATTGAGCGATCGAGCCATCGTCGATCGATGCAGGAAACTTGATAGTTCTCGTTAAAAAATCCATACAGTGCCACCTAATTATTGTGTTAAACTTTACAAAACTAAATACCTTGTCCCTTTACTGGTGGCAGGTCTGATGCCGCGAAGTATAGAGAAGATAACTGAGAGCCTTATTAGAAACCTTCGCAGATTTCGGAATGGAAGTCTGATAAGTAGCTAACAAAACGTCAACAAAACTTGTTCTTAAACCACGATTAACAACTGATATTCACAATACTAGGTTGCTTTTTATGAATGATTCATCTATCTAGAGAAAGAAGATTTTTGGTGTATAAAGACACGATTGAAGGTCATAATTCGTGTAGGTAAACGCTTTTCTTCCAGAGTTCAATGCTGCTAACATTCCGGCTCATCAAGCCCCTCAATCAAGATATGTTCTTGTTGGTCGGGGCGAGATCCACTCGTCGCAACTAACAAATACAAAACACCTTAACAGTTTGTATTTTAAGTTACCTTTTATTTCTCTACTTTCTACCCTGAATAAACCAACGGCTTTGGTGATTATGAAGTAAGCATATTTAAAACTCAGAATTAGTGATCTTTTCCCTGTTAGGAATTGGTTTAAGATTACCTCTGTACATAGACAGCAACTCTAAAAAAGGTAACTAACATTCAAGATATAAAGCGTTCTAGGAACTTAACAATGGAAACGCGCTCTAGTACTGACTTACCCCCCGTCTCTACTGAATACAACGGCAAAGACCGCAATGCGTTTCTGTTTGGCTGGATTCCTCAAACTGAACTCTGGAACGGACGGCTTGCCATGATTGGATTTCTGGCTTATTTGGTCTAGGATCTTGCTGGTCACAGTGTCGTTCGTGATGACGTGCTGCATCTAGTTAGCTGCTCACCTCACTAGGTCGAGAGACTTCACGATCGCACCTCTTCCCAACTAGAGGCGGCTTCAACCATTCACGCCAGCTAAAAAATAAGAGGTGAAGGGGCGACTTATCAAGGTAAGTCGTCTCCTTGTTTTGGGTAGCTCCATCAAGCTGAGGAAATGTCAGAATGGTGACACTGGCTAGAGCTGAAGAGGTTTATCATGCAAAGTCTGCTTGCGATCGCTGTGTTTGTGATGTTGACAGGTGGAGTTATTTTTGGTGTCTCCCGCTATCGCCACCCAGCCAAATCAGAGCAACCTACAGAACTGCAAGACTCCACCGCTACCGCCCCACCTGCGATCGCAGCGATGCTGGTTTCCGATCAGGCAACAGTACATTCAGAACCAGAATTTAAACCATCGGCGATCGCAGACCCTTGGGAGATCGACTCGACTCCTACGATCGCTGCATTAACTGAAGAAGGAATGCCTGACTGAAAAATCTCGTGTTACCCGCATTAGTAGTTCTTCAACGCCCGCTGCATGTCTCGCTGATCGTCACGCTTCTTGATATCTTCTCGCTTGTCGTAGAGCTTTTTGCCTCGCGCCAACCCGATATCGACCTTTACCCAGCCCCGCTTCATATACATCTTGAGCGGCACCAGCGTTAAGCCTTGCTGCTCTACTCTGCCAAGCAACTTGCGGATCTCTGCCCGATGCAGTAAAAGCTTGCGAGTCCGACGGGGATCGTGGTTAAAAAACTGGCTAGCGGTTCGATGCGGAGAAATATGGACGTTGAGCAGCATCACCTCTCCATCTCGAATCAAGGCAAAGCCATCTCTGAGGTTGACCTTGCCTTCTCGAATCGATTTGACCTCGGTTCCGACTAACTCAATGCCAGCTTCATAGGTTTCCAGAATCTCGTACTGGAAGCGCGCATGGCGGTTGTCGCTAACAATTTTGAAACTTTCACTCTTTTCACTCATTTTTTTATCTTAAACCGTCAAATCATAAAAAAAATGCCCCCGGAGGTCAGTGGAGGCATTACTTAAGGAGTGATGAAGCAGAGATAGTACAAGAATACTGCTAAAAGCGAATTTGTCAACTTATTTCTAGCGCGAATGAAGCAGCCCGATCTTAGTCTCTCAAACAATCGTAGTCTCTCAAACAATTGGGAAAAGCCAATGATCAGTCTTCAAAATCGTAATCATGTAGACCAAAAACTGTAACAAGCAAGACAAATTAGAACCTGGAAGTCCTTCAGTATTTGATTCATTCTGAAAAACTTTCTTATTCGTCCGTCCACTCACCTACAGAACCTTGTCATGATGCACCGAGCAACGCTCAAAAAAGTTCAGCCTGCCCTGAAGCAACGTCAATTATTCAGTCGATCTTCTAAATGGTTCTCTCCAAGTTGGTATGCCAAACGTTTGACACCCAGTTGGCAAGCTTGCATTCCACTCGCACTGACGATCGTGCTGGGGTGGAGCTATGCAGGAATGACTCAAACCCCCCCGACGTTAGAAAGTGTCTCTCAGGCAACCGCCGAGTTGAAAGTTGGCATCGATACTATGTGGGTGATGATCGCCGCAATGCTAGTGTTCTTCATGAATGCTGGTTTTTGTATGCTCGAAACGGGGATGTGTCGCCAGAAAAACGCAGTCAATGTGCTGTCAAAAAACCTGGTTGTCTTTGCGCTCTCAACGGTTGCGTTTTGGGCACTCGGCTTTGGGCTAATGTTTAGCAACAGCAATAACTTTTTGGGGGTCAGTGGCGGATTTTTTCTTTCAGGGGCAGACAATAGTCCGGCGATCGGAGATGCCTATCAGGGCATTTTCTCGGCCCTCAATTGGACGGGCGTTCCGCTCGGTGCAAAGTTTTTCTTTCAGCTAGTGTTTGCCGGAACAGCAGCCACGATCGTGTCAGGTGCGGTTGCAGAGCGCATCAAATTCTTTGACTTTTTGATCTTCAGTCTGCTGCTAGTCGGCATCGCTTACCCAATCACCGGGCACTGGATCTGGGGCGGCGGTTGGCTGGCAGATGCAGGATTTTATGACTTTGCAGGCTCGACGGTCGTTCATGCGGTCGGTGGCTGGGCTGCCCTGATGGGAGCCGCCTTTCTCGGGCCCAGAATCGGCAAATATAACGCCGATGGCTCTGCGAATGCATTGCCTGCTCACAACATGAGCATTGCGACGCTGGGGGCGCTGATTTTGTGGTTGGGCTGGTTTGGCTTTAACCCTGGCTCCACAATGGGCGTAGGCAACGGCTCACTGATTGCTCACATTGCGTTGACTACCAACACCGCTGGCGCATTTGGGGCGCTGGCTGCCACCATCACTGCCTGGGTAGTTTTGGGTAAGCCTGACCTCTCAATGATCATCAATGGATTGTTGGCAGGGTTGGTTGCGATTACGGCTTCCTGTGCCTTTGTCAGTGTCACCTCAGCGGCGATTATTGGCACGATCGGCGGCATTTTAGTTGTGTTTGCAGTGGGCTTTTTTGACAAAATACACATCGACGATCCGGTTGGGGCGGTGTCTGTTCACCTGGTTAATGGGGTTTGGGGCACCTTGGCGCTTGGTTTGTTTAGTCAAGCAGGACAGTTTGGGGCAGCACCCGCACCCGCAGCAGGGCTATTGTTTGGCGGGGGAATTAGTCAGCTTTGGCTACAGGTTTTAGGGACAATTTCTGTGGGCGGGGCTACCGTTCTGCTGTCTAGCATTTTCTGGCTCGCTCTCAAGTCAACATTAGGAATTCGCGTCAGTGCTGAAGAAGAGTTTGAGGGTTTAGACATTTCAGAACACGGCATGGAAGCTTATGCGGGTTTTGTGAAGGAAGCTTCAGGACTTTCGTCTAGTGGAACCAGTGGCGTAACTAGCGGTATCTCAAGTGCAACTAACCCATATCCATAAGGTTTCTCTTTCAGATTAAAAGGAGGGAGGTTGAGGCACGATCGGGCTTTAACCTCCCTCCTTTTTTTGGCTGATTCAAAATTTTACTTAAATGGGCAAACCATAAAATTTCTCAATTAAACTCATGCTTTCGTAGCAACAAAGAATGCAACAGTCAATTAATAAAAATAAAAAGGTATTCCGCTATACAGAACTAAATGGTGTAAAACTGTGGAATTCAATGATACCAATCAGGTTCGGTTGATAGCCGAATCTGAGTTCTTGGCGTTGAGGGTTGAAAGTTCAGTGTTGAATAAAATCTTAATGACGGGGCTGGCAGCGCTAGCACTGCTGAATGGTCCTTTGATTTCAAGTGCCTTGGCTGCTGATGATCCGATCAAAGCAGCAACAGATGCAGCGGCAGCAGCCCAAGTTTCGGGAGACACGGCATTCATGCTGATCTCGGCAGCCCTCGTGCTGTTGATGACTCCTGGGCTGGCGTTTTTCTATGGCGGCTTTGTCAGAACGCGCAACGTCCTCAACACCATGATGATGAGCTTCATCCTCATGGGCATTGTGGGCACCTCCTGGATTTTGTGGGGCTATAGCCTCGCATTTGCACCGGGAAATTCATTTATTGGCGGCTTGCAGTGGCTGTTCTTAAACGGGGTTGGGCTAGAGACTACCGACTACTTGAAAGGCACTCAACCGGATGCAGTCGTGTCTTACGCGGCTACGATTCCTCACCAAACCTTTATGATTTACCAGGCGATGTTCGCCATCATCACCCCGGCGCTGATCTCTGGGGCGATCGTCGAGCGCATTAGCTTCAAGGCTTACTTCTGGTTCATCGTTCTGTGGTCATCGATTCTTTACCCAATTTTTGCTCACATGGTTTGGGCAAAGGGCGGATTCCTAGGCTTATATGGCGGCATCGGTGCTTTAGACTTTGCGGGCGGCACCGTCGTGCATATTAGCTCTGGAGTTTCGGCACTGGTAGCGGCTTGGGTGATTGGTCCTCGCAAAACCTATCCAAACCAGCCTGCTGCGCCTCACAACGTTCCTTTTATCCTGTTGGGTGCAGGTTTACTGTGGTTTGGCTGGTTTGGCTTTAACGCTGGAAGCGCGTTAGCTTCTGGCTCTCTAGCAACCGTGGCATTTGTTGCCACCAACACGTCTGCTGCTGCGGCGGCTCTGATGTGGGTAATTTTAGAATGGGTGCTGCGCGGCAAACCGACGGCGGTTGGCATTGCAACAGGTGCAGTTGCAGGGCTGGTAGGCATTACGCCTGCGGCAGGATTTGTGACTCCAGTGAGTGCAATCTTGATTGGTGCAATTACGGCAACGGCTTGCTTCTTTGCCATCAGCTTGAAAGCAAGGCTGCAATTTGACGACTCTTTAGACACCTTTCCGGTTCACGGGATTGGCGGAATCACGGGTGCAATTTTGACAGGGATTTTTGCGACCAAGTTAGTCAACTCGGCAGGTGGCGACGGTCTGTTCTACGGCAATCCGGGTCAGTTGGTGACTCAGTTAATTGCGATCGTGATCACCGTCATCATCGCTGGGGCTGGAACCTTTGTGATTCTTAAAGCGCTCGATGCCACGATCGGGCTGCGAGTCCATCCTGATGTCGAGCTTCAGGGTGTCGATATCAGCGAACACGGTGAAGAAGGCTACGGCGAGGAACTCTCTCCTGGCTTTAGCTTGACCCGCAGCGAATCTTAAAAAGTCTGGTTTTCGAGAAAGGTGAATTATAACGCTCAAAGGCTCCAGATAAGACTCTATGAGAAGAGTTCTATCTGGAGCCTTTGATTAGTTTAAAGGAGAGATCTTATTTCCCTCTGGCTTTTTCTTGCCGTCGTCGGTCGCGCCAATCATTCAAAGTCAGGTAGGCAATTCCACCTGTGACGCTAATCAGCAACACAAATGCGACGACTACGAGAACGCTAAATGCTGTTGATTCCACAATGCCCCCATGCCTTAGTTAGAAGCCGTTACGACCCCAGATCACCATTGAAATTGAGAATGTAAACACTGCCAGCATTGAAACCCAGCCCAAAGTCAAAATATCCATAGCTTCGATAGTAAAAACATTACGAAAGGATGCTAATCATTATCATAATTCAAAGGCGTGATAGCTTTACTTTGGGTTTGGGAATTGCATGATGAATGGTGACATGACGTTGGCAGAGCGGATCGAGTCAATCAAAGCTGGAATGGTTGCTTCTCTGTCGGTGGCGATCGCTTTTTGTGGCGCATCTTTAATCAATCGGCTGATCTTAGCGACTCGGTTTGAGCCGCTGGTAGGGCTGCAAGTGTCTGCGGTCGGGGTGAGTTTTTTGTTGAGTGGCGCGATCGCGGCGATCGCGGGTGTGTTGTTTGGCATCACTTATCGCTACGTAGTTCGGCAAGACCAAAACTCGCACCTCAAATCAGGAGCAGTCTTGGCATTTGGGCTGGTGCGCGGGTTGGCACAAATTGATGTCGGCGTGATGACTCAAGGGAGTTTGTTGCCGTTTGTCGTGCTGGCACTAGAAAGTATTTTATTATTTGCGGTGGCTCGTGTAGTGCTCGATCGGGCGATGAGTGATGGGTGGGTTAAACCCTTCAAATCTTGAGCAAGGGATTGTAATTCAGTTTTGCTTGTTGACCCGAAAGCTCACCCGGAACTCAAGTTCTGGGCTAATAGCCAAAGTCCATTGAAATGGACTGAAATTCTGATTCAGTGTTCTTCAGAGCACTTTCGCTGTGAGCCAGGAAATTGATTAAAATTTGCTTAGGAACGTGGATTTATTAAGGTGTAACTTCTCGCCATCTCCCTAAGGAGCTACGGTGTACACCACTCTTTGTCGCTGCGTTTGGGTCGGCTTCAGCCCCCTAAATCCCCCATTCTGGGGGACTTTGAGCTAAGACTCTGGTTTCAAAGTCCCTCACTCGTGGGGGATTTAGGGGGCAAAAGCCTCGGCGATGACAAATCAGAGGACTTTTACAGGTTATTTAATCCACGATCCTTAGTGTCATTCATTAGCGCCAATGTAAAGTAAAAGTATCCGGGCAATCTGGTTCAGGCGAAAGTGGCAAAAGGCGGTATTTCTCATCCTATTAGTTTCATATTTTCTTGCTCTATTGTATATGGCAAGTCATTTCAGTTATCTCTGCAAAATCTCTTGAAAGGGACGAAAGCTGTATCACAGATTGACTTATCTAAATCACAGCAAGAACTAACTTTGGATTCAAAATAACTTACTTCGGGAAACTATTGATGACGGACAAGATGACCCAAGCGATCGCCGCTGGCTTGGCTGGAATTAGCCTGATGGTTACTAGTGCAGGTTGCTCTCCCACACAGACAAATGTGGCTCAACAGCCAAATGCCACTCAACAGCCAAATGCCACTCAACAGCCAACTGCGGCTCAACAGTTTTCCTGCACTGGAGTTAAAGTCAACGGCTGGAACTATGATGCACAATTTCGGAATGGTCGCTTTACACAAATTACCTGGACGCGATCGGGACAGCCAACGCAGGTCTCGCCACTGACGTTCGATCGCAACAATGAACAAGGACAGCCTATCTACCGAGGATCATTCCAGGGAGCCACTGCAATTTCGCTGGTGGATTTAGGACAAGGCAATGTGCGTCCGGGTTCACAAGTCTCAGTCGGAACCGAAGAATGGGGCTGGGCGAGAGGAACCTGTGCGATCGCGAGTGCAGGTTGAATCTAGCTCGACGGGCTGGTTTGCCGATCTGCGGCTGACGATGAGCAATAACAATTTTCTGGTGGACTTGACCACAGTCAGCCGCGACAACTGACGCAGGATTTTGAACCGACTCTTGAGCAGATTGTTAAACTGCGAATTCCTCAAAGGTCGCATCGCTGTAGGTCATGGTGCGATCGACCGCCGAAAAAATCTTGTTATTCGTGCGATCGCTCTTCAAACAACGACAAACCAAGTCAGCAACATCGGCACGATGAATGGTGCCCGCAATTTTAGGATCTTCGGTCAGAACGCCATTCCCAGTCGCGGGTTCAGATTTCAAACCGCCTGGACGAATGATCGTGTAGGTTAAGCCACTGGCAATTAAATGCTGTTCGGCTTTTTCTTTTTCTGCCAACACTTCTTTTAAAGCCTCAAATGCCTGGAGCGGCAGAGCGGCGACACTCTCACCACTGCCGATCGAGGTGACTAGAATGAATCGCTTCACCCCAGCTTTGACGGCAGCGTCAATCAAGTTTTTGTTGCCTGTGTAGTCGGAGCGTTCTCCATCTTGGGGTTTGCCTCCGATCGTGCTGATCACGAGGTCGATCGGGCTTCCTGCCATTGCTTGCTCAATTTGTTCGAGATTGAGGGCATCTCCGATCGCCGTTTCAACACCCATTGTCTGCAATTCAGTCGCGATCAATTCTGATCTCAAGAACGCTTTGACTGATGTGTCTTGGGCAAGCAACCCCTTGAGAATTTCTCGCCCGACTCCCTGACTCGCCCCGGCTAAAAAAACGTGATTTGACATCGTTACCTCAACTGCGACACCGCAACTTACAAATTCAGATCTAGACAATTGATTTTAGGGTTTGCTCAACGATCGTGCTATCTCCCCGCCCTCAAAATCAGTTCAGCCGTCAATTGCAGATCTGGGAAGGTGGGCGAGTCAACTCGCTCACTACCCCGAAACTCATGAGATTGATAAGCGCCATCTCTGAGGGTCAGCACGGCTACTGCTGCTCTGTCTGGGTCAATCCGCCAAAATTCAGGAATGCCTCGCCCTGCATACCCTTTGGTTTCTCTATATAGTCGCGGTCATAGTTTTCGCTGCCTGGTTTTCCGGGTGAAACGACTTCGATTACCAGCGTTGGAACTGGCATATCTAAACCAAGCAACGCCTGTTTTTGGGTCAAGATTGCGGCGGCTGATGCTTCAGAGTGAACGGTTAGATCAGGTTCTCGCGCCGTTGCCTTAGCAGAGATGACCGCGATTTGCTGCTTGTCTCCTACCCGCTCGATCGAGATTCCCATCTGAATGAAGTACACCAGCAGAAATCTTGCAATCATTGCATTGAGAGGGTTCTCTGGAGCCATTTCAACTAATTCTCCATCAACCAACTCATAACGCCGATCGCTGCCGTCGTCATAGTTCAAATATTCCTCAAACGTTCTAAATCGTGGTTTTGCTTGCGTCATGGCATATCTTCCCTACTTTGCCCTTTAACGGGGCTAAGTGCCAACCTAAAACTCTGAATCTCTCGACTCATTAAAGTTTAGCGAATATTGGTTAGCAACTCTGTAAGATCACTTATTCTTGATTAATAGCGAATTTAGATCGGAAATCAAACCTGGTTTGGGTAGAGAAAGCCGTCTACTAAAGTTGACAGTCTCTGATTAGATTGAAGTAGACCGATCGTATCTTTGAGTTTATAGGAGTTTGCTGTGAACCAGAACAGCCTCAACAATCTTCAATTAAGTATTACTGGCTTTGGACGCATTTTAACCATTATTGGGTTTGCGTGGCTGCTCGCGGCATTGGGGCTGGGCTGGTTGGTGAAGTCGTTTTTTGTGCTGCTGGCACTATTGCTGCTTGCGCCAGTGGTCGCGTTTTTGGGCTTTCGCTGGTGGCTTCAGAAAAATATCGTGCAGGATGCTTGCCCAGTCTGTCGCTATGAGTTTACGGGTTTTAATGGGGCAGAGATTCAGTGCCCTAACTGCGGAGAAGCGGTGCAGGTTGAGCAAGGGCGCTTTAAGCGGCTAACGCCTGTGGGCACGATCGATGTCGATGCTGTCGAGGTTTCGGCAACGACGATCGACGACAGCTAAAGGCAAGTTTTGAATAAAAAAGGTAGACATCATTGGCTACCTTTTTTGTATGTCCAAAATTTTATAGACGCTAATCTTCTTCGTCTTCTAAGTGGGCAACGACGATCGCGCAAAAGCCAAATGCCAACACGATCGGCATGGGTGACTCCAAGAAGTAGCCCGAAGCGGCGGCAACGATCGTGCCGACCATGGCAGATAGACCCCACAACCGTTCGCTGGTGGTAAGCCCTCTCTCAGCTTTGATGGCTCTTAACACTTTTGTTGGAATGGGGACAGGCATGACTGCGTTAGGAGGAAATGCCCAATAGCTCGATCGCTCCTTAAACCAATCTGTCCAGCCGTTTTCTTGGCACCAATCAGAAATCCATTGTTCACAATAATGATTCATATTCAAGTGTGAACTATCACCATTTCATTCAATGACCCTAACAAAACTGGTTCTGTGATGACAGTCAAAGACAATAAAGTTTACTCACTCAAGGGTTAGTGTAATCTTTTTTAACTTGCTTCACTGCTTTATAAATATTTCTCGCAGCCATAGCCATGAAATTCTAAGAAGCTTGTTTGATTAATGGAAAACTCATAGATTTTATAGAACTATGGGTTGATAAGAAGCCTTATTAATTGAGATACTGCCATGACGATCGATCGATTCTCAGCCAAGTTTTCTAGAAGAACTTTTTTATCTGTCGGAACAGGTGCGATCGCTGCTGGGCTAACGACTAATTTGCTGATTCCCAGTCAGTCCCTGGCTGCCACGCTAACTGAGAGTGCGATAACAATCTCCGCAGACCAAGCGCTCAAGCTATTAGTCAAAGGCAATCAGCGCTATGTATTGCACAAGTTGTCTTACCCACACGCCGATCAGAAACGCCTGTTAGAAGTAGCAAACGGACAAACTCCCTTTGCCGTTATTCTGAGTTGTGCTGACTCGCGCGTGCCCCCCGAACTGGTGTTTGATCAGGGGCTTGGCGACCTATTTGTCGTTCGAGTCGCTGGAAATATTTTAGATAACGCTGTTTTAGGCAGCATCGAGTATGCGGCTCAAAATTTAAACGTTCCGCTTGTGATGGTGTTGGGGCATGAGCGATGCGGCGCAGTTACAGCAGCCGTCAAGGGCGGGAAGGTGGCGGCTCACATTGACTCATTGGTGAAAGCCATTCAACCTGCTGTGGAACAGGCTAAGGGCAAGTCGGGCGACTTGTTAGACAATGCAGTTCGAGCCAATGTGCAACTGGTTGTAGAAAAGATGAGTGTGTCTGAGCCTCTAGCTAGTCTTGTAGAAAACCAGAAACTTAAGATAGTTGGCGGACGCTATGACCTCGATACAGGCACCGTCGAAATTATTGCCTAGAATCACTGAGACTGTTTGGATCGTCTGCCGGAAGAAATTCTAGACGATAGCGATAAAGGGCAACGGGCGTTTCTCCTGCCTTGAAATAGTCGGGGTCTTGCGGAGAGAGATAAACTGCTGTGATCTGGTTTGCCTCGATCGCAGACCCTCGTTTATAAGCCGTAGTCGTTTCAACCTGATTGAGATAAGGCTGAGACGCGCCCCGAAAGACTTGCTGAAAGATTTCTGTGGTGATGAATTGGTCAGCAGCAGGCGTTTCAACCGCTCTGGCGTTGACGATCGAAACAAGCTGACGATCGCCTCGCAGCAAAGTGATCTGCCGATTGGGAGAACTCGGATCGACTTTGACGGCGAGAACTGCTCGATCGCCCAGATAAGCTTTGGCTAAATTCAAGCCGTTGAAGGCGCGATCGGCAACCACTTCTGTCTCACCTGACTTGGATTGCAGCGATTTTAAGATACTCGCGATCGCAGTCTTAACCGATTTCTGCCGCACAAATCGCACATCGAACTCGATCGGCTGATTGAGATAGTCACGATTGCTCTCAAATCCGGGCGTTGTTAAACCGGGAAGGGGTGCCACTAAATCAACCAGCGTACTCTTGACGCGCCAAGTTCCGGCTAGCCACGCGGGATAAGCTAAGTCTCCTTCGGCGGTTTGTACCGTGGGTTTGCTCTGCCAGTCAGGAAAAGCGGCGACTCGTTCTGCCAGGGTTTCTGCTTGAGCGGGAGCGCTGCAAAACAGCCAAATTATAGAGAACAGCAGAGAACAAATAAAATTCATTGTTCTAAAAAACTGCCGCAGCTTTTAGCTCAAAAATTCTCTCAATCACATCGGCGACGACTTTATCGGGCGTAGACGCGCCAGACGTGATGCCAACCACAATTTTGCCGTCAGGAAGCCAGTTTTTGGTGATTTCTAACTCGCGATCGAGCGGCTTGTGTTCAATGCCACTCTTACTAATGCGTTCGGCGCTGTCGATGTGATAAGAGGGAATCTGGCGATCGATCGCAATCTCTTGCAGGTGTGTCGTGTTAGACGAGTTATAGCCACCGATCACGACCATCAAATCGAGTTTTTCATCCACTAGCTCGAACATGGCATCCTGCCGTTCTTGGGTGGCATCGCAAATCGTGTTGAAGCTGAGGAAATGCTGATTAAGCTGATCGGGACCGTATTTTCGCATCATCGTGTGTTCAAACAGTTTGCCGATTTGCTCGGTTTCGCCCTTGAGCATTGTGGTTTGATTGGCGATGCCGACGCGCTCTAAGTCACGATCGGGGTCAAAACCCACCGAGATCGATCGCTGAAACTTGGTCAAAAATTCGTCACGATCGCCGCCGTTGAGAATGTAATTGGCGACATACTCGGCTTCTGCCAAGTTCAAAACGATCAGATAAATTCCGGCAAACGAACTGGTCGCGACTGTTTCTTCGTGGTTATATTTGCCGTGAATAATCGAAGTGTGTGCGACTTTTTTGTGCTTCTCGACGGTGTTCCAGACTTTAGACACCCACGGACAAGTGGTATCGACGATTTTGCAGCCGCGATCGTTGAGAATCTGCATTTCTTGAACACTGGCACCAAACGCAGGCAAAATCACCACGTCGCCTGTTCCGACTCCAGAGAAGTCTTTTTCGCCCTCGATCAGCGAGATAAAATGCACGTTCATCTCTCGCAACCGCTGATTAACTGAGGGATTGTGAATAATCTCATTGGTGATCCAAATCCGCTCGGTGGGGAAGTGTTGGCGAGTTTCATACGCCATCGCGACCGCACGCTCAACGCCCCAGCAAAACCCAAACGCCTCCGCCAATCGAATCGTGACATCGCCTCGCGTCAGCGTGTATTGACGATCGCGGATCTGCTGAATCAAATCACTCTGATATTCCGACTCCATGACTCCCGCGACTTCAGTCTCGTGACCAAACCCTTTGCGGTGATAGTTTTCAGAACTGTTGAGCGATCGCTTAAACGCTTTGGTATCCATCCGGTCTTTTCCCTTCAGTGGCGCTATTGGTCTCTTGGTCTCTACTCGTGATCATAAAGCGGTTGGGTAACAGCGGATGAAATCAAGGGCGAAGGATCAAGTTTTTCTAATAGCAATCTCTATTCCATCCGAAATTTCAAGCTTAGGGGGGAAGTGAACGGATCAGCGTTCGGCTGATAATTTTCAGAGTTTAAAGCAGAGATTCTTCAATGCCAAGCAACCCTCGCAGCCGTTTCACACAATTTAGACAGAAAAACGGGCAGCCAGATCAGGTTCAGCAGTTGCGGGCAGACCTGTTGGATGAGTCTACTCTCAGCACGAGCTACCTCGTTTTGATTGTGGGTTCCTGCGCGATCGCGACGTTTGGCTTACTCTCCAACAGTGCCGCCGTGATTATTGGCGCAATGATTATCGCCCCGTTAATGCTGCCCATTCGCGGATTAGCGTTCGGCGCACTAGCAGGAGACTTAAGGCTGTTTCGCAAAGGCGCGATCGCCGTGACGGTGGGAACGCTGCTTGCAATAGTCATCTCCTCGCTTCTGGGGTTGCTGGTTGGGATACCGAGCTATGGCAGTGAAGTCCTCGCCCGTTCTGAGCCGACTCTTTTAGATTTAGGGATTGCCGTCACGGCAGGAGCCATTAGTGGCTATGCCAAAGCTGAACCCAAAATCTCTGGCACGTTGGCGGGAACGGCGATCGCAGTTGCCCTGATGCCTCCCGTTTGCGTCATCGGCTTAGGACTCTCGCAGGGAAATAGCTCTCTCAGCCTCGGTGCAACGCTGCTCTACCTCACAAACTTGCTCGGAATTACTCTCTCCTGTACATTGACCTTCTTGCTGGTCGGCTATGCTCCATTCAAACGTGCCCAAAAAGCTCTCGTTTGGATGCTCGTGCTGACATCAGTCTTAATCGTTCCTTTGGGAGTCAGCTTTGTCAAACTAGTGCGCCAAGCCCAGCTAGAAACGAGTCTTAAACAGGCTTTACTCGATCGCACTGTGACCTTTCAACGGATGGAACTGCTCAAAATTCAAACAGAATGGCTCATGACTCCACCCGAAGTTTACTTAAGCGTCCGGGCGAAAGAGAACGTTACGCCGCGTCAGGTGCAGTTGCTAGAAGAATTTATCGAGCAGGAAATAGGGAAACCATTCACCCTAATTTTTGAAGTGAATCAAGTTGAAGAAGTCCGACGGCAGGAAGCACCTGCTTCTCTCTCTAAACCCAAGCCATAAAATGGTTCAACAGAAGTCTGATTCCCGCTGTCCGCTGTCATCTATCTTGATTGAGTGACCCTTTCAACGAAGCTGCAAATTTGATGAATCAACCGCCAGAAATACCCAATCACCCATCCTTTTGGAGCCAAATTAGCACGAATGCGCTCGTTCGCTTTCTGCTTTTCTTTGCGTCAGGCTGGGCGTTTGTCGAACTTTTTCGATATTTTGAGTATGTTATTTTTGTATTTACAGCGGCGGCAACTTTAGCGTTAGTTCTCAGCTATCCAGTCCATTATCTAGAGCGATTTCTGCGGCGAAGTGCTGCGCTCGGTATTGTAATTGCGTTGAGCCTGCTTACGATCGTAGTTCTTTTAATTGGAATTGGGTTAATTATCACTACTCAGCTTCAACAGTTAGCCACTGCTCTCTTACAAGTTCTCAACAGTTCAAACAATCCGCTTGAAAGGCTGCAAAGTGGACTGGCAGAGCGAAACATTCCCCTGAATTTAGAAGCGATCGAAGCTCAAATCCGCAATGCATTTGTATTCGGGTTGAATTGGCTGGTTAGCTCTGTGCCCGCTCTTTTAGAAAATTATGTTACTTTTATTATCATTTTGGTGGTCGCCTTCTTTATGCTGGCTGATGGACAAAAGATTTGGCAACTAGTGCTGAAAATGATCCCCGCTCCGCACCGCAGTCGTTTTGCGATCGCGGTTCAAAAAAACTTCATCGGGTTTTTGCGGGGGCAACTGTTCATCTCATTAATTCTGACGATCGCCACGTTTTTAGTGTTTGTCCTGTTTGGCATTCCATTTCCTTTTTTGTTAGCCGCGACAGTTGGCGTTTTAGACGTGATTCCCGGCATCGGAGCCACGTTAGGAGTGAGTGTAATTTGTCTGATTATCTTGGTGCAAAGCGGTTGGCTTGCTGCTTTAAAGGTGCTGATTGTTTGCGTGGTCCTGCAACAGCTTCAAGACAATCTACTGGCTCCTCGCGTCATGCAAAGCACGGTTCACTTAAATCCGATTATTGTATTTTTTGCGCTTTTAGTAGGGACGCGAATGGCGGGTTTGTTGGGAGTCTTTTTATCGATTCCGATCGCCGGAGTCATCGTCAGTTTGTTAGAGATTGAAGAGGTACAAGATTAGCGTTTTAGCAATAGTGGAAAGTTTCGATTACTTTTAAAGTTTCTCAGCAGATTCAGAATCCAATGCCAATTGGCTAAACGTTTGAATCGCCGATCGCCACACTAGATATCCTTGCCGATTTAGGTGCAAGCCGTCGGTGGTAAATTCCGATCGTAAATATCCTTCGTCATCGACCACTAATGGCTGCAAATCGAGATAAAAGACTTCTGCACTTTTGGAGATCGTCTCAAGGGTCTGATTCAGGGTGTGAATCCGTTCGTTAGAAATTTCTAGAAGCTGTTGACGCTTCTCAAGAGTTGCGTCTGGGTTAGCGCCGTGGGGCAAAATCGACTGCACCACAATCTTAGAGTTGGGGTGAGCCTGCTTTAACGCTTCAATAATTTGCTCGTAGGAATCTAACAATTCTTGATCAGAGGTGCCTTTGGTCAGATCGTTGATGCCAATCATTACAAAGATGGCTTGCGGCTCTGTCTGCTCGAACAAACTTAAGCGTTTGAGTAACCCGATCGAGGTTTCGCCAGAGATGCTTTGATTGAGCCAGATGCGATCGCTGGGCAACAACTCAGACGGAAACCAAAGACTTAAAGAATCTCCGGCGAGAATGGTTAAGCGATCGGGCTTATTTTTAACGATGGCTTTGGCTTCTTTGCCCAGCAAGTTGACCCATTGTTGATAAGTGAGTGGGTGCCGTTTTTCGAGTTGGTCGATTGTCGAGGTTAGCTGCTCTGAGGCGATCGGAAGCGGTGAAATTTTAACCTGAGAGGGGCGGCGCGCTGCGGTGCGTTCATGTCTCAGCACTAATAAAACGATGATCGCGATCAGTAGACCGTTGGCTGCGATCGTCAACAACGTCCAGACTGGAAAAGCTTTTTTAGAAGAAGATGCGACTGACATGATGACCCGCGTTGGAATGACCTCGATTGTAGTAGAAGAATGCGGATATGGATTTTTTTAACGGTGCAAAATTTCTGCACCTGCTGCGATCGCACCAGCACTTAACAGTCAACAAAAAACGGTAAATGCAACTTAATCATTCACCGTTTGTCTTTAAAAAGTTTGTTTGATTTTATGGGGTAGGAGTCGTTCCATTGGCAGGCGGCACGACCTGAATTGCAGAAGGAACTGTCTGAGGTTGTTGCCCTTGAATGCGTTGACGTTGCTGTGCCCGAAACTGGGCCGCCGCATCGTCTAAATTTTGCTGCTGTTGCGCTTGAAAGTCAGCCGCGTTTGTGCCACCTGTGGTAAGTCGCTGGATCAGGTTAAGCACGCTAGTTGATGAGCCATCACTGCGGTTAGAAAAAATATCAGAAAGCCCGTCTTTTGATTGCGTATCTTTGAAGGGATCGACATTTGTAACCTGAGCGATCGACGGTCGAGCCATCAAAGAAGCCATGCCCAAGCCTATGAGAAGATTAAGCGCAACCCAAGCAATCGGCTTAACAGACTGACTCTCAAGTTTGGTTTTCATCGGGTTGGAATCCTGAATTAATGAGTGCTTACTGCTAATTCTACTCAAGACGCAATAATCTAGGAATTGCTCCTGAGATCTTTCAATTCAAAACTTTACGCTAAGGTGCGCTTCAGCAAAGGCTGAATTGCCAAAAATGCCACAACGTTAAACCCCAGTAAGATGAGCAGAGACGTTCCCATCGTGACGGCTCCCCACGGAGCTTGCACAACGACACTACCAAGATTCCAGTCGCTGTGGAGATAGACATAGCGAATTGGCTCGATCGCATAACTCAAGGGATTCAACGTCGCCACAACCTGCAACCACTTGGGCATAAATGACAGGGGCACCAATGCCGTGCTGGCAAACAAAAGCGGCAAGTTTGTCACGAAGATCACCGCAATCAATTCGATGTGACCGGGAAGTGCAAACGCTAATCCTAAACTCAATGCGGTTACGGCAAGAACCAGCATTAACACGATCAGTCCGACCAACGCTAACCCTAATGCATTGGGCAACCCTGATCCTAAAAAGGCACTCATCACCACGATCGCTGCCGTCTGAATCAAGCTCAATGTCGTGATAAAAATAGCTGATGCCATGACGATCGAGAAGCGAGAAGCGAGAGGCGCGACGAGCAAACGATTTAGAAAGCCAAACTCGCGATCGAACATCACAGGCAATCCAGCATTTAATGCGCCCCCAAATGCGGTGAAGACAATAATTCCTGCGCCGAGAAACTGCCCGTAGCTGGCGCTATCTCCAAACAATCCTTGGGGCGCGTTTTGGAACAGTGCCCCAAATAAGACGAGCCACATTAACGGCTGAATAATGCCTGCTGCCAGGGTCGAAGGGCGACGCTGAAGTTGAATAAATAAGCGACGAGTCAGCGCCAGCGTTTCTTGGATAAAGTCACTTAAAGGCGTAGATTTTGGTAGGGCGATCGCGCCTACTTGATCTTTAAACTCAGATTGGGGAGGAGTAATAGTGCGACTCATAAGACAATGCAATGAGGGACAAGTGAATCAGCGCATATTTTGCTTTTTTTCGGCTTTAAGATCACGACTTCCCGCTGCCGCAATCTCGGCATCTAAAAGTGTGCGACCCGTCGCGTTGAGATAGACATCATCTAAACTGGGACGCGCCTGAGCAATGCCAAACGTGGGCAGTCCAGCTTGCTGAAGGGCGTTCTGAATGGTGATCAACGCCTCACTTTGAGGGGCAACCACTAAGTTTAGAGAGTTTCCTTGAGCGCGATTAATGATCACTTCCTGCACTAAGGGCAAAGCTTCTAGCAAGACTTTTGCTTGTTCAGCCTCCTCAACCGGAGAGAACTCGCGAATCCGCAGGGTGACACGATCGCCCCCAACCTGATCCTTCAATTCTGAGGGAGTGCCCGCTGCGATGACGATGCCACGATCGATAATGGCGACTCGATCGGCAAGGGCATCCACTTCTTCTAAATAATGGCTTGTGATTAAGACAGTGGTTCCTTGCGATCGCAGTTCGCGCAAGAAGTTCCACACTGCCACTCGGCTTTCGATATCTAACCCGACCGTTGGCTCGTCAAGAATCAGCACATCTGGCTGATGGAGCAGTCCGGCTGCTAAATCTAGGCGTTTCTTTAATCCACCAGAATAGGTGCCCGATTTTTTGTCTGCCCATTCATCCAATCCCAAAAGGGTCAGAATCTCGACGATCCTCGGTTTAATGGTTTGCCGTGGAAGATGATAGAGCGCTGCCTGAAGCTCTAGCAATTCTCGCCCCGTTAAAACTTTGTCTAACGCGACTTCTTGAGCGACATAGCCCAAATGCTGACGAGCCAAACGAGGATGCTCGATCGCCGAAACTCCAGATACCTCAATTCGTCCCGAATCGGGTTCGGTTAAAGTACACAAACATCGCAGTGTGGTGGTTTTCCCGGCTCCATTGGGGCCCAATAAGCCAAAGATTTCACCTGACTCTACCTGCAAAGAAACGTCTTTAACCGCTTCGATCGCACCATAGCGTTTCTGGAGTTGTTCGATTAAAACCGCAGGAGCCATTGCTACTCCTCCCTTATTTGATACAAATCTTTATCGCTATCCTCCTTATTGTAAGGACTTCTAGAGAGCATCTACGAGATGATTTCCTAGATTGGCCGCGAGGGCAGCAGTAAGTCGATGGGTCACGGGCAAGCTGTCGATTCCCATCCCCGCACAAAGCAGCATTAGGTAGAGAATGGAGTATTTGAACAGAGATTTCGCCACCCTTAATTCAGACGGCTCTTGGACTAATTTCCACGCTTTCTGGACGAAGATGCTGCCGAGTAATAGCGCGATCGCCGCATACACAGCGCCCATAACATGCAGCGGGTAGACCAACAGCAGCGTCACCGGGATCAGTGCCAGCGTGTAGTAGAGAATTTGGTGACTTGTCGATTCGTTGCCCTCCACTACAGGCATCATCGGCACGCCCACTTTGGCATAATCTTCACGAATCATGATCGCCAATGCCCAAAAGTGAGGCGGAGTCCACATAAAGACGATCGCAAACAGCACCCAGGCTGCCCAACTCAAATCGCCTGTCACCGCCGCCCATCCCACAAGGGGAGGAATCGCCCCGGCTGCCCCGCCGATCACAATGTTTTGGGTGCTGTGACGCTTGAGCCAGTGAGTGTAGACCACGACGTAGCAGAAAATGCCAGACATGGCGAGACCCGCACTGAGCAGATTCGCGAACACTGCTAATAGTGTGAAGGCAGTCACTGCCAGAATCGTCGCAAAAATTAGCGCATCTCTAGGGCTGACTCGGCCCGATGGCAGCGGACGGTTGCGAGTGCGCTCCATAATATAGTCGATATCACGATCGTACAAACAGTTAATCGTGTTTGCCGCCCCCGCAGAAAATGCGCCGCCAATCAGCGTGATGATCAGCAAAAAGGGATCTACTTGCCCCTCAGCCGCGATCCACATCCCGCCTGCGGTGGTGATCAACAGCAGCAGAATAATTCTTGGCTTTGTGAGTTGCCAATAGCTTTGAATGACGTGCAGAAAGTCTTGATTGTGGCGAGAAATGCCAGGAAGCGCAGTATTTTGCATTCTCTAAAGGTTCCGATTGGAGAGTAGTTAAGAAAAAGGTTAAAGGAGACGCTCAAGAGGCAGAAAAATCGATCAATGCCTCTTGAGATTGACCCTTCAAGACCGGAATATCTCGAAACGCCAAAATAGTGAAGATGATTAGTGTTCCGAGTAGGGAGGCACCGACAGCCTGATGAGCGACTGTGAGCGGCTCAACCTGAAGGTGAAGGCGGAAGGTCGCAACCCCTAGCGTGATTTGCAGCAGCAGACAAAGCCCAGCCAGAGTTGCCCAACGACGGAGTAAAGGAGGAAGGGCAGGAGTCCGCCAAGTGAGAAAGATTAGGGTCAGGGTAGCGATCGTCGCCGGAACCACTCCCGCAATGTGGCTGTTCATCACCCCGCACAGTTGACTCGTGCCAAGACATTGATGAAGCGCCCACTGAGAGGAAACCAATCCACCCAAAATACTTTGTAGGTAAACCAAAACGATGGCGATCAGCCCTACCCACTTCAGGTTACCAACGTTTCCAGTTCCTTGGTGAGAGATAAGGGAGGTGCCAATGGCAACCAGTGTGCTGAAAAACAGGAGTCCAGTTCCCAGGTGAGCGGTCACGATATCGAATCGCAACAGCTCAGTGACGGTCAATCCGCCCAAGATTCCTTGAATCACGACCAGGAACAGGGCAAAGGTCGCTGCCCAGGGTGTCCAATCAGGCAGAACTCGTCGATTCCACCAGGCTAGACTGGCAAGCCCGATCGTAGCAAACCCCATCGATGTGGCAATCAGCCGATGAAACCATTCTAAAAACACCTGAAGATTCATCTGATCGCGAGGGACGAATTCACCGTAGCAAAGCGGCCAATCAGGGCAAGACAAGCCAGCATTCATGACGCGAGTCGCGCTACCCAACGCCATTAAGAAGAGAGTGGCGATCGCTAACCCAAACACCAGACGAGTCACCCAAGTTCTAACAACTGTGGAATCAGGTGTTGAGACGGCAGGCTGATGCAGAAAGGATTCAGACATAGGTTTAAGAGCCTTTATTCCGATTTCTGAAAATAAAATAAAAGTTAACTAAACTATGAGCATATACTCTAGCGTTTACTTTAGTGATGCAAGTCTAATTAGGGGCAAGCTTTCGGAATTTCTTCGGATTACAGAGGGCGTGAAGTCAATATTCAGTCACCTTTTCAGCAAACTCCTCCAGATCCCAAAGAGATCCTTAAGGATAGTGAAATGGTTACCCTCTCCCAAGATGGGTAGCTTACCGTGTAGTAAGAAGAACGAGTAGCCGCGGATTTTAAGCCTGAATTTCTGAGACAGTTCAGGTGCAGTATGGTGAATGTATCTACCTCAAGACCATCTCTAAGGTTAGATTCAAGTCCTAAAATTCAAGGCATATTCGGTGGTTTTCAGTTGGTCGCTGCTGCGATCGCCCAGTTGTTTGTGAGATTTGACGAACTGTGAACATTCCAAGTCAGATTACAACCCTACTGGCTGGTATCGTTCTGACCCTGGTCAGTTTTTGGTACGGTCAGAATCATGATCTTTTACCTATCTCCGCGTCGGTAGAGTCTATTCGCATTGATAGTCTCTTTAATTTGATGATGACGATCGGAACGGGGATTTTTCTACTCGTGATCGGCGTGTTGGTCTACTCTGCCTTTAAGTTTCGTCGCCAGCCTGGAGACGACTCAGATGGTCCTCCCGTCCACGGCAATATTCCCCTAGAGATTCTCTGGACGGCGATCCCAGCCATTATGGTTCTGGGTATCTCAATCCTTAGTTTTGATATCTATAACGACAATGGTGGCGCTGATCCGATGGATCACTCTATGGCACACGGCAAAGCTTCCCATCAAATGGCAACCATGCCCGGATCGGCGATGGCAGGAACTTTGATGGCGCAAGCCGATCCCAATCAGCAAAAAGCCGCAGAGGTTAATCAAGATCCGACCACTGCTGCCATCCGTGAAGATTTGCCGCAGAAAAAAGACGCGCCGACTCTGGGCACTGTTTCTCCTAAAATTGGCGGAGCAGAGCCAGGAGCGCCTGAATTTGTCGTCAACGTAGCGGGAATGCAGTACGCTTGGCTGTTTACTTACCCCGGCACGGAAGTTGTGGCAGGCGAATTGCATGTGCCGATCAATCAGAAAGTGCTAGTCAACATCACCGCAAATGATGTGATTCACGCTTTTTGGGTGCCTCAATTTCGCTTGAAGCAAGATGCAGTTCCCGGACGGCAAACTGAAGTGCGATTCACCGCCAATAGACTGGGTGAATATCCGCTCATTTGCGCTGAGTTGTGTGGCGCTTATCACGGCGCAATGAACACTAAAGTTGTGGTTGAGTCTGCCGAAGATGTCCAGAAATGGATTCAGAGCCAGCAAGTTGCCAGCGCTGAAGGACTGAGTAAAGCAGTTGCCACGACTCCGGCAACCATGACTGAAACCGAGTATCTCGCTCCCTACGCCAAAGAAGTGGGAATCAGCGCAGATACGCTTAAGCAACTCCATTCTGATCACCATTCTATGAGTTAGTGGTTATGCGTCATTCGTCGTTAGTCAATGGCAAATGACCCGTAACCCGTGACGAATGACAGAGAACCCCTGACATTTCTTATGACCCAAGCCGCAGAATTTCAAGAACAAGCTAATCTTCCTGCCCACGGCACCGAGCCGGACAAGGGCGATTGGCGCAAATATTTTGGTTTTAGCACCGACCACAAAGTAATCGGGATTCAATATCTCGTTACGACGTTTATTTTCTATCTCGTCGGCGGCGTGCTGGCAACAATGGTGCGAACTGAGTTGGCGACTCCAGAATCTGATTTTGTCAGTCGCGAAGTTTATAATAGCCTGTTTACGGTTCACGCAACGGTGATGATCTTTTTGTGGATCGTGCCTGCGGGAACGGGTGGATTTGGCAATTATTTGATTCCGCTAATGATTGGGGCGCGAGACATGGCGTTTCCTCGCCTCAACGCGATCGCCTTCTGGATTATTCCACCCGCCGGAATTCTCTTAATGTCGAGCTTCTTGGTCGGTGCCCCCGGCTCAGGCTGGACTTCTTATCCCCCTCTGAGCTTGATGAACGGCAAGCCTGGAGAGCTGATTTGGATTCTCAGCGTCTTGCTGTTGGGAACGTCTTCGATTTTGGCGGCGGTGAATTTCATCGTCACTATTTTCAAAATGCGAATCCCTGGAATGGGGCTAAACCAGATGCCCCTATTCTGCTGGGCAATGCTGGCAACGTCATTTCTGGCTCTGATCGCGACTCCGGTCTTGGCAGGTGCGATGATTTTGCTGTCGTTTGACCTGATGGTGGGGACGAATTTCTTTAACCCAACAGGGGGTGGAGATCCGATCGTCTATCAGCATATGTTCTGGTTTTACTCCCATCCGGCGGTCTACATTATGATCTTGCCCGTGTTTGGGATGATTTCAGAAATTGTGTCAGTCCACTCTCGCAAGCCAATTTTTGGATATAAAGCGATCGCTTACTCCAGTATTGCAATTTGCGGTTTGGGCTTGATTGTGTGGGCACACCATATGTTCACTAGCGGCACACCTCCCTGGCTGCGAATGTTTTTTATGATCACGTCGATGATCATTGCCGTGCCGACGGGCATTAAAGTGTTTAGCTGGTTGGCAACGATCTGGGGCGGCAAACTTCGGCTCGAAAGTCCGTTGCTGTTTGCGATGGGGTTTATTTCTCTATTCGTGATTGGCGGCATTAGCGGCGTGATGGTCGCGTCTGTGCCTTGGGATATTCACGTTCACGACACCTACTTCATCGTGGCTCACCTGCACTATGTGTTGTTTGGGGGCAGCGTGTTTGGGTTATATGCCGCTTTCTACCATTGGTTCCCTAAAATGACGGGACGAATGCTCAACGAAACCTGGGGTAAAATTCACTTTGCTTTGAGCTATGTGGGCTTTAACCTGGCATTTATGCCAATGCACAAGTTGGGAATCGAAGGCATGAATCGTCGGATCGCCGAATATGATCCCAAGTTTGCCTCACTGAACTTGCTGTGTACGATCGGAGCCTACCTCTTAGCCATCTCCACCCTGCCCTTTTTGGTGAATGTTTGCTGGAGTTGGGTTTATGGTGAGAAAGCGAGCGACAATCCATGGCGTGGTTTAACGTTGGAATGGATGACCACTTCTCCGCCTCCGGTCGAAAACTTTGAGGCAGATCCGGTTTTAGCCACTGGACCTTATGACTATGGCATGGGCAGCCGCGCGACCGAAGTCGATGTTCCGTTCTCAGATGCCAGCGATCCTGCGCTTTCAGCCGGGCCTAGTTCTACGTTGCGGGCAAAACCCGATCCGGCGGTTGCAGTCAGCCCTAGCGATCGCGTTGGCGAAAGCCACAATCGTTAAAGCCACGTTTTGTTCTTTACCAAACTGCAAGATTCATGACAGGTTCCACCCTCGATTCTGCAAAAACGGTTCTCAATCATCACCCTGAAGAAGACGTGGTGGTCGCCCACGGCGTAGAACATCACGACTTTCGGCTATTGGGCATCATTGTCTTTCTGGTGGCTGAGGGCATGATTTTCCTGGGTCTTTTTATGGCGTATTTCACCTTTCGATCGGTCGCTCCAACGTGGCCGCCCGAAGGTACGCCTCGACTCGAATTGCTGCTGCCCGGAATCAACACCGCCATTCTGGTTTCGAGTAGTTTTGTCATTCACAACGCAGATACGGCGATCAAAAAGAATGACGTGAAAGGGCTACGGCTCTGGTTTGGCATCACTGCCGCAATGGGCGCTATTTTCTTGTCAGGTCAACTTTATGAGTACTTTCATCTAGAGTTTGGGCTGACAACCAATCTCTTTGCCAGCACGTTTTATGTGTTGACTGGCTTCCACGGGCTGCACGTTTTATTTGGGCTGATGCTGATTTTAGGAGTGCTGTGGCGATCGTTAAAGCCCGATCACTACAACACCAACAGTCATTTTGGCGTAGAAGCGGCTGAAGTTTATTGGCACTTTGTCGATGTGATTTGGGTGATTCTCTTTTTGCTGCTCTACATTCTCTAGCGATCAGATTGCAGCAGCGTTTGTATTAAGCCTCCAGCGATTGGGGGCTTAATTTTTTTAACAGAAATAAGCTACTTTTGAAAAAGCTTGTATATTAACTTGTCTGTAGCTTATCGAACGCCTACTTAGGAACGTGGATTTATTAAGGTGTAACTTCTAGCCCTCTCTAAGGAGTTGGTGTACACCAATCTTCGCTGCGTTTCAGTCGGCTTCAGCCCCCTAAATCCCCCATTTTGGGGGACTTTGAGCTAAGACTCTGGTTTCAAAGTCCCCCACGAGTGGGGGATTTAGGGGGCGAAAGCCTCGGCGATGACAAATCAGAGGACTTTTACAGGTTATTTAATCCACGATCCTTAGCGCTAGGGTGATTGAAGATGAATTTGCCATTTGTTTTAGATGTCGCGATCGGCTTGGTGTTTATTTATTTAATTCTGAGTCTGCTTGCGTCTGAAGTTCAAGAACTGATCACCACCCTATTGCAATGGCGGGCAAAGCACCTTAAGGAGTCGATCGAGATTCTCTTAGGTGGCGGCGTAGAGCTTTCTGAGCATCAAACGCAGGTCAAGACTCTGGTTGATGAACTCTACAACGATCCCCTGCTGCAAAACGTCAATCAGGGAGTCACGGGCGGCATCGCGCGCTGGTTTCGACAGTTCACAAAACTTTTTCCGGGCAATCGCAGAGGCGCTTATGGAGAAGAACTGGCAACGGGGCCGTCTTACATTGCACCTGAAACATTTGCGACCTCACTGTTAGAGCGATTAGGAATCTCTAAACTAATCAATAAGCTCACAGAAGTCAGACTTGAAAAATTTGCAACCCGACTGGTCGGAATCTATAAAGTCAATGACAATGGCGGAGTTGAAATTCCGACGCGTCAGGAGATCAAAGACAACTGGGAAGCTGGAAAAATTAGGCAAATTGTTGAGCAGGCAAATCCAGATCAGGCGGATTTAAGCACCGATTCTAACTTTGTTGGGTTGGTGACTGACTATCATGAGATTCTCAAAGATTTTAGAATCAAACAAGCGACTTTAAAGACGTGCGTTGAGCGGATGGGAGAAAGCCTCGATCGCTTCATTGTGGCAGGTTCTCCAACGAATCCTGAAGCGGAAGGAGTGCCTTTGATCGGTCGTCTAAAATCTTTTAAGCTCGGAATTTTTGGAGCAGACAACGAACGGGCGATCGTCTCTGGTGGACTCAGACCCTCGCTATCCGAAATTGCGGATATGGTTAATCAAAGCAGTGATGTCTATCGAGAAATCACAGATGCTTACGCAACCGTTAAAACAAAATTACCGCCGATTAATGCCAAGATTGACGATTCTGTTAAGGCACAGCTTGATGCTTATAACAATTCTGAAGATCCACCTCTGACTCTAAAACTAAGTGATCTCACAAATGAACAGCGTGATCTGTTTCGCAATGCTGCGATTAGAGAAATTTCAGAAGAAGAATATGCACTCTATCAAGATTATCAATCCTATGTTGAGATTCAAAAAGGACTGGGTAAGCTTCCCAATGCGGTGAGAGAGAGTTTAGCCGTTTTGGCGAGACGTGCCCAGACCAGAGTCAAGCAAACTGAGAGTGACATTAATCAACTGCGCGAAGAAGTTTCGTTGTGGTTCGATCGCTCAATGTCGCGAACTTCGGGCGTTTATAAACGCAATGCTAAAGGGGTTGCAATTCTGATTGGTATTACGATCGCTTCCTTTACAAATTCTGATACCTTCCATGTGTTCAATCGTCTTTCGAGCGATGAGAATCTGAGACAAGTGATCACAAAACGGGCAAGCGACGTAATTTCTCCTGCAACCTCTGGAGATAGACCTCCTCTGCGTCAAGAGCTAGATAACATTCGCAACCAAACAGATTCTGTGTTGAGGAATGTGGCGCTGCCGATTAGCTGGAATCCGGCAAACTTGTCGAAACAATTTGACTGTCCTCCGGCTGCGCCCATTAATCGAGATAACGTCACCAGTGAGCAAGAATGGGCAACGATGTTTGCAAGTTGTCTCAACCGTCCACCCGAAGAGCGGGACATCTCTTTCTTCAAGAAAATTGGGCTGACGGCACAAGTTGCCTTTAGGCATCCCTGGGAGGCGTTTAAGATGTTGCTCGGTTGGGTGCTGAGTGGGATCGCGATCGCAATGGGCGCGCCATTCTGGTTTGATCTGTTGAACAGGTTTGTCAACGTCCGCAATACTGGAAATAAGCCCAAGGCAGCACCAGAGCAATCACCGCCAGCTTAGGTATGAAACCGCCCGGTTGTTCCTCTTCTCTTGGGGGAGAAGGGCTAGGCGAGGGCTTCGCCCCACTTCGCGAGGAGAGCGAAAGGCTAAAACGTAGCTCGAACAGTGTCACGCTCCTTTGCAGACTGAGGAGTTTCTAATCACCCTAATTAGTGATTTCTCAGGAGAGAAGAGTAACCTTTTGTGAAAAATTAAGCATATTTGTGAAAATCTGGCATCAACATCAACAATATCGCTTAAAAGTTTCTTAGGACTGTTCTTAAAACTAAACTGTTCTCTTGAGGGCGGTTACCCAATTCCTGATTCCTGTTGAGGCTATGTCAAACCCAGCAGTAGAAGAAATTCGTCATCGCGTTGCGATCGCCGGGTCTGTTACAGATTCAGTGAGCGAACGTGCGATTGCTGGCGCGATCGTGGAACTCCTAGATCCACCTTTGCAGACGTTTACCCGTGAAGAAGGAAGCTTCTATTTCATTGATCTACCCGTTGGTTCATACACGCTAAATATTTCTGCGCCGCTTTTTGGCACTCGATATGGAGTGGTGAATGGGCTAAACATTCTGGTGCAAAACACGGTAGATAACCAGCCGATTTTAGACTCGAAAGCCAGAGTGAGATTAACACCCACTACTCTCGTTGGACGGGTGACTCGTAACGATAATAACCAGCCGATCGAGCGGGCGATCGTGCAGCTTCGTTGGAGTACCGTCCAAACTTTAACTGACAAGGAGGGTCGCTATACGTTGTCCGGTCTTCTAGCAGGTGAGCCAACTGTTCAAGCCTCTGCAAAAGGGTTTTCTACCTCGATTCAAAAAGTTGTTTTGACGGCTGGAGCCGAAACCACTGCCAACTTCAGCCTGAGTGTCCCCCCTTAATTTCTAAGCTTCCAACCGTTCCGATCCCACCCATTCAGCCCCGCAGCCCACGCTGATTTGAAAAGGAGAGCGCTATGCCTAATTATCGATCCCCAGGTGTTTATGTTGAAGAAGTTCCATCGTCGGTAAAAGCGATCGCGGGGGTCAGCACCAGCACCCCCGGATTTATTGGAGTTGTGCCAGATAAAATTAATTTGGTTGCTCAACGCAAAGATGATCCCAGCCAAACGACGTTTGTAGAGTTCCCGCTGCTGACCCCCGAAAAAACTGCTGTGCTGATTACAAGCTGGACGCAGTTCACACGGACGTTTGGCGATTTAGTGGGACAAGCTCCAGAGCCTACTCCAACACCGACACCCACACCGACTCCAACACCCACACCGACTCCAACACCCACACCCACGTCCAGCATTGATGAAGGACATCGACAATTGGCGCATGCCGTCTATGGGTTTTTCAACAACGGCGGTAGTCGCTGTTATGTGGTGCGAGTCAAAAATACTGCCGCGCTTGACGATGCGCTCAAGGCATTCGAGGCGATCGACGAAATTGCCTTAGTGCTGATGCCAGGAAATCTAGATGACGCGCTGCGAGACAAGCTAGTTGCCCACTGCGCCAAGGTCAAAGACCGCTTTGCAATTCTGGATGGCCCTGACACTGTGACGGATCTAACCACGCTGACGCGCATCACGGCTGATGGTGGTGTAATGCCCAAACGCACAGATTTAGCCGCGTTCTATTTCCCTTGGATTCGCGTCTTTGATCCCGCGACCAAATTGCAGAATCCGAGCGGCGATGGGTCGATCGCGGTTCCTCCCAGTGGTCATATTGCGGGGGTTTATGCGCGAGTAGACAACGATCGTGGTGTCCACAAAGCCCCAGCAAACGAAGCGATTCTCGGGGCGCTGAATGTGACGCAGCCAGTCAGCAGTATCGACCAGGAAGGCCTGAATGACAAAGGTGTTAACGCGATTCGTGTCCTCAACAGCAACATTTTGGTGTGGGGAGCGCGAACTGTGGGGGGCAACGCCAACGCGGATTTGAAGTACATCAACGTGCGTCGGACGCTGCTCTATCTGCGCGAATCGATCGACGAAGGCACTCAATGGATTGTATTTGAGCCTAATACACCCGCCTTGTGGCAAACGATCAGCCGCAACGTTTCGGCCTTTCTGACCAGCGTTTGGCGATCGGGCGCTCTGTTTGGCAATACGGCGCAAGAGGCGTTCTACGTCAAATGCGACGAAGGCACGAATTCCCCAGATGACCGGGAAAATGGGCGGGTGGTTACAGAAATTGGCGTGGCGATCGTCCGTCCGGCTGAGTTTGTAATTTTCCGCATTAGTCAGATGGTGCAGGCGAAGTAGAGGAGTTTTGATACGCGATGTACGACTTTCCCGATTGCCCTCACCCTAAATCCCTCTTCCAGAGCGGGAGAGGGACTTTGACCTCTTCTTGCTCCCCTTCTCCCGCCTTGGGATGAGGGCTGGGGGATGAGGGCTGACTTTAGTTGCACATCAGGTTTTGATGCAATTCAACATCACAAATCCGTAATCCAAAATGGCATGAGGTGAGTATGTCTGTGGCTTATCGAAGTCCTGGAGTCTATCGCGAGGAAGTGTTCCTACAACCGGAGGTCGCGCTGCCAACGGGGATTCCGGTGTTTATCGGGTTTGCGGCTGCGATCGCCAAACTCGATGCACTGCCCGCTGGAGTGCAATTTCCCAATGCGCTGCCCAATGTACTTAAAACCAGACTGGAACATGATGTTCAACAAAAGCGCTTGGTTTTGAACGGGATCATGGCTCAAGAGGATCGCGATCGTCTGTTAGCACTGTCCCCCGATCCGGCTTTTCGTAAAGCTATTAATGGGTTATTTCTGAGTGGACAAACTGTGGTGCCGCTGCGCCGCAAACAGGAGTTTACCGAGAACTTCCTGGGATTATCAACGGGCTATTTAGCGGATGCGGTGATCGGATTTTTCGAGAATGGTGGTAGCCGCTGTTATCTTGCCCGTGCGGATACTCTGAAAGACCGAAAGACCGCGCTAGAGGAAGCGATCGCTGGATTAACGACGCTCACCGATCTAGATCTGGTTGCCATTCCCGATGCCATGACGCTGGATCGCGATGCTGTAATTCAGGTGCAGCAGCAAGTGGTGATGCACTGTGGGAAGCAGGGCGATCGCATGGCAATTTTGGATGCAATCCCTGGCAGTAGCATCGAGACCGTTAAGCAACAGCGCCTGGATTTGTTGCGAAATCAGCAAGAGCCAGTCAACGCTGCTCTCTACTATCCCTGGTTGAGAAATTCTCAAAATCGTTGGGTGCCGCCCTGTGGTCACGTTGCCGGAATTTTTGCCCGCAGTGATGCCGCTCGTGGAGTGTTTAAGGCTCCGGCGAATGAAGAAGTGCGCGATGCTTTGGATCTAGAATTCGCGATCGACAACACCGTGCAAGATGACTTGAATCCAGCCCATGTGAATTGTTTACGATCGTTTCCCGGTCGCGGCATTCGCGTTTGGGGCGCACGCACTCTCAGCCGCGATCCCAACTGGCGCTACATCAATGTGCGTCGGGTGTTCCTGACTCTCGGCCGCTGGATTGACGCAAATATGCGATGGGCAAGCTTTGAACCCAACTCCCCGCGACTGTGGGTGCGAATTCAGCGCGAACTCAGCGTCTATCTAGAACGGCTCTGGCAAGCGGGTGCCCTTCAGGGCCAATCGCCACAGCAAGCGTTCTACGTCAAATGCGACGCTGAAACGAATCCGTCCGATCGTCGCGAGGCTGGAGAACTGATCACCGAGATTGGTTTAGCCGTCGCAGCCCCAGCAGAATTTCTCATCATCCGAATCATTCATCGCGCTGGTGGGATTGAAGTGAGTTCTTAATGATTATTTGTTCTTGATCAAACATAACTAACACCTAACTAAGGAGATGAACAATGGCTGATCCGTATCGTGGCTTTAATTTCTTAGTTGAAATTGATGGCATTACCGAAGCAGGTTTTCGCGAATGTAGTGGGTTAGATGCGACAACTGACGCTGTAGACTACCGTGAGGGCAGCGATCCCAATCATGTGCGGAAACTAACTGGGTTAAACAAACACTCCCCCATCACCCTTAAACGAGGGCTGACCGATTCCGACAAACTGTGGAAGTGGCGACAAAGCGTGGTGGATGGAAAAGCCGATCGCAAAAATGTTTCGATCGTCCTGTTAAACGAAGCTCGCGAAGAGAAATGGCGCTGGAATATTCGCAATGCTTGGCCCTCAAAATGGACAGGCCCGACCTTGAATGCTACGAGCAATGATGTAGCCATTGAAACACTAGAAATTGTTCATGAGGAGATGGTTAAAGCTTAAAAGAACATGCTACAAACCGAGTTTCCATTCACGCTACCGCTGGGCTATGTTGACTCAGAAGGCACCTTGCACAAAGAGGGCACCATGCGATTGGCAACGGCATTTGATGAAATTGCGCCCCTCAAAGATCCGCGCGTTCGTAGTAATTCAGCCTACTTGCTGTTGATTTTGCTGTCTCGCGTGGTGACCAAACTCGGAACACTGGAACACATTAACCCTAAAACGATCGAGGAACTATTCGCAGCAGATCTGGCGTACTTACAAGATCTTTATTGTCGCGTCAATCAAAACGGACATAATCGCGTCCAAACGCAGTGTCCCTACTGTGAAAAAGCGTTTCAAGTGGAGTTGAGCAGCGTGGGGGAGTAACACGCTACCCCTTAGAACGACTGTATGAGGAGGTAGCGTATATTGCGTATCACTTTCATTGGACACATGACCAAATTCTGGCACTCGAACATCCCGATCGTCTGCATTGGGTCGCTGAGATTGCCAAAATTAATCAGCGCTTAAACGAACCTGTTTCTTAAAACAATTGACCTATGCCACCCTTTGATCCGCCATTAAATGCTGCCCTAAGTTTGGCATCGAATCTGTTAGGCGTTCGGTTTGATCCCTATCAGGTGACAAATTTTTTAGTCGAAATTGAAGGATTAGTGGTGGGAGGTTTTTCTGAATGTAGCGGTTTGCAAGCCGAAACCGAGTTTTTGGACTATCGCGAGGGTGGCGTGAACGAATATATGCATCGTTTTGCCGGAGCCAGCAAATATCCACCGCTGGTTTTGAAGCATGGGATCACGCAGATTGATGGCCTCTGGAGTTGGCACCAAGACGTAATCCAGGGCAAAATTAAGCGGCGCAACGGCACGATTTATTTACTCGATCGCCAACAAATTCCTGTCATTTGGTGGAACTTCAAAGAAGCGTTTCCCTACAAGTGGGCCGGCCCAGATCTGCGGGCAGATTCTGGCAATGTTGCGGTTGAAAGTGTGGAACTGTCGCATCGGGGTCTGAGCCGTCCTAGCCTCGGCAATCTGGTTGCGGGAATTGGAGCGGAAATCAGTGGGTCGATCGGACTTTCAGGAGGATTTTGATGGACGCAGAGCAAGCAGAACTTCTACAAACATCGCCGCTAATTCAACGGCTCGATCGTCGTCGCACTCAACCTGGGGTAATCGACCTGAGCCGCTACAGCACTGAATCTACAGGGCTACCAAAATCGATTGTGCAGCGCTCTGCTCTAGTGGAGCAATTGCAAACTCGTTACAGCAGTCGCGACAGTGATTCAGCAGGTAGTACAGAATTAGCGTTGGCAACAGCATCGCCTGCACCTAGAGCGGAACGGGTGTTTCGATCGCCTGAAGTCACTTCAGTGGGCGCGATCGCTCCATCCACACCGCTAGCAGCCAAAGCGCCACTCACCTCGGAACCACTGCCGCTGAGTGCGATCGCTCCTGTGATCGCCACGTCGCCTATAACGGAGCCGGATTCAGCCACGTTCACGACTGCGCCAGAGACGATCGCGCCCTTCAACGAGTCTGTCAGCGAGTTGGCGATCGTGCCCACCGAACCCAATCACGAATACCGGATCAGACGCATTTCAGCGAATCCGACTCAACCAGGTGCAATCCAACGAAAAGCAGCGTCCGATTCGTCTGCCACGATCGCCTCAGTCTCACCCGTTCAATCATTCTCCGAGGCTGTCTCGATCGCGACTGAATCACCGACTCGTGCAAAAGTGGATGATCCGACTTCTAATTCAGCAATACCCGCCTTAGATTTTGGGACTTCAACGACCGCGATCGCGCCGATCAGCACCTTTCAATCAGTGGAACCAACGGAAGCAACGTTAGTGCTGCGACACATGTCGGATACATCGCCAGCGGAAACGATTGTTTCTGAAACGATCGCTCAGGACTCGATCCCTCAAAACTCGATCGCCCCAGCCCAAACGAGTGTTGAAGTTCCTGTTGTTCGTCCGCTAGTACAGGCTGCTTCATTGCCCACGATCGTGCAGCGATCGCCCGATCCCCAATCGATGGTAACTGGATTCAACCGTCAGGAGCCAGCAGCGATCGCATCCACTCTGTCGATTAGCGAACCGCTGTTGCAGCCGAATCTGATTGGGCGGAGCGGTTTTAATGCCATGACGAATGGTGTTTTGCAGCGACGCATTCAGCCGGATTTGCCGTTGGCGATCAGTCCTATACAGGGGGTTCAGACGACGATCGCTCGTCAAACTGCGACGAATGGTTCCTCGACGATCGCTTTAGTCCCGTCCAGTTCTGAGGTGCCGCCCCCTGTCCCGCCCCCAACTTCAAGCAACGCCATCAATGTCGGGCAGATTGCAGAACAAGTCAGCCGAATTTTGTTTCGTCAGTTAACCGTTGAACGTGAACGCAGGGGGATGGGCAAATGGTCTTAGGTGGAGTTGCAGGCGCGATCGGAAGCGCGATCGGAGCCTTAACGGGCGCGGGGGCAATCGACAAGCTGGAGAAATTGACGATCACGCCCTTGACGCAGGAGTTTAAGCGGTCTGAGACGATCGAGGTGTTGTTCAACCCCACCTCGCTATCGATCACAAAGCCCGTCACCTGGAGCGAACCTCAACCGCCATCTACAACTCCAGCGGCTACTCCAGCGGCTACTCCAGCGGCTACTCGCAAATTGAATGCGCCCGAAATTGTGTTTGGCGGCGGTGGCAGTCGCACCCTAACGCTAGAACTGTTGTTTGACGTGACCGAACCCGTCGAAATTAAAGGGGAGAGAAAAACGATCGCAGATGTCCGCGTCTTAACTAACGAAATCGTCAAGCTAACTCGCATCCAGCGGGGTAAAGCGCAAGATGAACCGCCGCCCCCTGTCTGTTTGCTTGAATGGGGCAAACCGCCTACGGGGTCTGACTTTCCCTTTAAAGGCGTGATCACCAGTCTGACTCAAAACTTCACGCTGTTTAGACGAAATGGCTGCCCCGTCAGGGCGACGCTATCGGTTCAGTTTCGGGAGTATCTGATTTCTGAACGCGACAAAAAAGAAATTGACCCGGAATTTACAACACGAGTAGTAGTGCGGGGCGATACGGTCAGCAGCATTGCCGCAGAGATGTATCGCGATCCCAAACAGTGGCGAGCGATCGCCGAAGCCAATCGGCTAGACGATCCCCGCCAGATTGAACCCGGTCAACGCTTAAACATTCCAAAACTGCAATAGAGAGAGCTATGCCAGGTGCCAACCCCAGAAACGCTCCGTCCAATTTTGAAGTCCGCATTAACGGAGCGCTGCTGCCTGCCGATCTAGAAACGAGCCTCCTGAGCGTGGCAGTGGACGATGACACTAATTTACCCAGCATGTTTACGCTGGGGCTAACCAGTTCTGAGCAGCAACCGAACGCCAATCAGCTCGTTGATCAAGCGCTGTTTAGGATCGGCAATGCTGTCGAAGTCAAGCTCGGATATGACCAACTCACGCGCCTGATTAGCGGCGAAATCACTGGGCTAGAGCCAGAATTCAGCTTTAACGGGCTGCCGAGCCTGACGGTAAGAGGCTACGATCGCCGCCACCGATTGCAGCGCGGTCGCAAAACTCGCACCTTTGTCCAACAAAAAGACAGCGCCATTGCCGCCCAAATTGCCAGCGAAGCCGGACTGACTGCCCAAACCCAAGACAGCCAGGTAACTCACGAATATATGCTGCAAGCCAATCAGACCGATCTAGAATTTCTGCAAACGCGATCGCGACAGATTCGCTATGAAGTGATCGTGGACGATCGCACTCTGATGTTTCGCCCAGTCGCCAACGCGGAGAGCGAAATTCTCACTCTCACCTTCGACGATGACCTACTGGAATTTTATCCTCGCCTATCTTCGATCGGTCAGGTGAACGAAGTTGCCGTGCGCGGCTGGAATCTCAAAGACAAAAAAGAAATTGTCGGGCAGGCAAGACGAGGCGATGAAGTCTCGACAATGGGCGGACAAACCAGCGGAGCCGCGATCGCTGAAACTGCTTTTGGTGCGGCTGTTGCGCGAGTCGGCGATCGTCCAGTTCGCACTCAAGCCGAAGCCGACCAACTCGCCAAAGCCCGCTTCAATCACGACGTGCTGACGCTGATCAAAGGCGAAGGCGTGTGTCACGGTTATCCTCTTCTCCGGGCGGGCAAGGTGATCAAAATCGATGGCATCGGGCAGCGATTCAGTGGCAAATATTACGTCACTGCTGCCAGCCATCGCTATAGTTCACGCGGATATTACACGCATTTCACAGTGCAGCGAAATAGTACAAATCGATAATTTTTGCGGGGGAGAGACGATGAATTTATTTGAAGTATTAATTGACACAACCGAGCAGCAGACGATCGCCAGTCGAATTCATGGCGCTGTCGTTGGACTAGTCACAAACAATCAAGATCCTGATGGCATGGGGCGTGTGAAAGTGAAATTTCCCTGGCTCAGTGATCAAGACGAAAGCCACTGGGCGCGGATCACTAGCTTAATGGCAGGAAAAGAACGAGGACTCTATTTCTTACCGGAAGTGGATGACGAAGTGCTGGTAATTTTTGAGCAAGGCGACGTGCGCTTTCCCTACGTCATCGGAGCGCTATGGAACGGTAAAGACAAACCTCCAGCAAAAAACGACGACGGCAAAAACAATGTCCGCTTAATTAAATCTCGTAGCGGCCACGTGATTCGACTCAACGACGAAGACGGCAAAGAAACGATCGAAATTATCGACAAAACGGAGAAAAACAAAATTGTTATTGATACCAGTGAGAACACGATCGCTATCACCAGCAACAAAGACATCACGCTCTCCGCCCCAAAAGGCGCAATCAAGCTAGAGGCACAAAAAATTCAACTCAAATCAACTGCTGAAACCAAAATTGAAGCCAACGCTGGAATGGACATCAAAGCTAACGCCACGATGAACGTCAAAGGCGCAACAATCAATCTGAATTAGTTACAAGACTTACGCATTTTGACCAAAACCTCGGCGGTTTAAGCCACTATGTTGGTCGCAATGCTTGATTCTTGGTTAAAACCTCCGAGGTTTGCGTAAGTCCTAAGTTATTAGCGATTAGCCTCCTCACTCTTATGGGACAACCCGCTGCCAAACAGAACGATCGCATCACCGCCATCGATACCCATATCGTTATCGTGCCGGGAACGCCTCCCGTGCCGACTCCATTGCCGCATCCATTCACAGGCATCATCAACGGCAACCTCAGCAGCAACGTCAACATCATGGGGCTGCCCGCCGCCACAGTTGACAGCACCGCAGCCAACACGCCGCCGCACATTCCCACCCCCCCTGGAACTGCTTTTCAAAACCCACCTGCCAACCAAGGCACGATCAAAATCGGCAGTCCCACCGTCAAAATCAACGGCAAAATGGCAGCCCGCAACGGCGACATTGCCGAAACCTGTAATGACCCGGCTGCCTTACCGATCGGACAAGTCATCGCCGTCGGCACTGTATTCATCGGATAACTTACTCCTCACTCCCATGCCCAAACTCTTTCTCGGACGCGGCTTAGGATTTCCAGTCAAACCCAGCGACGGCAGTCTAGACGTTGCCGAATATGAAGAAAGCGTCCGTCAATCGATCGTGATCATTCTCGGCACTGCCAAAGGAGAGCGCGTCATGCGTCCAGAGTTTGGCTGTGGGATTTACAACCTGGTGTTTGAGGTCAAAACCGCCGCCACCGCAGGTCGAGTCTCACAGGCAGTTCAAGAAGCGCTGCTGCTATTTGAACCGCGCCTTGACGTACTGGATATTGATGTAATGGCCCGATCGGACGAAGAAGGCGAAACGCTGCTGATCAGCGTAGACTACCGGGTGCGATCGACCAACAATGTGTTTAACCTCGTTTACCCGTTCTATCTAGAAAAGAGTGCCAGCTTATGAGCACGCCACCGAAGCTCGATCCACGAACTGCCCAAGAAATTGCCCAACAGGTGCGCGACCTGCTGGCAAAGCCTCCGATCGCCACGCCGCTTAAACCCGACGACAAAACGATCGAGGCGGCACTAGTCGGTATCTTTGCCCGGTTTGCCGAACTGATTATTCAGCGGCTCAATCAGGTGCCCGATAAGAATTTTCTGGCATTTCTAGATTTGCTCGGCGCGTCGCGATTGCCGCCGCAACCTGCTCGTGTGCCGTTAACTTTTTCACTGGCTCCGGGCAGCACACAGGCAGTCGTGCCACCGGGAACGCAAGTTGCCGCACCTCCGGCTGTAGGCGAGAAAGACCCCGTGATTTTTGAAACCGAACGAGAATTAGTTGTGACTGCCGCGCAACTAGCATCGGTGCTTGTCCGCGACCCAGAGCAAGACTTCTACGCCGACTATAGCCCGATCGCTTCGCAGACCGAAGGTAACGCCACTTCAGCCGCGTCTCTGGATGTGCCGATTTTTCGCGGGAATCGTGCGATCGCTCACATCTTATACATCGGGCAGAGCGACTTATTTGATTTGCCCGATGTTAGCCTCGATTCACCGCAGGTTCAGACCTTGACTTTGACGATTAATGTGGCACGACTGCTAGGAGACGGCGGACAGTTGCAGTGGCAAGTTTGGAACGGTCAAATCTGGCAAGATAAACGTCCCGGAGAAGCGCCTAACAATGCTAGCAACCTCGCAGCAGCAGCAACCAATGGCGATTGTCAGATCATTTTCTCACCCAGCTTTAACCAATCGGAAATTAAGGCGGTGCCCCTCAGCACGGTTGCCTCCGAGGAAAGCCGCTGGTTGCGCTGTCTGTTAAAGCCGGACACGCCCATTACCAATTCCGCCACGCCTCAAACTGGCAGAGTTCGCGTTTCTCAACTGCCGCTGATTAATTCGATTCGGTTTCGACTGTCGATCGCTCCACCCACCGACAATCCTTCTCCACTCGCGATCGACGCAGCATTCACCAATCAACTGCCGATCGATTTGACTCAGCCGTTTTTCCCGTTTGGCGAAAAGCCCAAATTTGGCGACACATTTTATTTGGCGAACCGAGAAGCATTCTCGAAAAGCGGTGCCGCGATTACGCTGCAAATCAATTTAACGAATCTGGCTGATCTGGGCATTACACCGACTGGCGAATCGGTCAACCAAAGTCTGAAACTGCAATGGGAGTATTGGGATAACACGGTTTGGAAACCGATCGGCCTCTCAAATCGGCTCGATCCAGGAACGCCCACGACCGACTACGCCAGCAATTTTCGAGACAACACTCAGGCATTTACCCTACGTGAACATCCTGCGCCTTCGGTGAAGTTTAATCTGCCCAATAAACCGCTGAAACCGACGATCGTCAACGGCATCGAAAACTTTTGGATTCGGGTGCGGATTGTGGCAGGCGACTACGGCAAAGAAGCCACCTACGTCCGTAAAACTGACAGCCAACCCGCCAGCTACGACTTCAAGCCTGCCTCGTTTGCGCCACCTGTGATCGGATCGCTCAAGGTAGGGTATACGGTCGTGTTTGACAAGTCAGCACCCGACAAAATCCTCACCTACAATGACTTTGCTTACAGAACCATCAAACGGGCATCGGATAACGGATTCCGACGATTTCCCCCGTTCAACCCCACGCCTGATAAGCCAAGTCTCTATTTGGGATTTGCCGTGCCGATCGATCGCCCCTTCCCCAATCGTCCAATTAGTCTGTTTGTGCAGGCTGCCGATGTGAAGTATGGCGAAGACCTCGTGCCCCTATCGCCCACTACCAGCCGACAGACAGCGAATCCTGGCGACTCTGCAACACACACATTTACCCTGACCAACCCCACAGCTACCGCGGTTAGCTTCGAACTTTCAGCATCTGGACTGGCGTTAATCATTGCAGAGCCAGATCCACCTAAACTCGCTTGGCAGACAACATTAGCATTAGATACGACCAAAGTGCCACCTCCCCGCCCACAACTCGTTTGGGGCAAGATTGAGAATAGCAATAAGACTGGAGTGATCACTCAGACCATCACACTGGCGGCAGGGGAATCTCAGGAGGTAAAAATCGAGGTCAGCATTCCGGCTAATGCCGCCCCCAATAGCCGCGATCGCGGCATCCTTAAACTAATAAAAAGCGACGAACCCGATCGCTCCTACAGCGCCACTTTTGAGACGAGCGCCACTGCCCTACCCGCCAATGAGCGACTGCAACTTTCTTGGCAATATTGGAACGGCACCCAGTGGACAAAATTGAGTGTGCAGGATGGCTCCGAAAACTTCACCCGCTCTGGCTTAGTCGAGTTTTTGCCGCCTGCCGATATTGCCCTGCATGAAGAATTTGGTCAGCCGCCGCGCTACTGGCTGCGGGTGCGTTGGGACAGCGGCGATTATGACGTAGAACCGAGGCTGCGACGAATTTTGCTCAACACAACGATCGCCGCCCAAACCGTCACCCTGCACCACGAAATTCTCGGCTCCAGCGATGGCACCGAAAATCAGCGATTTCGCGCCACCCGATCGCCGATCCTGCACGGGCAGCAGCTTGAAGTCCGCGAACCCGAACGCCCTTCAGCGCAAGAGCGAATCGATTTAGAAGCCGAAGAAGGTCTAGACGCGATTCCGCCCGACGTGCTGGGCAGTTCGCGAGACGTGTGGGTGCGCTGGCACGAAGTCTCTGATTTCTACCAGTCCAATCCCCGCAGCCGTCATTACGTTCTCAATCGACTGACTGGGGAGATTCGCGTTGGCGATGGCATTAATGGATTGGTGCCTCCGATTGGGGTTGGCAATCTGCGGCTGGCCCGTTACCAGACTGGAGGCGGCACCGCAGGCAATCAGCCAGAAGGCGCGATCGTCCAGCTTAAAACCACCGTTCCCTACGTGGATAAAGTTACGAATCCGATCGCCGCTGCCGGAGGAGCGAATGCCGAAAGTCTGGACTCGCTGCGCGATCGCGTCCCTCGTGAACTGCGCCACAGTCACCGCGCTGTGACCCTGGAAGACTACGAAGATCTGGCAATGCTGGCATCTCCTGAAGTCGCCCGCGCCAAATGCGTACCGTTGCTGAATTTGCGACAAAACCCGCAAGCGGTGCAAAACCCACTTGGACAGCCACCCAAAGCTCCCGGCAGTGTCAGCGTGATCATTGTGCCGCGATCGCGCCTTGATGCGGCTGGAGTTGCGATCGATGCTAAACCGCTCCCCAGCCTGGAACTGATCAGCCGCGTCCAAGATTTTCTCAACGCCAACTCGTCGCCCACCGTCGATTTATTCGTCGTCGGGCCGCTCTATATCCGCGTCGATGTCACCGCCGAAATCGCCCTAACTTCCCTGGAAGGATCAAGCACCGTCAAACAGGCAGTCGAACAAACCCTCGCCAGCTTTTTGCATCCGCTCACAGGTGGCTTAGACGGCACAGGCTGGGCATTCGGACGCGAACCCCACCTATCCGATTTCTACGCCCTGATCGAAGCCATTCCCGGTGTCGATTACGTCCGCACTCTCACCGTCAAGCCACCTCCCGACACCCAAGATATCAAAAAAACCCAAGATATCAAAAAAACCGATCGCTTTCTCGTCTACTCCGGCAACCCCGTGATCACCCTCTTCTTCGACCCCGATTAAGCTAACCCTACTCCTCACGCTCATGCCCCTCCAACTTCCTAACCTTGACGATCGCACCTACGACGATTTAGTAGAAGAAGCCCGCAGCCTGATTCCCACCTACGCGCCAGACTGGACAAACCACAATCCTTCTGACCCCGGCATCACGCTGATTGAACTGTTTGCTTACTTAACCGAACTGCTGATTTATCGGCTAAACCGCGTCACCGATGCCAATGTCGGGTCGTTTCTCAAACTGCTAAACGGGCCCGACTGGCAACCCTCCAACGATCTGGCAAACGATATCCGAAAAACCATGCAGCAGCTACGGCAGATTGAACGCGCTGTCACCTGTAAAGATTTTGAGCAGTTAGCGCTGAAAGCAGACGATCGCGTCGCCCGTGCCGAGTGCCTACCGCGCCGCAATTTGCTCATGCAGGATTTTGAAACCGATCGGGCCGGACACATGGGCGTACTAATCGTGCCCAAAACTGCGTTTGAATCTCAACTGCCTGACATTCTTGCCACCGTGCAGAAAGATCTAGAGCCGCGCTGCCTGCTAACCACTCACCTGCATGTTGCCGCTGCCCAATTCCGCAAGCTGAAAATCATTACCACTGTCGTTCCCTTGCCCGATGTCAGAGATGTTGATCTTCAGAACTCCGTCAAGCAGGCGTTGAAGCAATTTCTAGCGCCGTTGACTTCAGACGACAAACCGAATTGGCCCTTTGGTCGCAATGTGTTTGTTTCAGAAATCTATCAACTGCTCGATCGACTTCCTAGCGTTGATTATGTCTACACCGCAAATGACAACACTGCAACTGACATCAAGTTTGATTTACAAATCGATGCCGTCGATCGCAGAATCCTCAACAATAATCTATTGGTTGGAATCGATATCAAACCCTATGAATTAGTCGCCAAACTCACTGACACCGATATTACTGTCCAGATCGATCGCCCCATCAATTAACCTCAACAATCACCATGCCCGACACCAGCAGCTACCTGAATTCCCTTCCCGCCATTTTCAGCGAAGACCCATTTTTGGGGCAGTTCTTGCTAGCGTTTGAGCAGGTTCTCACCGGGCTAGATGCGGCAAAAGATGAACCCAAACAAGGACTCGAACAAACGATCGCTAACCTGTCTAAACTGTTCGATCCCAGTGCGATCGACACCCTGTTTACCGACGATGAGAAAACCTTAAAAGCCTTTCTGCAATGGTTATCAGGCTGGACTGCTCTGAGCTTACGAGCCGATTGGGACACGGGACAGCAGCAGCGATTTTTAGCGGAAATTGTTCCGCTCTATCAGCGTCGTGGCACCAAAGAAAACCTGGCGCAACTGCTGAAAATCTACACTGGATTGTTACCAATTATTGAGGAAGCGCCCGATCGTCCGTTTCAGATTGGGGTCAATTCCACCGTCTCCTCTACGATCAGCGCCGACACTGCTCAGATTGGCGGCGGCACTCCTCATCGCTTTCGCATTACAGTCACGATGAAGTCTTCTTCGACCGATGAATTAGCCCGACAGCGGCAGATTATTCAAGCGATCGTCGATTTGCAGAAACCCGCCCACACCTACTATGAATTGCCGATTTTAATTCGGACTGACACGATGCAAATTGGCAGCCGCTCCACAGTCGGAGTGAACACGCTACTGGGAAGCATTCCTACTGCATAAAACAGGAGAAACCGATGGCTGATATTCAACGTTTGAACTACTTTAATCAACAGTTTTTGGTCGAGGTCGATTTTGAAGGCGAGCAGAAATATCACCTGGATATGCGTCGTCGTCACAATCGTTTGTTGCACACTTCTGGGGTTGCCGAAGGGCTACAAGTCGTTAAAACCGATGCTAAAAAATTGAACATAACGCCAGGAACAGCACTCGATAGCAAAGGCCAGGAACTCGTTTTACTGGACAATTTTGCGATCGACCTTAGCGCCTCCGCCAGCACCTCTGCCGCTAACGCAGTGGTGTTTATCACGATCACTTACGGCGAAAAGGAATCTGACCCGCAGCCCCCGCCACCCGCAACCCTTGTGGGCAATACGCGAGTGACCGAAAAGCCGACGATCGTCGCCAGCACCGCCCTGCCTGACAGTAGCGTCGTACAATTGGCAAGAATCACGCTAGATGGCAGTGGCAACATACCAGGGAACGTAAACGACTCATTTGACGGCGGTGTGCGCGTTGCGGCGGGTTCAGTCTTGGCGGATAATTCTGTGTCTGTGAAGAAGCTGAAAAAAACCCTTTCGTCGCTGTCTGGTACTGACACTGTGACGATTCCACGGGGCGAGAGTAGGCAAATTCCCGCCTTTACTGCCCCGCTTGCTTCAGCCAGTAGCGCGTTTTTAGTGGTGTACGCTTTTTCGCCCACTGCCGCAGCTAAATTTCGATGGGAGCAACAATATAGTACGGCTGGAACAGCACCCAATTTAACCATCAACCAAACGGTGACTTTTACTAATTTGAGCGAGACTCCAATTGATGTGAAATACAAAATTTACATCGTGCTTGAGAGTTAGATTGTGGGCGAATTCAAACGTTTAGGAGAAAACCGATGCCTGGAGATGAAAGTTATGACAGTATTCGACTCAGACGCATTGGGGCTGAGTTTGAGCAATGGCCCAAACTCAGTTGTACCGAGATAGGTGAACTGACGATCGCAACCGACCCTCTATCAATACCCGTCAATCTAAAAGTAACGGGCGCAATCAAAGCAACCTCGTTTCAAGGCGATGGCTCTACCCTGGATGGAGTAGTCAAAAAGACAGGCGACACCATTACAGGCGCACTGACGCTTCAGAACAACTTGATCGTTGATGGTAATGTCGGCATTGGAGCAGCAGCACCTGCCACAAAACTAGAGGTTAATGGCGCGATCAAAGCCACATCTTTTCAAGGGGATGGCTCAGGATTAACCAACCTCTCAGTGGCCGCGAGTCAGTGGCTCAATGGCGCAAGCAGCAGCATTTCTTACGGCACTGGCAACGTGGGAATTGGCACCCCAACGCCGCAAGGAAAATTGGACGTGAGTGGAGACATTCGCGCTGGCAACTCTGACCTTTACTTCACCAAAACAGACCACAATCACACTGCAATTGGCAACACGGTGGGCTGGGCTGCGATCGAAAATGCCGCCGACTATGAAGCGCTTATGATTCTTGGCAGGGCAGGCACTTCCAAAGGTCGCTATGTGCGGCTGTGGGATTATCTGCAAGTCAATGGCGGTTTGGACATCACAGGCAATGTGGGTATTGGCACGACTGCCCCCGATCGCAAACTGGTCGTTCGAGGTGGCGAAACCAGCCTGGAACAGGAAGATTGGCAAACTCCGACCTTACAAAATGGCTGGGTTAATTACGACACTACTTACAATTCTGCTGCCTACTTTAAGGACAGTTTGGGCATTGTTCATTTGAAGGGATTGGTTAAAGCGGGAACTGGCACAATCTTTACGCTGCCTGTCGGATACCGACCCTTAAACCAGGAGCTACATGCGGTTGCGACTCACCCAAATGAAATGGGTCGAATTGATATTTTGACTAATGGACAAGTTTATATGCAGAAAGGCAACAATGCCTGGATTTCGTTAGATGGCATTACCTTTCGAGCAGGCGCTCGTCGATTCAGAATACCCATCGATCGCATTCCCTTTCCGATCGATCGTGCCGTCGTGAATCCTGTCTAATGGCTATAGCTATGAACGCAACTGAGAACGAGCCGCCTGCCCAAATCGATCGTGTAGCCGATGAACCTGAGTAAACCTCAGTTTGACGTTTTTTGGCAGTCTCATTAATGTTCAGTTAAGCATTGTTTGAAGAACGATCGTCCATCTTAAATTAGGAGAACTAACCATGCCTGGAGATGAAAGTTTTGACAGTATTCGACTCAGAACCGCTGGAGCCGACTTCGAGCAATGGCCCAAACTCAGTTGCAGCGAATTGGGTCTGTTAGATGTGGATGTGAGCGACTTAAGATTGGATGGCGGTCGCTCCGTGCAATTTCAAGGCAACGGACAAATTCGCACTGCCGGAAGTCTTCGTATCTTCACTGACACCCCCGTTGCCACCGAAAAACTGACCGTTTTACCTAACGGCAATGTTGGAATTGGCAATGCAGCACCTACCACCAAGTTAGAAGTCAGCGGCACCGTCAAAGCGAACTTATTTCAAGGCAACTTTTCCGGCGATGGCTCTGCCTTAACCAACCTCTCAGTCGCAGCGAGTCAGTGGCAAAATGGCGCAAGCAGCAGCATTTCTTATAGCGCTGGCAACGTGGGAATTGGCACCACAACACCGCAAGGCAAATTGGATGTGAGTGGCGACATTCGGGCTGGCAACTCTGATCTTTACTTCACCAAAACAGACCACAATCACACTGGAATTGGTAACACGCCGGGTTGGGCCGCGATCGAGAACTCCGCTAGTCATGAATCCCTAATGATTTTAGGCAGAAATCAGGGCACAGGCGGCAGCATCTCGCGAGTGGTTAAATTGTGGGACTATCTGCAAGTCAACGGCAATTTGGATGTAACAGGCAACATTAACGGCAGAGTCACCGGGATTGGGTTTGCGTCTGCCTCGGTTCAAAATGGTCAAACGATTCCTGTTCCCTCTGGCTTTACAAGAGAGGAATGCGTATTTTTTGCCTCAATTAAGTTTCTCAACTTTAGAAGTGGTGAAGCGGTTTCTGTAAACGTCGTTGTGGACGGAACCGGGAAAGTAACGATAAACCCTCCGGATAAAGTGGTGGCGATCGGGGTGGCGCTCGCCAAGAAAGGTGGATGGTAAACGTCATTAACCAGGAGATTTAAACATGATTGTTGTTTACGATAAACGCACTAATGAGCTAGTGGGTGTGGCCATGGAAGTGATAGACAACGGCACTTCTCGACAGCCCACATTAGAGGAATTGTATCCTGACCGCGATCGCTCTAACTTGGGATTTTTGCACGTGAAAGATTCTCCCAAATACGCATTACACCCCGATCGCTGGCAGGCAAAGTTTGATGAAAGCGGCACCCCGGTTGGCATCGAACGCAGACCTACTCCGCTCAGACTCTACTTAGCCACAGACGCGATCGACACCGATGGCGATGATTTACCCGAACTGATTGCAGATGGTCAAAGCAAAGCCACCATCACAGTTGAGGTCAAATATGCCAGAGGAGACCTGTTCACGGAAGAACTGACGCTAAATTTCAAAACAACCGGAGGCGCACTTTCGGCGAGAAGGGTGACGACCAATACTGGACAAGCCACGGTTGAACTAACCTCGTCACTGGAAACAGTTTCAGTCACCGTAGAAGTCTCAGCGGAGGGAGCCACAAGTAGCTCTCTAGGGTTTGAGTTTATGCCTCGCAAACAATAGGGTAAAAATAATGAAAGAACAAATCGAGCAGCGACTCAAAGATCTGAAAGCAGAGTTTGAGTCAGGTCAAACAATGCTGGCAGATTTAGAGACGAAGCAGGCAGCTTTGAGAAGTACCTTACTGCGGATTAGTGGCGCAATCCAGGTGCTAGAAGAACTCCTGACCGATGCCAAAACTTCTGATGAAAATAATGCTCATTCGCCTCATCCTGAAGTGTTTTTGCAGCCTGATAAAGCCTAACAATTGGTTATATCAACAACGATCGCCCATTCTACAATTGGAGAACAAACATGCCTGGAGATGAAAGTTTTGACAGCGTTCGACTTAGATGCGCCGGGGCCGTCTTTGAGCAATGGCCCAAACTGAGTTGCAGCGAATTGGGTCTGTTAGATTTAGATGTGAGCGACCTAAGATTGGATAACGATCGCTCCCTGCAATTTCAAGGCAACGGAAAAATTAGCACTGCCGGGAGTCTGCGCCTGTTTACAGATGCTCCGGTTGCCAGTGAAAAATTATCAATTCTAGTCAACGGCAATGTTGGCATTGGCAACCCTACGCCAACCACCAAACTGGAGGTCAATGGCACCGTTAAAGCTACATCTTTTCAAGGAGATGGCTCCACCTTGACGGGAGTGGTCAAACAAGCGGGTGACAGCACCCTGACTGGTTCGCTGACGGTTCAAAATAACTTGACAGTGCAAGGCAACTTGGATGTAACGGGAACAACCACCTTTCGCAATATTGAACAGCATCAGGGAGACCTGGAACTGGGTGATGCAGACACCGATCAAGTGAAAGTGCATGGCAGTCTACGATCGACGCATTCTTCAGGGTTGCTGCAAGTTAACTCTAGTTTGACAGTGACCGCTAACTCTACGACCTGGAATGGATGGTACGAAGCAATCAAATTTGGTCAGAGTGCTCATTCTGCAATAACTCATCCCGGTGGAAACTTACTGTTTGGTTTGCATAGCGATCGCCATTTCTATTTTGCGGATATGGCAGAAGGTCAGTACATTATGACGATCGATGCTAATCCAGCCGGGGGCGGCAATGTTGGCATTGGCAACATGACACCAGATGCCAAACTTTTTGTTCAAACTTCGTCAAAAAATGCGGGAAATAACACCGCTGTATTCTATGCTCCAAATATTGGTCCCAACTTCTCGCACGTTCACTGGGGCGCAACGGGAGATTGGTATATTCGCTCTGCTGCATCGACTGGGAAGGTGGTTCTGCAAGACACCGGGGGCGAAGTCAGTATCCCTGGGGGTCGCCTGAGTTTTGGCGCTGCGGTTCGTCAAATGATCAATCTGTGGGCTGAAGATTATGGCATTGGTGTGCAGTCCGGCACCACTTACTTCAGGTCTGGAGATAACTACTGCTGGTTTAGGGGTGGTCGTCATAATGATGCACGAGACAACCCCGGTGGCGGCATAAGACTAATGGCACTCAATGGGGCAGGTGATTTGATTCTCTCAGCCCGCACCAACCCCAGCGGTAACCCATCAGGATCACCTTGTCGAGCATTAGTAGATAACGGTAACAAGTTAATTATTAACATTGCCAATGACTATCCCCAAGGAGTTGATATTGTTAATGGCAGATTTGTGTCATCTCGTGAATTGAAGCAGAACATTGTTGAGTTATCCACTGAGGAAGCGGCCGAAGCGTTAAACGGTCTCAATCCGGTGAGGTTTAGCTATAAAACAGACACTCAAGAAACCCGTCATACTGGCTTTATTGCAGAAGATGTTCCAGATTTGCTGGCATCTTTAGACAGAAAATCAGTTGGGCCGCTGGACGTTATCGCCGTTTTAACGAAAGTGATGCAAGCCCAACAAACCACGATCGCCACCATGACAGAGCGCATTAACCATCTAGAAGCCCAGTTTGAATGAAATTTTGAGCAACACACCCAAACCATTAATTTGACAAATGGTTTCACAAACCGTGTTTCTATCAGTTTGCAAGCTAGGATTTGAACATTCTCACATCAGCGGGAAGGTTTTATGGGAGACCAGCGATCGGATCAAACTACCACCCTCGAAAGCAGTCGGCAACAGAGTGCTGCGCCAACCTCCAAACCGCCGATCGCGACTCATGCTTCTCACCCACTGCTGCAACTGCAACAACAACTCGGCAATCGGGCTGTCACTCAGTTAATTCAAGCAAAACTCAGCGTCAGTCAGCCCAACGATGCCTATGAGCAAGAAGCTGATCGCGTTGCCGATACTGTGATGCGGATGCCTAATCCGATCGTGCAGCGCCAACCTTCTGAAGAAGAAACGATTCAGGCAGCCCCGATCGGACGCGTCACGCCACTCATGCAGCGACAGGAAGAAAAAGAAGAACCTGTGCAAATGCTGCAACGGCAAGTTGAGGAAGAAAAAGAACCTGTTCAGATGCTTCAGCGACAGGTTGAAGAAGAACCAATTCAGGCAAAAGCAACCCAATCAACGCCTGCTGTCACTTCCAACCTAGAAACTCGGATTCAGACGATGCGCGGCAGTGGACAGCCCCTTCCCGACTCCACCCGCGCCTTTTTTGAACCGCGCTTCGGCTACGACCTCAGCAATGTCCGCATCCACACCGATTCTCAAGCCAGTGAGGCTGCTCGCCAACTCAACGCTCAAGCCTTTACCTTACGTCAAGATGTTTTCTTCAACGCTGGACGCTATGAACCCCAAACCAGCCAAGGCAAGTGGCTTCTGGCACACGAATTAACCCATACGATCCAGCAAAACCCAGGAGCCTCTCTGGTAGCGAAGCGCAAAATCGTGCAGCCGCAGCCAGAAGGTGGGACTGGGCACCCTCGCTTGCAGTTGCAGAAAAACGGGGCGATCGCCATTTCTCAAAACTCCAGTCCTACAATCCAGCAAAAAGTGAGTGGCAGTAAAGCGCCCACTTCCCCTGCTCAAGACCCAGCCTTTCAGGCAGTGGTCAAAAAAGCAAAAGCTGCTGCAAAACAACAAAAGCACCATGAGCCTGCAAAAAGCAAAGCGGCTCAAGCTCAGACTGCCGCAGTGCCTCCTGCGAACGATGTTACCAGTAAGGCCGCAGGCAAACAGGTGCAGCAGATGGATCAGCAGCAACCCAAAGCCTTTGACCGCAAAGCCTTCAAAGCTGCCCTCGTTGCCAAGATTGCCGCCGCTGCCCCCAAAAATCTGGAGGAAGCCGACAATTTCAAAGAAAGCGGTAAAGTTGGGGCTGTCAAAGGTGAGCTGACCGGACAGGTGACTAGCAGCAAACAGCAGTCGGGAGGAGCGATCGAGGCTAAGGTCAAAGGCACCCCCGACCCCAGCGGCATTGCGTCCAAAGCCGTCACGCCCTTACCGCCTAATCCGTCGGGTGCCCCTCCCAGAGCGATCAATGCCGCCCAAGCAGCGCCCAAACCTAAAACTGCTGCCGAGATATCCCTCCAAGCTGGAAGTCAATCTCTTGACCAACAAATGGCTCAAGCCGAGGTGACAGAAAGCCAACTGAAAAAATCGAACGAGCCGGATTTTAAGACTGCGGCAACTGCGAAACAACAGGCGCAAAAAGATGCAGTCACCGCTCCTCAAGCCTATCGCCAGGGTGAACAGGGAGTATTAGCGCAAGCGCAAGCGCAGGCAGTCACGACAGCAAAGGCGCAACTGACTGGAATGCACGCCGTACGCGGGCAAGCGCAAACTAAAACTACCACTGCCCAACAGCAAGCCAAAAACCAGGATGAGCAGAAGCGCAAGGACGTTGCGAATGAACTTCAGACTGCTTATGCTCAAACCAAGAAAGCGGCTGAAGACCGCCTCGCCCGCTTAGACACCGAGGTCAACCAAGCCTTTGATTCGGGGGCTACCGCCGCCCAGCAAAATTTTGAGGATTATGTTACCCGGCGGATGAAGACCTACAAGGATGATCGCTATGACAGGATAGGCGGAAGCATTCTGTGGTTGAAAGATAAACTCTTGGGCTTGCCGAGTGAAGTGAATGCTTTTTATCAAGAGGGCAGACAGCTTTATATTGCTCAGATGGATGCGGTGCTCGATCGGGTTTCCATTCTGGTCGAAAAGGGGCTAAATGAGGCAAAAGCTGAAATTGCCAAGGGCAAAAAAGCAATTGAGCAGAAGCTATCAGAACAGGAACCCTCTTTGCGAAAAGCATTACAGGAGGATGCCAAAAAAATCCAAGGGCAGTTTGACCAGTTAGAGCAAAGTGTTGACGATAAGCAAAATCAACTGATTGATTCTTTAGCCCAAAAATATAACGAAAAATTGCAGGCGATCGACACTCGCATCGACGAGATGAAAGCCGAAAACCGCGGCTTGGTCGATAAAGCCATTGATGCCATTGCTGGAGTGATCAAAACCATCCTAGCGCTGAAAAATATGCTCTTGGATGTGCTGTCAAAAGCCGCCTCGGTGATTGGCAAAATCATCAAAGACCCGATCGGCTTTCTGGGTAACCTGGTGGCTGGCGTGAAACAGGGCTTCATGAACTTTGTTGGAAATATTGCCTCGCACTTGCAGAAAGGATTGATGGGCTGGTTGTTCGGCGCGATCGCAGAAGCCGGGATTCAGATTCCAGAGAGCTTTGACTTGAAGAGCATTCTCAGTCTGGTCATGCAAGTGCTGGGGGCAACTTGGGCGTTCATTCGTGCCCGTGCGGTGAAAGCCTTGGGTGAGAAAGTGGTCAAGACGATGGAAACCACCGCCGAGATTTTCCAGATTCTAATGACTCAGGGCATTGTGGGAGTGTGGGAGTACATTAAAGAGCAACTCAGCAGTCTGAAGGATGTGGTGATTGAAGGCATCAAGTCCTTCGTTAGCGACAGCATTATCAAGGCGGGAATCACCTGGATTATCGGATTACTCAATCCTGCTGGGGCCTTTATCAAAGCCTGCAAGGCAATCTATGACATCATCATGTTTTTTGTCGAGCGGGGCAGTCAGATTATTGCCCTGGTTAATGCGGTGCTTGATTCGGTTGGCGCGATCGCCGAGGGTGCGATCGGCGTTGCCGCCAGTGCCGTAGAAAATGCCCTCTCCAAAGCCGTTCCTGTGGTGATCAGCTTCCTGGCTGCCCTGCTGGGTGTCACTGGCATCAGCAAGAAGGTTCGAGAAATCATCGAGAAAGTTCAGGCACCTGTCAGTAAAGCGATCAATTGGCTGATTAACAAAGCCTACAACTTAGTCAAATCTGCTGGCAAACTTCTTGGATTTGGCAAGAGCAAAGATGATAAACCAGATGAGCGTACAGATCAGCAAAAGAAAGCTGACCTTGACCAAGGTGTGGGTGAAGCGGATAAACTCATGGCGGAAAAAGATGCAACCCCCGACAGCGTCAAAACAAAACTGCCTACAATTCAATCGAAGTACAAATTAACTTCGCTTCAGTTACTCAAAGATGCTGAGGATGAATACCATATAGAAGCCAAGATTAATCCCGAAGAGAAAGGCCCAAAACATAAGCTGGGTGGTAAAAAAGGAGTATCCTTCAAGCTAGCTCCTGGTGGCTTTGCAGCTCATGAGGAAGACATCTTATCATCAGAAGATGCGGATAAGAAGGTACATCTTCTAACTAAACATGGTTCAAGAGTTAATTCAGTTTACTTGAAGGAGCGTCTTGAAGAGCCGCTGAAAAGATTTCGGGAGGAACGCGAAAAAAGAGAGAAGCTCTATAAAGAGCAAATTGAAAATATAAGGAAAACAATTGATGAATTATGGAAACAAACTGAAACGGCTAAGCCAGACAAACTTGAGAAAATTTTGAAGAGAATTCAAGGAGATAAAGGTCAAGGTCTAGAAGCCCAAGTGAAAGATATACAGAGCAAGCTTCGCTGGTTGTTGAATATTAAAGAAGACGACAAATCTGCGATTGAATATGCATTGAATACAGAATGGCACTTGAATATAACTTTTCGAGCGACTAAGTTTTATGATCAAAAGATCATGGAGAAAGCAGTAACGGAAGCATTAGAACAGAATCAGGAGAAAATCGATAAAGGCTTTACTGATAAAAATGGTGGTTCCTTAGAAGTTGGGACAACATTACGCCCGCCAATCAAGCATAAGTTCTCTCAGAATTTAGGTGTGGGCTATGAACTAGGTTCAAATATGGAAACGGTTCCAATCGGTTCCTTGAACCATGTTGTTGTAGTTATTGTACTCACAGACAGCGAGAAACGCCTTTACAAAGTAGAGACTGCTCACCCAGAGCGTTAAGAAAAATCCAATGATTAGTCAGGATGATTTAGATATTGTTAGTGAGTTTCTTGTCAGGTTCTATCACCAAGAACCTGATTATTTTGAAGCCACAATAAGAGCTTTGCAAGTTTTAAAAGATCGCCATCAATATAAGTGGGAGTTAGCAGCGGCATTCAGGAAGGTTCTTGAAAGTTCATTGCCTGAAGACACACTAAGAGACCTTGTACTCTTCAGTGCCAACCGCTTTGTTCAAAACCATGAAGATGCTAAAGCCGTTCTCAAGAGAATCTATGATGATAATATTCTTTACACTGCGGTTGATTTTGATGACCTGAAAGATTGATAAATAAACAGAAGTTAGTAGGGTGAACACTGCCCACATCCATAAATTTGCCGCGATCGCCCCACCCCAAAGCAAAATTCACAGGCGCGATCGCTCGTGCATTCGCCAGTGCATAGTTAGATTGAATCGATACTAAACAAGGAGCGATCGTTCAAAGAGGGCACGACGTTGATTGTTGAAGCGCGATCGCTTCCCAACAAAGCCGCTCCAGATTCCTAAGAAAAACTACGCTTCAAAGTGGGTGGTGACTGCTGAGTTCGTCGCCGCTGTAGCCACAGTCCTAGCAGCAAACCAACGCCTACGATTCCTGTCATGTAAGCAAGCGAAATCAATCGAACAACCAGCGGCGGCGCAACGCCTTCTACAGGAATATTCTGAGCGACTTGAAATGGCTGAAACCGTCGTGTAGAGGTTGGCTGAGGCGCAACTTCGACCTCAATATTATGGGGCGCACCATCAAAGAACTGCTGCTGCCATGCGAGTTTTCCGGTGCTGTCTGGAATGCCCTGGTAGGCAAACGCAACCCAATTATTTTCTAGCTGTGTGGTTTTGATCCGTAAAGCTACATCGGTGACAGGTTGCTTGGTTTTGACATCGATTACACCGACTTGCAGTTTAGCAAGTTGACCCACAGTAGCACTTGAGTCACCCGAAAGTTGCATCTCTAAACCCTGAGATTGCACTTTGGATGGCTTGTCGGATGTAGGCACGTCTTCTGTCATGTGAGACATTGCCATCGACCTATGAGATTGACCCAGTTCAGCGCTGATGTTGACATAGAGGAGAGCCGCGATCGCCACCACAGTCACGCCACTCAGCAACAATCTCACCCGTTGCGGTGCAATTTCTCCTGGCTGAATGGGTTGCCCACTGCCAATTAACCAACCACCTCCTAGCCCTGCTGCTAGCAAAATTGCTGCCAAAATGCCAAAGTTACGATATTTAACCCAGTTCTCTGGCACCGATAGAGTCAGAGTTTGGTGAATCGGTGCAAAGGCATTGGGGACGATCGGCATCACATCTACCAACAGTTGGTAAGTTCCTCGAATTGGCAACATTTGTTGAATCTGTAGCTCACCCTTGGGCGCTAGAGCTTCTAGATCTAACAGCGTTGTGCCTTCCGAGATCGGGAAATCTGTTGTGAACCAGGGGTTTTGCGATCGAGTCAGAATTTGCAGCCGCATCTTGGCGTTTTCTACAGAATGACCTGACTCATCTATTGCTTGCAGTGTCAACTGCACCGGGGGTTGGGGGCTGGTTGCCTCCGCTTCAAATGGTTTAATCTCGCTTACAACTGGGCGGGTTGTTAATCGTATAGAAGGTTGGGGAGTTTGGGAGAACCCGATCCAACCATAAAGGATCATTCCTATCAGACAAATCACACTGATAAGCGCTGAACGCTTGAACTTTGACATCGTTTTATTCTGCAATCACAACACAAATGGGCTGAATCTCAGCCCTAATGACAACTCACAAGCGCAGTGTGGTGACGCAGTGAATGCACTTTGTCGTGAATAGCTGGATAGGTGGTGAAGTAAACAGTCCACAGGATCAGTGCGAAAAGTGAGACGTAAAGGGCTGATTGCACCGGAACTGATAGCGTCCGCTGTGCGATTTTTTGCTGAACTGAAGAATAAGATTGAGTCGTCATTTTGTACCTCGTAAATGAGACGATGTTAGGCGATTCGGCAGGCGTTCTGACTTGGAGAATGCAAAATTAAAAATGGTAAGAAGCACACATCCTACAAATTTTTCATTTCTAATTTTTCATTTCCTTCACAGTTGCGGGACAGCGGTAGAGTTTCACTACACTTTCCCTGTTTCCTCTGACGGCTGCTCCCCGTCAGAACCGAGTCGTGAACTCAGCATACTTGATCGGGAAGATTTTAGAAACGTTTTAGAGGATCTGCTGCTTCAATAGACTTCCTGCATAAATACTCCGTTCTCACCCTATTCCCCAAAGAGAAGGGAGCCAGAATCTTATTCCCTCTCTTTGGGGAGAGGTTTAGGGCGAGGGCGGTTCAGATGCCAGATCATTTGTTGCCAAGCTAGTATATGAAAAATTGGCGGCTCCGACTGCTGACGATTCTGTGGGCTGCAAACAGTAGAATAGGCGGTGTGATCAGTCCTTTAAATCAACCCAAAAGAGATGACGCGGTGCTGGGTGGTCAGGTGACAGCCCCGTCGGGAAGTGTTGTGCTAGGCGGGCTAGATGGAATCAAACGACGGTTTGCCAGTGATCTCATAGACCAGCGCATCGCTGCACTTCGAGAAGCAGGGAGCGCCAGTGTCGGGTTGGATCTGTTGATTCAAGGGCTGCAAGACTCGTCGCTTGTGGTGCAAAAAGTGGCGTATTTGCTGCTGCAAAAGCGGTGTGAACTCAAGGCAAAAAAGGCGTTAGACGACTATAGCCCCTATGCGCTGTTTGAATGTCTAGCAACCTTGGCAGGACACGCCGCAGGAGTCACCGCGATCGCCATCGCCACGCGGCGTTTTGTCTACCGTCCTGATCAAGAGATTGTCATCAGCGCCAGTCGAGATGGCGTAGTTAAAGTCTGGGATTTGCAGGCACAAGAGGAACTGTTTAGTGTGAATGTCTGGGCGATCGTGTTTGCGATTTCTATCGACCCTGACGAAGACAGTTTCACGATTAGAACCAAACAACAGCTTATAAAATCCTGGAGTCTCAGAACTGAGCAGCCAGTGACTCCTGCTCAAAAACAGCCGAGAACGATCGCGTCCGTGACCGTAAACGAAGGCAGACACTTAATTAGCGGTAGCCGCAAAACCATCAAAATTTGGGATTTACACGCCGCACGAGAAGTCTGCTTATTGCAAGGGCATTCCAGTTTAGTGACAGCAGTCGCAGTGAGTCACGATCGCCCTTTACTAGTCAGTGGCAGTGAAGATCAAACGGTTAAAATTTGGGGAGTTGCTTAGTCTGAGACAGAAAATTGACGATCGCTTTGAGATTATCGATACTATTTAAATAGCCTCATTTGATAATTATCAGTCTTTTAAGATCATATTTCTTAACCTGTTGTTTGAATGACTCTCATGACACACACTATTTCGCAAATTAAACGAGTCAGTTTTTTGACCGGAGCGTTAATTGTATTGAGCTTCTTGTCTCATAATGTGGCGGCGATCGCACGCGCTGTCACTGCTTCCCCACAGGTCGCCCAGACCAATCAAGACGGTTATCAAACCTATCAAAGCCAGCGTTTTAAGTTCAAAATTGACTATCCGCCTAGCTATCGCTTAGATGCCACCGAAGAAAGTCGCGGCATACGGCTTCAGCCAACAACGAAAGATCAGACTGGAAGCATTGTGATTGCAGCGTTTAGCAATCCTAATAGACTTTCTGCTCTGGAATGGGTGAGCCAACAGACGGCGGAGTCTAACTTCAGCAATCGCCAAGATACTCCTAGAAGCTATAGCTTTGCAGGGCAGCCCGCGATTTCTTACCCGTGGTGTGACAAAGTGTGTGCAGATAACGTGGTGTTTCCGAGTCGCGATCGCCAGACGATCATGGTGCTCACCGTTCTTTATGACTATCCAGCCGATCAAATTCGCTGGGACTTTCAATCCATTATCGGAAAGTTTCGATTCACCTCGTAGCCATCGCTTTAAGCAGATGCGGCGGTAACTCGACCAAAGCGCCGATCGCGCCGTTGATACTCCAACAATGCTTGATGAAAGGCGACTCGATTGAAATCTGGCCACAAAACATCGGTGAAATACAGTTCTGTGTAAGCAAGCTGCCAGAGTAAGAAATTACTCAAGCGAATCTCGCCACTCGTACGAATCAACAGATCAGGATCAGGCATCTTTGATGTGTCGAGAGCGTTAGTGATCAGTTGTTCACTAATCGCGTCTGATCGAAGTTCTCCCCGTTCTACTTGCGCTGCAATTTGGCGACACACTTGCGTTATTTCAGTCCGGCTGCCGTAGTTGACTGCAATGTTAAGTCGAACGCCCTGATTATTCTCAGTCGCAATCATCGCAGTGTGTATTTCGCGTTGTAAGATGTTTGGCAATGTCAATAAATCTCCAAAGAATGAGACTCGCACTTGCTCGCGCTGCATTTCTGCCAATTCTCGACGCAGCAGCCGCTCAAACAACAGCATCAAAAAGTTGACTTCCTCGATCGGGCGGCTCCAATTTTCGGTCGAAAACGCATAGGCGGTCAGCGCTTCAATTCCCCAGTCTTGGCAGCACCGCACCAGGTCTTTGAGCGTCTTAGCGCCGTGACGATGCCCAACAATGCGGGGCAGTGCTTGTTGAGTTGCCCATCGACCATTGCCATCCATAATTACAGCGACGTGGCGAGGCAAGCGATCGGGGTCTAAATCAGACGGAAGCGTTGAAAAAAGATTAGAAGACATGGGGATTTTATGCGTGACTAGGTGAACAGGCGGGTTTCTCATGCTTGATTTTTCCCAAATAGACTCTGCAAATAGTCGGGCGTTAGACTCTGATTCCAGCGCCAGAGATGCCACAAAGTGCGTAAGCAGGTAAACGAAAAGGTGGCTCGGTTTGTCCAAGACCACGATCGCCACGACAGAACGTTCATCATCCGGTGTAAGGTGCCAATCAAACTGCTGCGTTCAGCCCGATAAGTGACTTGCCCTTTCATAGTTTTGAGCAGCGTCAGAAAAATGTGACGCACCGAAGATTCTGGAAACGCCCAGACCCCAAACCCCCAAAATTTAGTCATGTGGTTGATTTCGTCTTGCGCCAATTCTGCCAGGATGTCGTGAAGCGACCCGGTAGAGTGTGCCATCAACCAGAGATATAAACAGGTTGCTCCATATTCTGTCGCGATGCGGTGTAGCCCAGGGTGCGACCTCTACCTGATACTAAAGTGACTCAAGCCTCCTGCTGATAAGGTTTTTGAACGATTTCACAGTAGTCCTTTTGATTATCCATTGATCAATTTTACAGGCACTCAAAACCCTTATGGAGCAAAAGGTAATCGGTTTTTTCCAATGTATCGGATGGAGGTCGCACCCGTAGCCCATGCCGATAGAGGTCAGTGCGAAGATCGCCCGACGGCTCATATTGACGGACAGCACGAGGCGTTGGGGCAACTTTTTCACCCGCAAGCTGCCCATAAATTTTGAGCAAAGCAGGCGTATGCTGGCGTTCTTCTTTCTCCCATAATCCGGGTTCTAAGAGTACACCGTCTGAATCAGTCGTGCCTCCCACAAAGCGGGCAAGCGGTGGATGCAGCGTTTCTAAATAGCGCCGACTCGTCTCGGTATAGGCACGAATCGGCGCTTCGGTATCGATCGCGCCCACCAAAATCGAAAGAAACACGTCTGGGTCAATGCCCACAATCTGCTGGTGATCGAGATGCCAATCAATCAAACTCCAGGGGCGCGGTTGCGGATTCTCAAATTGCACTGGCAGATCTCGCAACCGTTCATGAAGGTGTTCAAACGAAAGATAGCGATCGAGTAGCCGATTGATTCGATCATAAATGTGACTCTCATTTCTAGAATTCTCACTGCATGAATCGGCGTTGACGAGTCTACAATTAGGCGCATTGATCATAGAATTTTCACCTTTAGCGAATCGAAAATCTGATGATTTGAATCGGTGTAAATCAAGCAATTGTTGAGCTGCTGACAGCTTATAAAGAAACCCAAGGGTTTGTCAGTCGGGCGAAGTCGGCAATTTAAGGATTTCAAAAAGTCGGAAAAAGTCGGAAGCCGACAGGATAGACTCAATGCATCTATGGTGTGTCACGATCGATGGATGCTGAAGCCGTCTTAACTTGGGTGGATGCCCTAATTGTTTCTAACACTGGAAAACGCCTCAGCGACCTGCAAAGAACCGTTTTGCAAAAGGTTTGGCAGGGGCACAAATATTTAGAAATCGCTGCCCACTATGGCTGCACCGAAGGACACGTCAAAGACGTTAGCGCCGATCTCTGGCAATTTCTCTCAAAACAGCTTGGCGAAAAAATCACCAAAAGCAACTGTCGCACCGCCCTATCTCGTTATTTTCAAATCGCTCCGACTGCCAAAAAATCGGCTAGCCTCAGGCCTCACTTTGTCGGACGCACTGGTGCGATCGCTGACCTCGACGCGCTGATTAACCAAGGCGCAAAGGTGATTGTGATTCAAGGCGAAGGCGGTTTAGGCAAAACCACACTAGCGCAGCAATATCTTCAAACTCAAGGGTTTGACCTGGTTTTAGAACTGTTGATGGCCAAAGAAACCCAAACTATCACTTCAGCCGAACGGGTGGTCGAAGAGTGGCTCAAACAAGACTTTAATCAAGAACCCGGCATCGAATTTGGGGTGACGTTAGGACGACTGAAACGACAACTGCACGATCGTCGAATCGGGGTGCTGATTGACAATCTAGAACCTGCCCTCGATCAACAAGGTCGTTTCATTGCTCTTCATCGTAGCTATGTTGAGTTGTTTCGCGTCTTGGCAGATGCCAGAGTGCAGTCTGTGACGCTGGTGACGAGCCGCGATCGCTTGTGTGAGTCAAGTCTCAACGTCGCTCACTATCGGCTTCCAGGCTTAGATCAACGCGCCTGGAACGAATTTTTCACCCATCGAAAGATCGCGATCGATGCCCCAACGATCGAAAAGATGCACCGCGCCTACGGAGGCAACGCCAAGGCAATGGGCATCCTCTGTGGGGCAATTTGGGAGGATCTAGGGGGCGATATGGTTGTCTACTGGCAGGAAACACACGGCGATTTGTGGGTGACGACCGATCTAAAGGATTTGGTGGCAAATCAAGTCAACCGCCTGCAAAGCCTTGACCCTCAAGCCTATCGCTTATTTTGTCGGTTGGGATGCTATCGCTATCAAGATGTGCCGACTCTGACAGCGCAGGCGTTGCAGTGTTTGCTGTGGGACGTTCACCCCGATGATCATCGAGCCACGATCGCGTCGTTGCGAAATCGCTCTCTAATCGAGTGTCATCACAACGAATATTGGTTGCACCCCGTGATTAGAGCTGAAGCGATCGCTCGGTTGCGAACGAGTGACGAGTGGCAAATTGTGAATGCGAAAGCCGCAGAATTTTGGACGACCCGTGTTGAAACGATCGAGACCACAAAAGATGCTTTAACCGCTTTAGAAGCTTACTATCACTATGTTGAAATTGACGATTTCGAGTCAGCAGGCATTGTCATTCTAAAGAGCAGAAATAATCAATGGCGGCAGTTTTTACCTCTGGGCAGCACACTCTATCGAATGGGATTAGTGCAGCCTGTTCTTGCTGCTATTAGCCAGATAATTTGTAATATTCAGTCCGATCAAAATTTAAGTGAACTCTATAATATTTTGGGTGACTTACGATGGATCACGGGCAATATTCATGACGCGATCGAGTGCCAAGAAAAGACGATTTCTTTAGCCAATCAAGCGATTAAAGTACTCACATTCACAGCCGAAACAAAGCGCCAGTTTTATTATCTAAACATGTTAGCCGTAGACTCACAGTTGAGCATGGGTCTCTATAAAATCGATTTATGGGAACTCGAAGCAGCGGCTTGTTTATTTCAGCAAGTGATCCGATCCGCGCAAAACACCGAGCATCATCGTTGGGCAGAAAAAGCGTCTGTTTGTTTGGCACTTGTCTATTCTTATTTGGGGCAGCGAGCAGACGCGCTGAGTTTAGCCGATGATATTCATCACACGCTTTCAGCCCCATTAGTCGAGCAGTCTGTAAGATTTGCTTATTTCATGCAAATTCTCGGTCAAACCTACCTCAACTTAGGCAATTTTGACCGAGCGATCGCTTTATATCGTCAAGCGCTCACCTTTGCCGAAGCCGGACACTATACCCAAATTAAAGCCAAAACCCTCAACGGATTTGCGGAAATAGATCGTCAGCAAAAATCATTTAAAACTGCCCTCACTCGACACATAGAAGCGATCGAGCTTCTCGATAGAATGGGCGCAAAATGTGATCTAGCAGACGCTTATTTTCAGTTAGGGTTAACTTATCAAGCCATGCAAGAGATAGGCAAAAGTCGAGAGAGTTTCGATCGGGCAATACGTTTATTTTTAGAAATGCGCGCCCCTAAGCAGGTTGAAAAAGTACTCAAGCAAGCGACTCCTTGACGGCGCGATCGGTCAAGGTTAACTGAAAGCTTGCAGCATTTTTAGTCAGTCCGTTGACCCGCCCTGAACTGAAGTTCGGGCGGGAGAATGCCATGAACAACAGGTTCTTATCGCCCAGATGACACAGGTGCAAGATCTAAATCAATCAATTGTTTTTAACAGAAGAATAGTCTCTTGGAAATACTTTATTGGTTCCACAGCCCTAACTCAGGCTAGAGGAGAGGTGACGCTGATCTTTTTAAGATTAGCCTCAAATGTTCGTAGCTACAAGCGGCTTGAGTGCCGTTCTTCAACCTGTTATCGCTGTTGTATCCACAGCGCTGAATCCTTCTCGTGATCTTCGTTTTAGAAATTTGACAAACGAATAACGCAAGAATACGGCGATCGTAGGCAACGAGATCAACACACCGCAGAAATCGCTCGATGCCTCGCTTAAATTGCGTCACGATCGCCCACTCTTTAACGAACAAATGACTCCAGAACTATCGAGAAGAAAGTCACCGGAGCAGGAGCCGCCGCGATTGCCCTTGGCAGCCCGCTTTTGACTGAAACCGCAGACGCGGCATCTACACCTGATGCTCAAATGAAGGCAGTTCCAGACGAATTAGCCAGCTTTGAAGCCCCTCCGATCGAGCAACAGTCTTCCTTTAATGCGCGCAACAATGCGACGATCGCCAATGCGGTGATGGGTGTGCTTGCCAAGCGGGGTAGGCCTGCGGTTGAAGCAGTGGGAAATGTCAGCCACAAATTGATCCCCGGCCCTGAAGGCAGGGCTGGTTTATTAGTAAGAGAAAAAAGCTAGACTCCCTATTTCTCCCTTGATCGCTTTGAACATTATGTACAGAGGCAACCAATTCATAAGGGCTTCAACATCATTCTTTTTTCAACAAACCAGTCCTGCCAATTTTGGGGGACTTCAAGCCCAGAATTGAGATTCAAAGTCCCCCAAAATTGGGAGATTTAGGGGACAGCCCGGATTTGCAACCGTAGCGAAAAGCTTCATCGAATTCACGTTAATTTACAATCCTAAGCGCCCACTTCTGAAGTCGATTTTGTTGCAACGGTGGCTTCTGCCAGCTCTTTCTCTTTTGCCAGTCTGCGCTTTTTAGCATAAAGCTGAATGATCGCCGCCATTGCCACGATCATGGCAAAGATTCCCCAGGCGGTGGCGCTAGTGGGTAAATTGTTCTTAAACACTGCCAACATCACGACAATCACAAAAAACACAGTCGGCAACTCGTTAAACCAGCGAAACTGTTGCCCAGTCATTTTGCATTCGTCGGCAGCGAGTCGCTTCATGATAATTTTGCAGTAGTGGTGATAAACCAGCAAAACTGCAACGCAGGCAAGTTTGGCGTGCAGCCAGGGTTCTTTGAGCACGTCTGGTTCGGTGGTGACCAGCCCGATCGCCATGACAACCGTCAACAACATTGCAGGAGTCATGATGATGCTATAAAGGCGCTTCTCCATGATCTGGTATTGATTTTTGAGAATGGTGCGCGCTGGCTCTGATTGTTCGTCAGCTTCTGCGTGATAAACAAACAGTCGAGGTAGATAAAACATTCCTGCAAACCAGGCGACAATTCCCACAAGGTGAAATGCTTTGAACCAGAGATATGTCATAAAAAATTCTTCGAGATTTTGAATTACGAAACGAATCTGCTCAAGGAGATTGAGACGGACTATCTATAATTCTCTAATATTGAGGCATCAAGCGGTAAGCGCGTTGGCAATTTGAAATCTAGAATTACGATCGTAGGCTGTGGAAAACTCTAATTTATATAAAAATTGAATTGCTAATCCACGCCCTGGGCGATCGGGCTACCTCGTTTTGCTAGAAACCAGTACATACATAGTTCTCAGCCATAATCAATCAACTTTTGAGCTAGATTTCTCTTTTGAGGAAAATTTAAACCGTCTTTGCTAAAAGGTGATAAAGTATGGAGCGGTTCATCTCAAACATCACGAGAGAATCAGGGTTTGAGCGCGTAAATTAAGAAAAGCCCTTCACAGGCAAAAAGTTTTCCACAGAGCAGAAAAACCGATTCTGCTGGATCAGTTGATCTGTGGAAAACTTTGAATGTTCTGTGGAAAAGCTAGAGGGCAATTCTAAAATCTTTCTGGATCTGCGAACCCTTAGATCAGTCTACCGTCGATCGCTGCTTTACTTGCCCAATCAAAACCTGAATGCCTAAGCCAAATAGCCCGACGGCAGCTAACCCAAAAATTCCGGTGCCCAAGGCGCTTAACCCAACCACCAATGTTCTGACTGCAACGGCAATATTGATGGTGGTGACGTTGTGATATTGCAAAGGTCTGTTAGCGAAAGCGAGGGCGATCGATTGAGTCATGTTGTATAAAACCAACGCAATTCCACCCGCGACGAGCGAACCCAAGACGCACTGGAGAGGGCTGGGCATTGCGTTAGATCGAGTCTTGGATTGAGAAGATTCAGACGAAGATTCAGGCATATTTCATTAACTGGTTGCTAACCGAACTCCAGACGGACAAAACCTCGTAACCCAGAGATCTAGATTGGGGTCAGCGATCGCCCCTTTCATCTGCTCTCTAACTTGCTCGGCGTGGGCTTGAGACTCGACTAGCCCAAAAACCGTAGAGCCAGAACCAGACATCATCGTGCCCAACACCCCTAAACTTTGAAAGCGATCGCGGAGCTGCTGCACTTGCAGATATTCGGGCAACACGACGCGCTCAAGATCATTGTGGAGTAGTTTACCAATTTGAGCGAGATTTTGCTGGGCGATCGCTGCCATCATTCCTCTAGACTGCTGTTTTCGAGTCTCTATCTCACTCACACTTTTTGGATAGGTGTCACCAAACTGCTGTCGGTAGGTTTTATAGGCCCAGGGAGTCGAAACTGGCAAATCGCGATATTTGGCCAGCACCACATATATATCGTGAAGATCGGGCAAACCGTCTAGTTGTTCTCCCCGCCCGGTCGCCAGCGAGGTGCCGCCTGAGATGCAAAACGGAATGTCTGACCCTAGCGTTGCACCCAACTCTTGCAGTTCGGAGTGGGTGAGTCCTAAATTCCACATTAGATCTAGACCGACCAGCACCGCCGCCGCATTGCTAGAGCCACCTGCTAACCCTGCGCCCAGAGGGATGCGCTTCTGAATATTAATTTCGACTCCCCCAAACTTGGCAAAATAGTCTGGAAACTGCCGCACCATCAAATCGGCGGCTTTGTAAGCCAGGTTTGTTTGATCTTGAGGCACATCGGGATGGTTGCACCGAACCTGAATCGTCTCTGCCCCGATCGGGCGCACGGTCACTAAATCGGCTAACTCGATGCTTTGCAGCACCATCACCAACTCATGGAACCCATCGGGACGATCGCCCACAATTTGCAGATAGAGATTAATTTTTGCTGGAGCAACGAGAGAATAGGAGCGCATAAAAAGTTGGGGGTCAGGGTTCTGGGGTCAGGGTGGGTGAGCCATTGCCCACGACTTCTACGGTGTTGCTGAGTGCGACCCAATTGGCGACGCTGAGATCTTCGGCACGAGCTTGAGGGTTGACTTCTAATTGTTCCAGAATCTGGGTCAGTCGATCGCCTTCGATCAAACTCTTCAAATTGTTTCGCAGCATTTTGCGCTTGCTAGAGAAACCAAGTCTAATCAGCGTCTCCATTTGTCGCGGATTGTGAGCCGGGTTTTCAACCAGACGCGGCCGCAGACAAATCACCGCCGAATCTACTTTTGGCGGTGGCTGAAAGGCTTTAGCTGGGACATCACAAACAAACTGACAATCTGCTAGATATTGAACCCGCACTGACAACGCACCAAAATGGGTCGAGCTAGGATTGGCACACAGCCGCAGTGCCACTTCTTTTTGCACCAGTAGCACGATCGAGTTAAAGGGATTGGGATTGGGACTTGCGATCGTGCCCAGCAATTTTTCTAAAATCGGCCCAGTAATGTTGTAGGGAATATTGGCGACAACTTTTTTAGGATTTTGAAAGGCAGGTGCAGGTTCTAGAAGTTCGTCAAAGTCAATCGATAAAAAATCTCCTTGCAGCAGCAGAAAATTTTTGACTTGACCCAGTTTTTTAGCGAGAAGTTGACACAAATCTCGATCGATTTCAACGGCGACAACGGCTTCAGCTTGGGCTAATAATTGCCGTGTCAAAACGCCTGTACCTGGCCCAATTTCTAGGACTCGATCGGACTTTGATAACTCTGCCGAACTGACAATTTTAGCCAATGCCTTTTCGCTGCGGAGCCAATGTTGACCAAATTGTTTGCGGGTTTTGGTCACAATTTTACGCAGGTAAACCAACTAACTGTCCAGCACCGGGAATCACCGTGCCGATCGTGGATGCTTTAATTGTTTGAGACGCAAAAAATTCTAGGGTTTCTGCTGCACGATCGGGCGGCACAATCACCACAAACCCAATTCCCATATTAAACGTATTCAACATATCGATCGGGCTAACGTTTCCTTGAGTGGCTAACCAATTAAAGATGGGTAAAACGTCCCAACTATTTGGATTCACTTCAACTGTTTGGTCTTTTTGCAAACAGCGAGGCAAATTTTCTGGCAGCCCGCCCCCCGTAATGTGCGCCATGCCATGAATGGGAATCTGATGTTTGAGCGCCGCCAAAATCGGCTTAACGTAAATGTGAGTCGGAGTCAGTAGAACTTCACCGAGACTTTTTCCAGCCAGAATTTTGGGACGATCGCTCCACTCAAATCCACGATCGCTGACAATTTTGCGAACCAAACTAAAACCATTGCTGTGTACGCCGCTGCTCGGAAGCCCGATCGCTACATCTCCAATTTGCACTTGAGAGCCGTCTAAAATCAGACTTTTTTCGACAATACCGACGCAGAAACCTGCTAAATCATATTCATCTGCCTGATAAAACCCTGGCATCTCAGCCGTTTCTCCACCTAGCAGCGCACATCCTGCCAACTCACACCCTTGCACAATGCCTAACACGACCTCTGCCAGTTGTTCGGGTTGCAGATGCCCGGTTGCTAAATAATCTAAAAAGAACAGTGGCTCTGCTCCACAGGTCAGCACATCGTTGACGCACATGGCAACGAGATCAACGCCAACCGTATCGTGACAATTTAAGGTGTGAGCGAGTTTGAGCTTAGTGCCCACGCCATCGGTGCCCGATACCAAAACGGGTTCTTGATAGCCTGTCGGCAGTTGAAACAATCCGCTAAAGCCACCAATGCCGCCCAACACTTCGGGGCGATAGGTGCGTTTAATCATGCTGCCGATGCGATCGACAAATGCCCGCCCTGCTTCAACGTCAACCCCAGCCTCTCGATAATCCATGAAATGAACACCTCTGTATCCGTCACCAATGCTGAGTGCTGCAATTTTGACCCACGCAAAATCACTGAGTTTTTCTGGCTGTGCAGACACAAGACTTCAGCATACCCTACAAACACTGTGAAGCTAGTGTGAAGTTTTAGTAAAGTTCCTAATCGCAGCAAATCTTAAAACTTTTCTAGAACCATCGCAGGATAAGGCTTTGAAGTCAAACACGCAGTGTGAAGGTAACATGAAGTTTCTTTGCATACTGATAGCACCCTGATCCCCTGGGCAAAAACTTCATGGTAGTCTGTTGCAGTTCTGTAACTGGGAGTAAAAAACGGAACGAGTACGAGTTAACTAAAAGCCTCTTGCAAATTTGCAATCTGCTTACCGAACTCAGGCTCGATGGCAAATGTCCTTCACACACGGAGATATGAATCAAAAACTTATTAGCGGTCTGACTGCAACCCTGTTGATCACTACCTTGTTAGGTCTCAACCAACGCAGTAACGCCGAATCATCCCCAGCGGTGAGTCAAGCTTCTGAAGCCGATCAAAATTCTCCACCGCGCCCGCATTCGCCGATAGGCGATGTTGTCAAAGTCGGTGAGCAACAGAGCCAAACCCCGTCCTCAGAGGACTCGATCGCCAAGATTCAAACCCACGAGCGCGCTGGACGCAAAGCCGCAACGCTCTATGTTCGCAACATCCCGGTTCTAACCTTTGTCGGTTCACAGTCAGCCTCCTCTAACGGCGTAAAAATGGGAGCAACGCAGACTGATGAATCTTCTCAAATCGCCAAACTCAAGTCTGGTTCTGTGAGTGCAGCAGCAGCACCTTCTTCAGATCAGCGTCAGAATTCTACCCAAACTTCGCAGTCTGATCCGGTCACAAGAGCCACCGCGATCGCTGCCAAACTCAACCAACTCTATCGCCAAGGGGTCGATGCAAAAGGCATCACCGTCAGATGGAAGCAAGCCCCCAACGGAAAAGGCGATCGCTACATCATCGAGGCTAACAAGACGACGATCGTGGCAGTTGATGCCGATACGATTTTGCCCGACACCACCAAAAACCCTGAGCAAGATGCGCTGCAAGTTACCAATCGGCTTCGTCGTCTGATCGGAGATGCCGCACCGCTCAAAGGAGTGCCTAACAAGCCAAACAATGGAGGACAGCAGATTTCTCTAGGCCCGATTAAGCTTCGCATTAATGGTTGGGCATCTTGGTATGGCCCTGGATTTGATGGCAACGCGAGTGCGAGTGGTGAGACTTTCAATCAAAATGCGATGACGGCGGCTCATCGCTCTCTGCCATTTGGGACACAAGTGCAAGTCACGAATCTAGATAACGGACGATCGGTGATTGTGCGAATCAACGATCGTGGCCCTTTTTCGGGCAATCGTGTGATTGACCTTTCAACAGGAGCCGCCCGTGTTTTGGGAGTCATCCAAAGTGGCATTGCCCCAGTGCGCCTAGAGGTGATGAGTTCTCGATAGTTCGTCTGACCATTAACCACATGAGTTCGATAGAAGTGGTTCACTCCGAACATCTTTGCTGAGCTGAAGGCAGTGTGAATTCGGGAAGCCCCCTAAATCCCCCAATTTGGGGGATTTAGGGGGCAGAAGCCGCTGAGAACGAAGCGAAAAAACTCGTCGAACTCACGTATTAACCGTAGGGACATGCCATGCCGTGTCCCCGTGACCCAATTAGGACACGACATGTCGTGTCCCTACGATCAGATTAAAATTCCCTTAACCCAATCAAAGGTCGCTCGGTTTCTTGTTTTGTCAAACCTTTGCTTTGAATCAAAACGCCGAAGTTGCCGAGTCCCATTGGGTTCATCAGTTGGTGAAGCGCGTCACGACGAAGAATTGCATTCTGAATGTCTTGAGCATTTTTAGCGTCAATTTGACTGAGCGCCGTCAGTCGATCGCTCAACCCCAACGCCATTAAAAATAACCCTTGCTGGGTAAATCCTAAAGTTTTTAAGCCACAGCGATCGCCCTGCCCCTCTAGTGCGGTGAAGTCAACGTGAGCCGTGATATCTTGTTGACCCACATTGATATAAGGATTGTTGTGATGGCTATGCTGGTAGTAACACTGCAACGTTCCCTGCGATCGTCTGGGATTATAATAGCGAGTCGCGGTGTAACCATAATCGATCGTTAAAATATAGCCACGCTGGATACGATCGCAGACTAAACTCAGCCAATCTAATGCCGCTAAGTTGACCTCAGTCCGATAGCCATCTGGGTAATTAGGCGAGAATAAATCAATTCCGTTTAGATCAAAATAGTCAGTCAACCTCGAAGTCGAGGGTTCATCAATCACCTCCGCAAATCCGTTCGGCTGTGCAGTGACGTAAATCTCTTGGAGTTTGCGATCGGTCAATGTCACCAGATGCACCGGAAAAGCATCAATCAATTCATTTGAGAAGACGCAACCTGTGATCGAATGAGCAGGAATTTCGTCTAGCGATCGCCACTCAATCTTCACCTTTGCTTGCCACGACTTTAATCGTTGCTGCTGCTCTGCCATCAAAGCGGCGGCTTTCTCAACAATCACATAGTCTAGACAAGCGAAACAATCAGGATGATGACGTTGCAAACCGCTCAAAACATCTGCGGCTAATAGTCCTTGTCCGGCTCCTATTTCAACTAAGGTGAATGACTGAGGCTGACCCAAAATTTGCCACATCTCTGCAAACTGTTTAGCCAATAACTCACCAAAATCAACCGCTAAATGGGGCGAGGTGAGAAAGTCACCGTGCGCCCCAATTTTTCCGCGATTTGCAGCATAGTAGCCATAGTGTGGATGGTAAAGCGCCATCTCCATATACTCAGCAAATGAAATCCGACATTCGGAACTGTGGAGAATCTGCTGAGTAATCAAACTAGAAAGGTCAGATGTGCGATCGGGTAAATCGTTCACAGTAAAAATTAGCCTCTGTCTGACCTCTAAACCCTAACATCTGGCTCGTTAGAGTTGAGTTAAGCGATCGCAGCAGGAATGACTTCCTTCTTAACCGTTTCAAAAGCGATCATAAAATCAGTCTGGGGTCGGGTTTGCTTCAGCACCTTTATATAACAATCGGCATCGGTGCGGCGACGGAAGCGAATAACTAACTGACGTTGAAGATCGGGCAGGGTTTGATAGACAGCCCAGGGAGTCAATTGCTCTTGATAATTCATAGTTCTATTGGGGTGAGGAGTAATAGTTGACGAAATGGATGGAGTTGACAAACTTTAGGGGAGCGGTTCAGGACGTGCCGGGTCAGATGCTAGATGTAGCGTTACTGCTCTTTGCTTTCTACTAGTGATAGCGGTTAATTTTGAGATTGTCAACCCTTAGCTCAAGCAAACTTTTAGTGGTTGTATCTCCAGACTTTTGCACTACAAACTGCTTTGCCTAGTGAAGAATGCTGTGGGCTTTGGGCACGATCGAAACTCTCGCAACTTCCGACCTTAAAAGCTCAAAAGGCATAGCCCATGAACTTAGATTTAGTTAGATATTAAGTATCCTGACTTAATTAAGAAGCGTACGTTTGCACCAGTCATGATGCACATTATGCAAGTCAGAAAGAATTTTATAGAGGCACCTTTCAAGCACTGAGAACTTACGGACGACAAAGCATTTTCAGCGCTCTTAACTTTACTAACACTTTATACTACCCTAAAACGACTCAAGTTTATGAATTTCGTTCTTTTTAACCATTGCGTCTTTTTAACCATTGTGTCGCAGATTGAAATAAAACGTCTAAAGGCTCAACATATGGTGTTTAAATCTGATTTTATAATCTATAAAGAACAAGTAAAAAAGTCAGTGGTTTTACGGAGCTTGACGAAACACAGGGTTTAGACAGTGGTTGATATCACTGAGAGCTATGACGAATTCCATCACTCCCTTAACGATTCGTTCAACGTTTTGAGACAAAAAATAGGGATGCACCAAAGTACATCCCTCCAAGATCAAGAGACTTTCAAGACATTTTGTTAGCGATCGACCGATCCCATAATGATATCGATGCTTCCTAAAATGGTGACAATATCTGCCACCTTCATGCCTTTTAGCAAGTGGGGCAAAATTTGCACGTTGTTAAAGTCAGCCGCCCGAATCTTCCAGCGCCAGGGAAATGGGTTGTCGTCGCCCATAATAAAGATGCCTAACTCGCCCTTCCCGCTCTCAACTCTGACGTAGTGTTCGCCTTTGGGAATCTTGAATGTCGGTGCAATTTTCTTGCCGATGAACTGATAGTCAAAGCTATTCCACTCAGATTTTGGCCCTTCTGCCATTCGCTTCGCTTCTAAATTCTCAAACGGGCCGCCGGGTAGAGCCGCGATCGCTTGTCTGATAATCTTGACCGACTCGCGCATCTCCCGAATTCGCACGATGTAACGGGCAAAGCAGTCTCCTGCCGTCTCCCACTGCACATCCCAGTCAAAATCGTCGTAGCATTCGTAGTGGTCAACTTTTCGCAAGTCCCAGTTAACGCCTGATGCGCGCAACATCGGCCCAGACAGACCCCAGTTAATCGCTTCATCGCGTGTAACAGTGCCGACTGCCTCGACCCGCTTGCGGAAGATCGGATTGTCGGTGATCAGCCGCTCATATTCATCCACTTTGGGCATGAAATAATCACAGAAGTCTTCGCACTTGTCAATCCAGCCATAGGGGAGGTCAGCCGCAACGCCGCCAATGCGAAAATAGTTATGGTTAACCATGCGATATCCACAAGCCGCTTCCCACAGGTCATAAATCAGTTCGCGTTCGCGGAAGATATAAAAGAACGGGGTTTGCGCTCCCACGTCTGCCATGAATGGCCCAAGCCACAGTAGATGATTAGCGATGCGATTTAGCTCTAACATGATGACGCGGATGTGACTAGCCCGCTTAGGAACCGTGATTCCGGCTAGCTTTTCTGGCGCGTTAACTGTCACCGCTTCGTTAAACATGCCTGCGGCGTAGTCCCATCGACTCACGTAGGGCACAAACATAATGTTAGTGCGGTTTTCGGCAATTTTTTCCATGCCTCGGTGCAAGTAGCCGATCACGGGTTCGCAGTCGATCACGTTCTCCCCGTCGAGGGTGACGATCAGCCGCATCACTCCGTGCATTGAGGGATGGTGCGGCCCCATGTTGAGAACCATGGGTTCGGTTTTGGTTTCGAGCATTGCCATAGATGTTCAGCCTCTCCCTTACAGATTTTGGAATAGCCCTGCTTCAGTCTCGGATCATAATAGGCGACTGGCAGCAGTTGAGTCGAAAGCGTTTAATTAGCTGAATGTATATCGTTGCTCGCTTTTGTTGCGCCTTCTTAATTATAGAGATGGCTGGCTGTAAACGTTGACTGGAATAGATTTAGCTGACAATGAAGTTTTTGCAGAAAATCAATAGAGCGAAGTCGATGTTGAACCAAACCGATGCTTCTAAGATGGGAAAGACAGGCAAGATCAACAGTGAAGGATCTAAAGTTAACGGTGGGTGATGTGTTTGGGTGGCTAAAACTATGACTTCTGTATCGGATGATTCTGATTTGGCGATCGCGCCTGAGTTTTTACACATTCCAGTGCTGCATCGCGAAGTCATCGAGGGTTTAGCGATTCGTCCTCACGGTCACTATTTAGATGCAACGGTTGGCGGGGGTGGACATACAGCACTGATCTTAGCGGCAGCAGACGGGGTGCGTGTCACTGCAATCGATCAGGATGATCAGGCGATCGCAGCGGCAACCCAAAAACTAGCAGAATTTGGCGATCGAGTCGAATTCCAGCAAACTAATTTTGCCAATTTCGATCCAGGAGAGACGAGGTTTGACGGCATTTTGGCAGATTTAGGCGTAAGTTCTGCTCAGTTTGATATTGCCGATCGAGGGTTTAGTTTTCGCCATGAAGCACCATTAGATATGCGAATGGATCGCGGGCAATCGCTCACCGCCGCCGAGATCATTAATCACTGGGATGAAACTAAACTTGCCAATATTTTCTACACCTATGGCGAAGAGCGGCTCTCACGAAGAATTGCCCGACGAATTGTAGAGCGGCGACCCTTTCAGTCCACAACCGAATTAGCAGAAACGATCGCGCATTCGGTGCCTCGTCAATATCGCTACGGACGAATTCACCCTGCAACTCGCGTGTTTCAAGCACTTCGCATCGCGGTCAATCAAGAACTCACCGTTTTAGAAACGTTTGTCAATCAGGCTCCACAGTGGCTCAAACCAGACGGGAGAATTGCGATGATTAGCTTTCACAGTTTAGAAGATCGGATTGTCAAACACCGATTAAAAGAGTCGCCGTTGCTGCGAGTGTTAACCAAAAAACCGATCATTGCTCAAGAAGATGAGTTAGACGAGAACCCTAGAGCGCGATCGGCAAAACTCAGAATTGCAGAGCGAGTGGTTGAGTAAATGGTTGTTAGGCTGACCGGACCCAGCAGAATGCCATATAACAGTTGACCTGATACTATCTAAAGGTAAGCTCAAGGGAGAAACAGATGGAGAAGGCATTTGGATTAGAAATTCCTGAAAACTTGGAAGAAACCTGCGAACTTAATCGAACGGCTTTAGTCGTCTACGATATGCAGGTAGGTATTTTTAGCCAATTAAGCAATGGATCTGAGATCAAGTCACAGGTTGTAAAGGTTCTTCAAGCAGCAAGAGAAGTTGATTTACGTATATTTTTTATGCGCCACATGTCGCTGCCAAATGAGCTATCAGGTGTATTCCAACTCAGGACGGCAAAGGCATGGCAAAAAGCTACCTCAGTTAATGATGTTAAACCCTGGTTTCTTCGTGACTCACCCAGTTTTCAACTCATTCCAGAGATGATGCCGCTTTCCTCTGAAGCAGTTTTCGACAAGATCACAATGTCGGCCTTTGAGAGTACTCCTTTGGATATTGCTCTGCGTGATTGTGGTATCCAAACTGTTATTATTGTGGGCGTGGCAACCGAAATCGGCATTGAGCCAACAGTTCGCCATGCGGCTGATCTTGGCTATATCCCTGTTGTAGTTACTGATGCCTGTGGAGCAGGTAATGAAGAAGCTGGTCAGCGTGCGATCGCGAGTCTCAGATTCATGGGAGATGCGTTTTTCTCAACTGTTGACGAGATTTGCCAAATCCTCTACACAAAAAAGGTTTCTAAGTAACTCCAATAGCTTCGTACATTATATGTCAGCCTAACCATTCAAATGCATCGGACGGTCGAGAGTCGTTCGCACTGAGTTCGAGTTCATCTGCCGCCGCTGATTTGAGCCGTTCTCAACTTACACTTTGACAGAGAACAACGGGCAAGTCAGAGGCACTTTTTAACAATACATAACCGACTATGGCTGCCTCCACATACCCGGCAGCTTGAAGTGCTGTTAAACACGCATTTGCTCGATTGGCATCAACACTCGCTAACAAACCGCCCGACGTTTGCGGGTCAAACAACAGTGGATAGTCACGATGATTGTTAGCTTCATCAACGTTCGCGATCGCTTGACTCGATCGCAAGTTTTGAGGATAGAGAGAACTAAAAATTTCCTGTCGAACTGTCTGTCGTGCGCCTTCTAAAATCGGTAGTGCAGAGAGATCAAGTTGAACTGACAGACCTGATGCACGAGTCATTTCAACCAAATGGCCGAGTAAGCCGAAGCCTGTAATATCGGTGCAAGCAGTTGCGCCATGAGTCAGAAAACAGACAGCAGCTTGTTGATTAGAGATCAGCATTGAGGCGATCGCGCCATCGATCCAACTCGCTTTTGCCTGTCGCCGCATTTCGGCTGCAAACAGCGTTCCGGTGCCGATCGCTTTCGTCAAAATTAGCACCTGTCCCGGTTGCATTCCACCTTTGCGAAGCAGCCGAGTCGGATCGGCGAAGCCATTACACGACAAGCCAAAGGCTAAGTCTGCACCCTCAACCGTGTGGCCTCCGATTAAGACGGCACCTGCTTGCTGAAGTGCTCTGACTGACCCAGAGAGTAGCTGATAGAGAGTTTCTTCTTGTTTGGCTTCTGTAGCGTAGGGAATCGTCGCGATCGCCAATGCACTCTGCGCGGTTGCTCCCATTGCAAACACATCGCTCAAACTGTGATGAGTACTGATTTGACCAAACAAAAAAGGGTCACTCAACAGTGCGGGGAAATAGTCGATCGTTTGCACCAACACTTTCCCGATCGGAACTTGCACAACGGCTGCATCATCGGGCGCGTCTAAGCCGATGAGAATATCTTGAGATTGAGCGATCGGCTGGTCTTGCTGGATGCGTTTGAGCGATCGTTCTAGTGTATTGCCCCCAACTTTGGCACCACATCCCAAACATCGCATCAACGGCTGACTCGGATCTTTACTAGCGTTCTCGGTATCTTCTGTTGCCATTGATGGAAGCTCGTGGAAACGTCGCATGAATGTGCGATCGATACGATCTTTAATGCGCCATAAAAGTGCAGAATTCCAGCCCACTTTCCCATAAGATGCGACGGCAGACTCGTCTCCGGTGCCAATTAAGCTGAGATAATTTTTCTGCGGATGGTAAGGCTGCAACGGTTTATCGAGAACGATGTTTTGCAAATTCTTGAAGAGTGGCTTGCCCTGCCGGACTGCAAAAACTCCCGCTTTGGGACGAGCATAATTGACCATTGTGGCAATGTCTCCCGCCGCAAACACCTGCGGGTGAGAAATGGACTGCAACTCATTGTTGACGAGAATGAATCCTTGCTCATCGACCGCTAATCCGGCTTTGCTTAACCAATCAGGAGCCGATGCTTGCGTGACCCAAACCGTCGCATCACAAGGAATTTCTAAGCCAGACTTGCTGACGATCGTCCCTTGGTTAATTTCACAAATCTTCTCAGACAAGTGCAGATGAATTCCTCGCTGAGTCAGTAGGTTATAAAAGTGATGGCGTACCCAAGCATTATGTTTGGGCATCAGTTCAGCCCCACTGTGGAAGAGATGCAGCGTCAAAAGATCTTTCGACTGTCCAGCCTTTTGCAAAATGTCGTGCAAGCGATGCTGCATGTTGAGGGCTAACTCAACACCACCCGTTCCACCTCCCACAATGCTGAGAGCTAATGGTTTCTCAGGGGTTTGCTTGAGAGAATCGGTGAAGCGATTCCACCACGACAACAAATGTTGAACAGGTTTTGCGGCAATGCTGTGTTCTGCTGCGCCTGTGACGATCGGCATTTTCGGCGTACTGCCAATGTCGATCGATACCCAATCAAACGCAACTGGCGGACGGTTTGCACACAAGACTCGATTGTTCTCTAAATCCAGTCCGATCGCGGTATCGATGAAAATCTGAGCTTGAGCAAATTGACAGAGCGATCGCAGATTGATATGACAGTCCTCATGGTCATAAAACCCAGCAATGTGCCCCGGCAGCATTCCCGAATAAGGCGTGTCGGAGGCTTCGGTGATCAGCGTTAGCCGCACTCCGGGCAATGGGTGCATCCCAAACATTCGGAGTACGATCGCGTGGCTGTGTCCACCCCCGATCAAAACGAGATCTTTAACTATGGGCTGGGGCGATCGTTTCATGTCTCAATTTTAGAGTGACGATCGTGAACTTTTCATGCTCTTTTCTTGGCGCACGAAGCATGGGTAATTTCGGAGCGATCGTGGACAGCCTTTTGGCTTTCAAAATCAAGGTAAGTTCAAGCAACTTGTAGAAAGTTGTTGCACTATTAATAGAGTTGAACGTGGGGCGGTCGCTTTTGTTAGGGCATTTATCTAGTGCCAGAAATAACAGCTATAATCAGTCTTAGTAAAAAATGAGACAGTAGAGTAGATCTTCAATGCCTCCCAGGAAAAAACATTTTCTGCCTAACGGAATATCTATGACTCTACTTATCTGGTGTTTGACCTCAGTAGGGTTTGCGTTGACACCAATGTTATTTGTATATATCGGTGCATTGTTAACAGGCAAACATTTGGAGCCAGGTTTTAATGGGTTTGTCCAAGCAGTGTCATCTAGGGGAGAGCTACTTATCGTAGCTGTCGCTTTACTTGGGGAAGGCGTAAGTGACATGTTACAGAAATCATCGGCGAAGAAATTAAAGATTTCTGTGGGCGGATTTGCGTGTTTAATACCTCTGATTGCGTGCTGCCTCTTGTATGCTCACATTCAAACATCCAGCGCAGCTTTAAATCAGAATTTAATTCTCTTAATATCGAGTATCGCTATCATTTGGGCTGTTTGTATAGGTGCTGCATGTAAGTTCTTCGCTAGATCCTAAAATTAAGTCACGTCAGTGGTAGGAGTTTAGAGATAGTCTGTTTGGTCTGTTTGATGTTTTTGGTGTGTCTCTAGGAGTTTCAGGTTGCCGACACAGAAGCAGTCCAATACAGCAATTTTCGTCTGTCAGCTACTCTCGAATTTGTACCAGCCAATTCAGATCTTTCGCTATGATCAAAAGCTAAAAACGCTTTATGTTCAGGCGGGAGCAACTGATCAAATTGCGCTCATAATTGATGAAGAAGGAATTTGGAACTTTGTTCTATGATGCAAAATCTTGATCAACTGACCACTCCTGAATTGAAGCGCTATCTTTCAGAACATCGGAATGACGAGGAAGCATTTCGTGCAGCGCTGCAAATTATTATGAGCCGCCAAGATCCTAATGCTCCTCGGCAACCTTATCCGTTTGACCTTGATGATCCTGAGCGCGAAGTAGAAGCCATCCTCAGAGAGAAACTCAAGCAAGTTGAGTAGCGGCGATCTAAACATACGATCGAGCGGACTGTCGAAAGCTGCTGGTAAAGAAGACTCGCACCAGTTACTAGTATCGATCGGATCAACAGTCCGATCGTCATAGGTATCTTCGGGTTACTAGAGGAACTTCTACCGGAGTGACTGAACAACAGAGCCTTGCTAGAATAGAAACATGAAATACCCTCTCCACACCGTATCAAAGCCTGTCTCTGGCAGTGAAGCTGAGAAACTGGCTCAAGCCATTCAAAGTGGTGGCTACATTGCGAATGAAACCGCCCTTGCTCTGATGCAACGGATCGCAGAACGTCGCCGTCGAAAGTCTGCAAATGCCGCCAAGTAGTAAGTTTACAAGTGTTGACTTCTCCGAGATTCCAGTCGAGCGCGTCACTCCTACACTGGCTAGGTTGGGTCAAGGATTTCGTTGTTCGCGAGGAGAATTTGTTACCTATTGGCGACAAGGGCGTATCCAGCGGGAAATTAACGCCCGGATCAGTCAATGTTGGATTCTGCGATGCGAAGATTCTTTAGCTGGTTACATCACTCTCATTGCTGACAAACTGGAGATTGACCAACCGATTCTGATTGACGAAGGCGTTCAATATCAAATGTTTCCAGCCATCAAAATTGGTTTGCTTGCGGCTGATCGACGGGCAAAGGGTGTCGGTCGTCGGTTAGTAGAGTGGGCGATCGAATACGTAGCGAGTGAGATCGCACCTACGATCGGGGTCAGGTTTAGGACAGTGGATGCCCTATATGACGCGGATTTGACACCGCCTTACGATGCTTCTGGCTTTTACGAAAAGTTTGGGTTTCGTTTTGCCAACATCGAAGAAGCCTTGCCACCGTCCACCCCCTACCGCACGATGTATCTTGATCTCAAACCCTTGATTGATCTGTTGGATGGCTCAGATTCTGACTAACAGCCCTGTTGTAAGTCAATCGCATAGGGAGGATTGGGCGATCGCGTGGCTGTGTCCACCCCCGATCAAAACGAGATCTTTAACTATGGGCTGGGGCGATCGTTGCATATCCTAATTCTAAAGTGACGATTGCTAACCTTTCATGCTCTCTTCTTGGCATATCTAACACGATACTTTCAGCCTACTCTGAGTTATCTGTAAGGGCAGGAACTCCTTGCTGAGTTATCGTTAAAGCAATGTTGGGTAATACTGGAGAACAGTCAAAGTGACATTTAGCAAATTTAGAGAAGGGGATTTTAGAGAGCATGTTGATCCAAGCACTGTAGCGATTGTGCAAGAAAACACTGCTTTTGCACTTGACCTTTACAAAGCATTGCAAGGAAAAGATAACCTCTTCTTTTCTCCCATACAGCGTATCTGTGGCATTCGCTATGACCTATGCTGGTGCTCATGGAGAGACAGGACGGCAAATGGCTCAAGTTCTTCACTTTTTAGTAGAGAGGAGTCTACCACCGCCCCGCCGTTTTTCAGGCTAATCATCCCTTTATTCTTCTAATTCGTGAGAAGCACACTGGGATTGTCTTGTTTTTGGGTAGATTCGTCACACCAGAAGCGGCTGCATAGAGCGAGATAGTAGCGATATCCTTGAAGGAAACTCCAGCTTTTTGTAGATAATCGCTATAAGAGGTCTCGATGTGAGAATTTCTGAAGATTTAAACATTCCAGACGCTAAAATTACTCGCTATCTATTGCTGCAAAAATCACGGAATGATAAATCGAAGTTTTTAGATTCATTGTAAAAGGAGCCTAGCGTTAATCTCACGATCGCCACGCCTAACACTCGTCAGCAACCGCTAAGATCGCACTAGAACTACCATTAGCCGAAACCATGAGGCGAGTGAACACGATCGTAGCGGGGATGCTGTTAGGCATGGGGTTGCCGATTAGTCTCGTGTGTATTTGGAACCTGATTCAGCAGAGCGATTCCTTAACGGATTCGGCGCGATCGATCAATATTGCGACTCTTATTTTTTACGGAATTTTGCCTGTCGCGATCGGAAGTTGGCTCACTTTGAACAATCATCGTCAAAGTCAAAAATTGGAGCGCGATCGTCTTCAAAGAGTATTTTTTAATCTGCTGCGCCAAGGGGACGGAAACATCAACATCTTGCGCTTCTCAATGGAGGCAAACATTAGCGGTGCTGAAGCAAAAATCTATCTAGATGAGCGTGCCAGAGAATTTAATGCTGCGTTTAACGTCAGTGAAGCAGGCAGAGTCTTTTATTATTTTGATGGAGACTTCAACACGCCGACTTTGAAGTCGATCGCGGGCGAAGAAACCTATGATGTCGTTCTAGAATACGTTCCGCCTCGGACTCGACAAGACGTAGTGCGCGTCATCCAGCAGCTTACAGGATTGGATGAGAAACCTGCGAAACGGGTGATTAAAGGAAGTCGAGCCAGTCCCATTCTGATTGCTGAAAACGTTGCGAAGCCGACGGCCGATCAGTTTCGTCGGCAATTAGAAGCCGTTGGGGCAAGCGTATTAATTGTTTTGCGATAGGATTGCAAAACTTTATGATGACGAGAATTTTCTTGACGATCGCCTCTTAGACTGATCTAAGGAACGTGAATTTATTAAGGTGCAACTTCTCGGACTCAACTAGAGTGTAGATAAGTTTGTTGATGACTCCGTTGGAGTCGGCTTGTGCCCCCTAAATCTCCCATTTTGGGGGACTTTGAAACCGGAAATTTTAGCTCAAAGTCCCCCATGAATGGGGGATTTAGGGGGCGAAGATCTCAGCCATGACGAATCAAAAGATTTGATTACAAGTTTGACAGGTTATTTAATCCACGATCCTAAACGTTTAGGTAAATGAGATTTTCCCAACATCAAGCACTCATCCTTTTGTGAATCGTTCCCAGCTTCTCTTAAAACTCGGTGTCACGGCTTTCTTGATGTCAATCATTTTGGGAATTGGGGGAATCGCGATCGCAGATCTGGGTGAATTAGTTCACTTCAACTGTCGCCCTCAACCTGACCAGGTGATCTGCGAACTCACCCGCGAACCGCTGATGGGCAATCTAAACACCCGTTATCTCGCTAAATCTGACCTGATCAAAACCAACGTGCAGATGGAATGGAGCCTTTATCGGGGTTCCGTTGCTCGACTTGTCTTAAACACAAAAGCACACGACGAGATTCCATTCACCCGCAATGGGTCGAGAACTGCCAATGCTCAACTCTTCGCCCAACGTGACCAGATTGACCGATTTCTCACGACCCCTCAAGCCAATATCCTGAGTGTACGAACCCATCGACCCTGGAAACTTTGGGCAATTTTGGGAAGCTTAGGAATGGTGAGTGGGACGCTCGGAAGAATTCTCTGGTTGTCAAAGTCTTAATGAAACTAACTGTCTAACACTAACGCGAATGGAAAAAATGATCTCAGACCAAAATTGCTAGAATTAAGCCAAGAAAGCAGGAGAAGGGAAAAGGTAATGAACCAGATATTAAAAGTTTTGAGTGCAATCTCTCCTCAACATCGACATCAGATTTTGGAAGAAGCTCGACAGCAAAGGAGTGTCAATCCCACGTTGTCTAAACCAGATGTTTCTGCTCGTTCTTGCTCAACTTGCTCTTATCTCATGCCTGGAGTCAAATTCGGTGAACCAAACACTTGCAACGCTTTCCATCATCCAACTGAGAATCTTTGTGTCTCGATCGAGTGTCTAGACTGGAAGTTGAAAGGGTGACGAGTAGATTAGTTGGCTTGGAATAGCATTACCGATCGCTCTTTAAGATGTTTGAGCAGCAAACGATGGGAGCGCCCCACCTTTACGACACTGACTAATCCTGCTACCAAGTTGGTTTAAACCTCGACATAAACTGTATCCATGAATTCACTTTGCCACCCGTAATATTTAGAATGGGAACGCTGTAGGTTTTAGAAGGACAGGCTCTACCTCCACGAGAACACTCAACCGTTGTACTCTCTGATTTTCCAGCTCCGTATGCAATTGCAATATCGTTGGCTAAATCACAGCTAATTTCAAACCCGCCAATACGTGTACGACCTCCGTTCTTTTCATAAATCCAACTGTAGCCTGCTCGCTTCGGCTCCCTCTGGCAAAGGTGTTGAGTAACTTCAAACATCTTGGCAACATGTGCATCATAGAGTTTGAGTTTCGCGCCATAGGCTGGACGACTAACATCTTTATTTGGCACATCTAAGAAAAAGACTTCGTTGTCTGACCAGTGAATCGTCATCGGAAGCTTGGTATTTTGCGCTACTGTCTTTTGGCTGAAACCAGCAAGCGAGACTATTGTTCCCATGGCAATTAAGCCAAACAGATTACTCAAATTTGCCTTAATTGACCCAGATTGAATTTCAGATTTGGTGGACATGAATATCGTGCCTTTAGCTTATTTTGAAAAACTCTGTTTACAGTCAAGTCAGTGAGAAGCTGACGAGAATCACAATCTCAACACTCAGTTCTCACAACTGGCTAATCGGTTTAGCTCAGGGCTGAACCGGAATAGAGGCATTATCCCGCTAATCCTTCCATATAATCTCTCAAGAAAGTGGGATTAGGCGGAAACTTTAGAATTCTTATAAGTGAAAATACGGCTCTTCCTGTAACTTTAAAAACCTATCTACGGCATCACTCTTCACCTTCCCCTAGAACAAGGATGCGATCGTTTCAGCAGCAACGCCCCTCACAGTTACGACGACTGCGAATGCAACCCGTTTCTGCATAGCGCTGTCCATGCTTTCGCACCGTGGGATGAGCCAGCCGTTGAAGCGGAATTCCTGTCAGTTTCCAAACCAATCGACCAAAAGAATGTAGGACATCCCAAGCCTCTTCTAAGCTGGGTTCTGCAATAAATTCTTTCAGTTCTGTCGTGAATGCTGCCCATTGAGATTGAAGGGTTGGAGGGTGGCAATAGTCATACGCTGCCATTCCTGCTCGGTAGTGATTAAGGAGATCAAGCATCACGATCCTAACTTTGTTGCATAAATTATCCAGCACAAGCGTATAAATCAGTAGCAGCCATTGAAGCCAAAATGCTCCATCAACGGCTCAGGAGATTAATCATGCTATCCCTTACCTCCCATAAATTCGCAGTTCGCTTTCTTCAACCGATCGCCCGAAAACTCGACAAAATCGAGATTTGCAACGCCAAAACAGCCCATTTCTTCTGTCGTCTCATTCCTGCCCAATGCCCATTTGAACGGGATATTCGCTGCTTCGATCGTGTCTTACTGCACATTCCCCCAATGTGCAAACTGAACCCGTTTTATGAACAACTGGTGGGATTACGATTCAAAGCGCTTTGCTACTTGGCTGATGTGTGTGGTGAAGACATCGCAGCGTATTGTTAATCCACAAAAAATAGATTCATGATTTTTCTGCGTCAGCAGATGGCTTGCTGGTCGGTGGGCGTTCAATCTCTCCCTCGCTGTAGCCTAAATCATACAGACTAGCAGCCTGGGGATCATGCTCTGGTGGCTGCTTTGATTTACCTGCCCAAGCATCTTCCTTCCCGCGATCGAACCACTCCTGATCAGATTGTGAAGAATCATTGTCGCTCATCAGCATTACTCCCAAGTGTTCTCCCGATAGTCTAAGTCTTCGCAGACGTTCGATGTATCGTTCTAACGGCTCAACCATCTGGAAACTGCCAACAGGAGATGTATTCCATGCTTTTACTGCCACAAACACACGCTTCAGGTTTAGACGCAACCCATTCATAGTTGCACTCTCGACAGTGGCAGAAAATATTGTGTCGATTTGCCTCTTCAAGGCTTTGTTGCCATTCGCGCAGTTCTGTAGGCGTGAGTTGAGGTTGATTGTCTGACATGGTTGTGTGGGTTGCAAAGGTTTTTAACGATCGTGGTCTCAGCCATTAAGAATCTCTCGAAAGTCAACCTTAATAAATTCCCCTAAATTTAGATTCGTGTGGCACGATCGGGAAACAAATCTTCACTAACCCAAATGTGCCGTCTTTTAGGCTATCTCGGTTCGCCCGTTCAACTCGATCGGCTGCTCTATAAACCTGACCATTCTCTCGTCGTGCAAAGCTATCAGCCTCGCGAAATGACAGCAGGACTGCTCAACGCAGACGGGTTTGGGATCGGTTGGTATCACCCGCACCGTCAGATCGAACCTTTTATTTACAAAAATACGCTGCCGATCTGGAACGATGTCAACCTGCCCAGTTTGAGCCGATATATTGAGTCGGGCTGCACTCTGGCATCGGTTCGCAGTGCTACGGCGGGTCTTGCCGTAGATCTGAGTAACTGTCAGCCGTTTCAGCATTCTCACCTTTTAGGAATGCACAATGGTTTTATTCAAAGCTTTCGGCAAACGTTGTATCGGCCGATTTGCGATCGTCTCAGCGACACTGCCTATCAATTCATTCAAGGCTCGACCGACTCTGAGCATATTTTTGCATTGCTAATTGATGAGTTGTTGTCTGATCCTAATTTGAGCCTCACAGGCGCTTTACGGCAGACTCTCGACATTTTGACAGAGCTAGGAGAGAAGCATCACACTTCGTTTTCAGCTAATCTGATCGTCACTGATGGTCATCAAATCGTTGCGTCTCGATTTGCAAGTCACACGCCCGTTCCAACGCTTTATTGGCTGCGAGACGATTTGACTCTGCCTGACGCGGTTGTGATTGCCTCTGAGCCGCTATTTCCTGGCGACTGGAATTTATTGCCCGATCGTAGCCTCCTTACCGTTCAAGATGACTTTAACTTTCAAGTCCAATCTCTCTGATCTGGTCGATCGCAGACAATGCATTGCTGACTGGATGCACGCCTGCCGCACCGCAACGTTAGCGCTCTTTGACGGCATGGATCACGAAACCTTCTGCCGTCAACCGCATTCCGATTTCAGTCCAGTAGGCTGGCATTTGGGGCACATTGCTTACACCGAGGCGCTTTGGCTGCTTCAACACAGTGCTGGCGATCGTCCTTTGTTTCCCGAATATCACCGATTGTTTGCCCAAGATGGAATGCCGAAGGGCGATCGCGTCAAACTGCCTCCCCTCTCAGAAGTGTGTGACTATCTCAAGGCAGTCAGAGCAAAGGTTTTTGACTATTTGCAAATCGCGCCTCTAGATCAACAAGAACGGCTCTGGAGATGGATTTTGCAACACGAGAGCCAACACTGTGAAACCGTCGCGCTAATTTTAGAATTACAAAAAAAGCGTCCTGAACTCTCGCGTTCTCAATCCAATCTTAAACCTCAAACCTCTTCGATGGTTTGCATTCCTGCCGGATATTTTGAGCAGGGAAATGAATCGCTCGACGCACTCGATAATGAACGCCCGGTGCATCAAGTTTATTTAGAGACTTATTGCATCGATCGCACCCCTGTCACCCATCAAGCCTATCGATCGTTCATTCAATCAAACGGTTATCAAGATGTGCGTTGGTGGTCATCAGAGGGTTGGCAATGGCTACAAAAAAATCCTGTGACGCACCCGCTTTACTGGCGAGAAGATCCAACTTACGCCAATCATCCCGTTTGCGGGGTCAGCTATTACGAAGCAGAAGCCTATGCTCGATTTGTGGGCAAGCGACTGCCCACCGAGTCAGAATGGGAAAAAGCCGCAAGCTGGAACTCGCAAGCTGGAACCCGATCGCTTTATGCTTGGGGTGATCAGTTTCCTGATGCAACTCGCTGCAACTATGGTCATGAGTGGAGTACAACTACGCCCGTCGATCGCTACCCTGCAAATCTCGCTGGCTGCTACGATTTACTAGGCAACGTTTGGGAATGGACGGCAACCTGGTTCGATCGCTATGCAGAATTTGAAAGTTATCCTTACCCAGGCTATTCTCAAGTCTATTTTGATGGCGAACATCGAGTGCTTAAAGGCGGCAGTTGGGCAACTCGTCCCTGGGCGATGCGGTGTGCCTTTCGCAACTGGTATTACCCTCACATGCGACAAATGCTGTCAGGGTTTCGCTGTGTGAGCGATGCCAATCCAGAGTGCTTAAGCGCTACAGTCATTAAAGATTCTGTCTTGTGAGGGAGTTACTCAGCCCCCTAGAGCAAGCGTTAATCAGAAACGGAATGTGAGGAAATAAGGAAAGAGATATGTCAACGTTTCAATCCGCAGGGCGGAAAGTTTTTGCACGTCAACCTCAGCAGCCAGCTTACTCGTTAGAAGAACGGTTGCAGATCGAGCATCTCGTCAACACCGCCAGACCCTCAGACGAAGAATTGCATCCCGGTAGTGACGTGATTCAAGGGTTGAGTCAACAGCCCAAGACGCTGCCGCCGCGATATTTTTATGACGATCGTGGTTCTCAACTTTTTGAACAAATTTGCGACCTGCCAGAATATTATCTAACGCGCACCGAAACTGAGATTCTGCAAAGTTGTGCTTCTGAGATTGCTGAGATCACAGGCACCTGCGAACTAGTGGAATTGGGAAGCGGCAGTTCTACCAAAACCAGACTCTTACTGGATGCCTATCAAACAGCCGGGCATTCTCTTTGCTATTGTCCGATCGACATTAGTGCAGGCATTCTCGAAAGCAGCGCTCAAAGTCTGCTGCTTGACTACCCAGCTTTGCAGGTTCACGGCTTGGTCGGCACTTATGAACTCGCCCTCCAACGGTTAGCACCCAGTCATTTGCCTACGCGCATGATCTGCTTTATTGGCAGCACATTGGGCAATCTCAACCCGCAGGAATGCGATCGGTTTCTCGAACAGATTAAAAACGCGCTGCAACCGGGTGAATATTTTCTATTAGGCATCGATTTGCAAAAGTCAAAGGCTCAACTAGAAGCGGCTTACAATGACCGCCAGGGAATCACCGCAGCCTTTAATCTCAACATGCTGCGTCATCTCAATCACCGCTTTGAGGGCACATTTGATCTAACTCAGTTTGAGCATCTCGCTTTTTATAACGAGTCTCAACACCAAATCGAAATGCACCTTCGCAGTGTGCAGTCTCAAGTCGCTCAACTCAAATCATTAGGGTTGACTGTTGAGTTTGCGCTAGGAGAATCGATTTTGAGTGAAATCTCTCGTAAATTTAGCCTGACAAAAATTCAGCAAGATCTTGAGAGCAAGGGGCTAAAATCGCGACAGGTTTGGACGGATGCCAAGCAGTGGTTTGGATTGATTTTGTGTCAGCTACAATCCTGATCAGTCGTTCTGTTTGCCTGATCATGGGACACGCTAAAAAGCAGCTAAATCTTGCTCCGATCGCACCCCTTCTTATCTTCAAAATTCTGATAGTTCTGGCTGAACAAACTCATTATTTATGATTTATTTCGCTAATTCTGGATAAACTTGAGTAGACAAATGAAAATTTGTGTTATTGAATAGAGGCAAACATCTTAACCCTGGCATTTTGCAAGGTAAACTGGTGTCATGAATTTAGAGTGTTCCTGGATTGAGTCACCGATCGCTGAATAGAGTTTCAGACCCAAGGTTTATCCGTTAAAATTCAATCCAGACGTGAAGGTGTGAGGAGATGAGCGATACCACTTCGTTTTTAGGAGGAGCCGCATTAGCAGGGTTAGCCGCCATCATTCTGTTGAAGGGTGGTGTCAGTGCGACTGCGCCTAGTTTTACATCGCCTCAGGCTTATCCGGTTCAACCTTATCCGACAGCGACCTTGCCTGCTGCGGGGATGCCTTCTACGACAGCCGCACCGACGGTCTATGATTTAGAGAAACAGCGAGTAGAAGCCGAGCAACTCAGGGCACAGTTTGAGCAGCAGCGCATGCAGACCGAGCAACTGAAGGCGCAGATTCAAAGCCAGCAAGCGCTAATTGAAACCTTGAATGCCCAAAGCAAAAATAACGGCGTGATGCCAATTCCTGGAAAATCAGTCCAGGGGCAACCCTTAAACTTAGAGCAGACTGCTTCTAACCCGATGATGACAGGCATTCTCTGGGCGTTAGGCGGAATGCTGCTGGCGTTTGGGGGCGGTCTTGCCCTGGTGGGAATGTTTGTTTTATTTTCTCGTCAGCAGCGACCCTCGCGCACGATCGAGGTGATTCACGACGACTATCCAAACTATCTGCCTGCTCGCCGCAAGTCGCAAGTGTTGCCCCCGCGCCGCACCATTAAGCGGGTCGATGCAGACGATTGGGAATAGCACGATCGTGTATAAGCAATTGCCCAAAAGCTGGCGCATTCATCAACAGCACTTGACTCCCTATCTGTTTTTGCTGCCCGCTTTGTTAATTTTAGGGCTGACGGTTTTCTATCCAGCACTACAGGCTTTTTATCTCAGCTTCACGCGCTATGACTTGATTGACCCACCCCAGTGGATTGGTGTCGCCAACTTTCGTCGCTTGTGGGCTGATCCGATTTTTTGGCAAACGCTGCGAAATACTCTCCTTTATTTGGTTTGCGTTGTCCCAATTTTAGTGACAGCTCCGTTAGGTCTAGCGATTTTAGTCAATCAAAAGCTGCGAGGAATTCGCTGGTTTCGAGTCGCGTATTATACACCAGTGATCATTTCAATGGTGGTTGCGGGCATTGCCTGGAAGTGGCTCTACGCCGATAACGGGTTGCTCAATCAGTTTCTAAAGCTGTCTAAGCTCTCAGCCGAAGGAATTCCGTGGCTAACCAGTCCTGATTGGTCGATCTTTAGCGTCATGGTGGTGACGGTTTGGAAAGGATTAGGCTACTACATGGTGATCTATCTGGCGGGGTTACAGTCAATTCCAGAAGATCTCTATGAAGCAGCAGCGATCGACGGTTCTGATGGGTTTCGCAAACATTGGGATATCACCGTCCCATTGATGCGTCCTTACTTGCTTTTAGTGGCTGTGATCTCGGCGATCTCGGCCACTAAAGTCTTTGAAGAGATTTACATCATGACTCAGGGCGGCCCGCTCAATAGTTCTAAGACGATCGTCTATTACGTCTATGAGCAAGCCTTCCAGAGTTTAGAAATCAGCTATGCCTGCACGATCGGGCTGGTGATGTTTCTGATGATTCTCGCCCTCTCAATTTTGCGCTTAGGTGTGCAGCACTGGGAGCCAGGAGCCTAAGTGTGATTGGCTACATCCGTTACCCAATTGAGAATTAACTCATTCACTTGATCGGGAACCTCATCGTGAGGGCAATGACCCGCATTCAGATAATATTCCGTTAGTCGAGGGTGATAGCTGCGAAACTTTTCACCGCGTTCTCGTGCATTGATCCAGGGATCGCCTTCACCCCAGAGCATTAAGAGCGGCTTGGTCAGTTGATTGAGCAACACATCCACTTTTTCGCCTTGGGGTGTGCGAAAGACAGACGCAAAAACTTTCTCAGCGCCGATGTCACACGACGGACGATAAATATCTTCGACTAGCTGATCGGTAATGGCACTTTGATCGAGATAAACCTTCTCTAAAGTCTTGCGAATCACCGATTTTTGTTTGATGTATTGAAATAGCAGGAAACTCGCCCAATCTTGCCGAAACAGGGTGGTCACAACTTCGCCCATCACCTTGCGAATGGGATCAGGTTTTGTAGTGCCCTGAAGGTCAGTAAAGGGGCCCGCACTATTGATCAGAATCAATCCTGCTGCCGATTCGGGACGCTGCGAAGCAACACAGAGAGCCGCATAGCCACCCAATGAGTTGCCAGCTAAAACCGCAGGTCTTCCAATCACCTCAGTGATAAATTCGTGAAGCTGATCACGCCAAAGATCGCCACTGTATTCCCAGTCAGGTTTGCCCGATCGTCCGAATCCGAGCAAGTCAATCGCCCAGACTTCAAAATGTTGGCTCAACCCAATCACATTTTTTTTCCAGTGATCGGTTGATGCCCCAAACCCATGAATGAGTAGCAGAGGCGGACGCTGCAAATCCTGTCCTGCTTTGACGTAATAAATGGGCTGCTGTCGCCAACTCCAATATTGACCCGGTACGGAAGTAACTGTGGGCGCTACCTGCATGATCTAAAGATAAAAGCTATTTTTGCTATTGTAAACCATTGTAAAGCCTTTATGAGACGGATTTGTAGACGATCGACGGGCAGCGATCGCGCCTAAAAAATTCTCAAGCCCGATCGCTGCTTGCCAATACACCCTTCTAAGCCGCAACTTTCTCTAAAACCGAGTTGCTTTGTGAAGTCAAAGATGTCTCCATCTCCACGGGCGCACCCTCTTCGACCATTGATGCCATTTGACCACCTTTCTGAACGAAATTGGTCACCATCGCCAACATTGCATTGACTTTGCGGGTGCGCCATTCATCGATCGCTTGCTCGGTTGCCGCCAATCCTAAATAACGCTCCATCGCTTCGCGTAAATAAGCCGCATGACCCGTTTCATCTTGAGCGATACTTGTCATTCCTTTCTTCAGATTGGCGCTATGAGATTCATCTTCTGGCAAGGTGTTTGCCATTCGCAGGAAATCCTTACTGGCATCTAACTCCAGAATATAAGTACTCGCAAAAAACACTGCCCACTCCATATTTTGAGGCTTGAGTTGCTCTTGAGAATAGCCCTGAAAATAAGCATCAAAAAACGGACTGCGTTTGCGCTCATCCAGTTTGCCATCGACCGTTTTTTGAGGCAGCTTTTTGAAATCAATGACGTGCTTATTGAGTTGTTTGAGCGCGTGAGCAAAAATTTGCCCATGCCGCCGCTCATCAGAAGCATGGCGATCGAGCCGTTCAGCTAACCAAGAATTTTCCTCAGCTTGAGCACGATCGCGCAGCGCTTCGAGAAACGGCACCGAGCCAGACTCTGCTAGTTGAAACCCAGCCAAAACATTGGGTCGGGTTTACAAATCTCTCAGGCTCCGAGCGGAAATAAATGCCACCGCTCCAGACCCCGCTATGTGCAGAATTTGAGTTAAAAAGTTCATGAAGTTTTGTCAAGAGGCTGTTGAGTGCGATCGTAGCGCGCTTTTCAAAAAGAAATGAGGGTCAAATTATTTGGTCTGATTCCTTCACAATTCCTCCCTCCACATCTTTGAGAGAATTCTATACACTAAGAGAGGCGAAGAGCGAAATCATTTTTGGGGGTTCCGGTGCGCCTGTTTACGACTGTTGCGGCTTTGCGCTGCTACCTAGACCTCTGCCGAAGAAGTCAATCTTATTCAAATGACTTGAATAGCCTAGAAATTGGACTCGTGCCAACGATGGGTGCTTTGCACACAGGGCATCTCAGTTTGATTCGGCGGGCTAGACAAGAAAATAGAAGCGTGGTGGTCACAATTTTTGTCAACCCCCTGCAATTCGGGCCCAATGAAGACTTTCAGCAATATCCTCGCACCCTAGAGCGAGACAAACAACTCTGTGAACAAGCTGGAGTCAATGTAATCTTTGCGCCAACGGCAGCAGAATTGGGCATCGATCGCCAGCACTCTGTTCAGGTAATTCCCCCAACGTTCATGACTTCTGGGCTGTGTGGTGCCTTTAGACCCGGACACTTTGAAGGCGTGGCAACGATCGTGACTAAGCTTCTCAATCTAGTTCAGCCCGATCGTGCTTATTTTGGACGCAAAGATGCTCAACAACTGGCGATCATTCAGCGTTTAGTGACCGATTTAAACTTACCCGTCGAAATTGTGCCGTGCGCGATCGTGCGAGAGCCAGATGGGTTGGCGTTGAGTTCGCGCAACCAATATTTACGTGCAGAGGAGCGCCAGCAGGCAATCGCGCTTGATCAAGGACTTTCTCAAGCCGAGAAAGCTTTTCGATCGGGGGAGCGCTTGAGTGCTAACTTAATTCAGGCAGTAAAGAAAGAACTGGAGAAGGTGCCAGCCATGAAGACCGAATATGTTGAGTTAGTTCATCCAATGACCCTTGCGCCTGTGGAAGTGGTTGAAGAAGCAGGGTTACTGGCGGTGGCTGCCCGCCTCGGTTCGACTCGGTTGATTGACAACGTTTTGCTGCGGACTCGTAAGCCGATTTTGGCGATCGACGGCCCGGCTGGGGCTGGAAAATCTACGGTTGCCCGTCGAGTTGCCGAGCAGCTAAACCTGTTTTATTTAGACACGGGAGCCATGTATCGCGCTCTGACGTGGCTAGTGTTGCAATCTGGAATTGCAGTGGATGACGAGCCAGCGATCGCAGAATTGGTCAGTCAAAGTCACATTGAGTTTAAAGATTACGAGTCAGATGCTCAACGCTCAAAGCGCATTTTTATCAACGATCGAGATGTCACTGAAGAGATTCGCGATGTAGACGTGACGGCGAATGTCTCGGCGATTTCTGCTCATGCGATCGTGCGAAAGGTTCTAGTCAAACAACAACAACGCTATGGCAGCAGTGGCGGCATTGTGATCGAAGGTCGTGATATCGGAACTTGCGTCTTTCCTGATGCTGAAGTGAAAATCTTTTTAACGGCTTCGGTGCAAGAACGAGCCAGACGCAGACAGCAAGATCTCAAAAATCAGGGCAAAGGCGAGATCAGCTTAGACGAGTTAGAACAATCGATTTTTGAGCGCGATCGTAAAGACAGCACCCGTGCAATTTCGCCGCTTAGAAAGGCAGACGATGCGATCGAGATTCAAACTGATCATCTCAGTGTTGATGAAGTAGTGGGGGCGATCGTCCGACTCTACCTAGAAAAACTTGATCCTTAACAAAAAACTCGACTCAAATCTAAAACAAACCCCGGAAGCACATTTTCACCTGAGAGTGTAATCGGAGACTGTAGAGTCTCAATGGGCTGCCCTTGACGATAGATTTTTGCGGCGTTGCTGAACGATGGTATGAATTGCCCTCATCCCCAACCCTTCTCCCCAGAGAGAAGGGAGCCAGAAGTCTTGTTCCCTCTCCCAAAAGGAGATGGCTAGGGTGAGGGTAAATCTAGCGGTTCATACCTGGATTCAGCAACGCCAGATTTTTGCTTGCGGAGTTTGCGGATCAAGCAGCCAGCCTAACCGAACGCCATTCTCTAGATACTCCTGCATTTTCGCTTCTAGCATTTCTAACGAGTCTGTTCGTGAGCGTAGCTCGATCACAGAATCGGGCGCGATCGGGGCAAACCGTTCCTGTTGTTCGGATGTCAAGGCGTTCCAGCGATCGTTTAAAATTCAAGCGGCATCGGGGGAACGGTCTGCACCATTGGGCAATTTGAACCCCGTCGAAGAATCAAAACCAACGCCAGAACCATCCCGTTCAGCCCAAACTCCAAGCTGTGTAATCAGATTGAAGTTGCGTTTTCCGGTGCTGCTGCCTGTCGGTGGCATAATCACTAAATCTCCGGTTGCCGTGCGCTCAATGCGTAACTCTGGGTTGTTTTGACACAGTTGGAAGAACTGCTCATCGGTCAGGTCGATCGTGGGGCGCAAATTTACAACGAGTGCAGTCATAGTTTGTTTCGGTTTGACATTACTTCAAAGCTTCGATAGTAACGACTCCACCCTCAATCGCTTCAATTTGAAGTTTAAATCCATACAGCAAACTCATTCCCATTAATGGATCTGCTTCCGATTCTGCCACATCCACAACTTGGATCTGACCATCCCAAATAACAGTTGCACGGTACATTTCAAAGATGACTTCACTGCCATCGCCTAACGTTCCACCTCACTGCATCATACTGATTTTTTCAGGCTCCGGGAACCGAAGCGATAGACTGCTCGATGTCCAATCCGAATCACCCAAGGTTGAGCATCGGGGTAGCATTCATAGAGTCGATCGATGGCTGCGATCGTATTCTCGGCAACTTCAAAGGCTCCGGTTTCGATGTCGATCGCGACGATTTTTCCGTGGTTGCCTGTCTCAACTTGAGAGCGCACCTGAGATTCATAGATCTCATCGCCGCGTCGAGCGAATTCCTCTTTGCTGTAGCGGGGTTGCCGAACTGTCATAGGCTTAACCTCGTTTCAACTTTATCCATTGATTTTAACTTGGGTTACGGCTCGTCTGGCTTAAAGGCTATGTTAGGCGGCGTTTTTGCTCAGAGATTTAATCGCTTAATCACTGAACTTGAATAACATCAAAAGTCTCCCGATTTCCAATACGATAGAACAGAAAGTCCGAATCGAGAGTGAGAATTTGCCGAGTACTTGTCTTCTCAGCCACTAGAACGAGTGAGGCATCTGCTAAGTCCATTGGTCGATCGCGATACTGCTCCATCAACTCCAACAAACGGCTGTAATCCCTCTCCTGAATTTCGTAAGTCATTAGAAGTTTGTCCAAAAGCAGTTTTCCTAATTGTTTTTGCATTGTCCACCCACCGCGATGAAGAGCCAAATACATAACTTCCGTCAGGCAAGACCAGGTTGTGAGGAGAGGAGGGGCAAGTTGCATCACTGCACTTCGGTAAGCTTTGTGTTGGGGTTGGGTGCGATCGACCAGACAGAGCAAGACCCCAGCATCGCAAAGAATCATAGCTCTAGACCCTGTTGCCGATATTTAGTTAGCAGGAGTTGCTGATAGTCGCTGACTGACTCGATTGGTGTGACTTCTAGACGATCGACAGACTCAAACCATCGCATCCATGCTTCAGTAAGTTGGTCTTGAGGATTACCGATGGCTAGACTTTGCTGTTGTGTTTCGGTCAAAACGTCAATAAAGTCGCTGACTTGCTGCAAGAGCGGCTCAGGCAATTGCTGCAATTTGGCAATGGTAGCTTCGCGAGTCGTCATGAGAATAGCCTCTCCCAAAATCCTTTGCTTTTCTCTTATAGGTTTAACTAGGCGGTGCTTTCTGTGAATCAACATGCACTTTACTGCGTGACTGCTTTAACAACCAAACCATTGCAATTCCCGTTGTAGCCCCGAATATAGTTACACCTACAGTAAAACCTATGATTCCTAAAATTATTGTCAAAGTAATTCTATCTGACTCCGAACTTATATTAGGTGCTATGACTAGGATCGCAGAGAATATAGCTACGCTTAAAGCCACGCCTATAGTTCCACCTACAGTAGTTGCGAAAATCCACCATCGAGCATCAGCAAACCGCTCTTTTAGGAAAAACCATTGCGCTAGTCCTAGTAAAGCAAACGTAAATGGAGTTCCAAATATAACAGCTAAAATGCTACCCATCGAATAATCAGTAGCATTTGAAAATATCAGCGCGGCTAAAATCCTACCTAAAGCCCAACCAACTCCAGTTGCGAAAACCCATCTATTTGGTCTGGTAATTAATTTTCTCAGTACAAGCCATTGCGCCAAACCAACCAGAATTCCTCCTAAAAAACTTGCAAAAGCTCCTAAAGCTACTCCTAAAGTAGTTGAGAGAACCCATCGTCGCCAGAAAGAAGTACGTGTTGTGGGAATCAATACTGCAATTCTTCTTATCAATACTGGGAGCCATGTATGCCAGTTTACAGAAGTAGGCTCAAGAGAATGACGCGCCATTTCTCCTTCAAACGGAGTGTTATATAGTTGAGCATCATTCTCCGGAGGAGAAGTTTTCCGCTCCGGAAGGAGTACAGGTGATTGAGCCTGTAATTCTCCTAAATTCAAGCTGATAGATTCATCTTTATTTTTTACAAAAAGAACTGGGGTTAAGTGTTCTGGAATTCCCTCCAGTTGAATAGCATTACGACCTAATTCATAAGCAAATTCAATTGATTCTCCAGCACCTAGAGCAGTGTAAAAGCCGACAGCAAATTCGATCGCCGCCCGATCGCCGATCGCCTGATTCATCCCAATCACATAATCAATATGTTGAGCGATCGCCTTGGCTTGAAACTCTGAGTAACAGGCGTTCAAAACAACACATTCCACACGACTGGAGAAAAGTTTGAATAGACTGGCTAATGCGTCTGAATTAACCAGTTTAAGTTGTCCTGTCCCATCTTCAAACGCTAAACCATCTTTCCCCGTCCCATGACCTGTGAAATGTACAATCTGTGGCTTAAAGTCCAGCATTGCTTGCTGAATATCTCTAGTTCGGGTTGCTCCAGTTGAGTTGATGGGTACTTTGCCATATCCCACTAAACGCAGCCGTTCCTTAATTTCCCGTTCCTCTTCTTGTAAGCGCAAACTTACTGTCCCTTTGGGATTGGCAGCTAACAGCAAGATTGACTTCAAGGCAGCACTGTCATTCATGAAAATTAGCAGGACAGCTCAACTTCATTCAATTGTATTTCAGAAAAGGGAATGGGCTACTGTGCCATTGTGTTTGGAAATATGCTTTTAGCGGTTTAAATCAAAAAAGCCGTCAGCGATCGCTAACGGCTCGAACTAACAGCTTTCCAATTTTGAGATTATTGCACCGAGCTTAATTCCTTCACTTCAGCATCAGGATTGGCTTCGGGCGTGTCCTTCTCAGACGGTGGCACTACCTGCCAAAACTTAGGTAGATAATCTGACCAGTTTGCCAAAATTACCTTGGCTTTTGGGCTGTGGGTACGATCGGCGTGTGCTTCAATCAACTCTCTCAATTGTTGCTCACCCGCAGGCGCGCTCACTCGTTGGACTTTCACAATCTCTGAGTTGACCTTCGATTGGAAGCTGCCGTCTTCGTCTAAGAAGTAAGCTAAACCGCCCGTCATGCCTGCACCAACGTTGCGACCCGTTCGACCCAAAACGACGATCGTGCCGCCTGTCATATATTCGCAGCAGTGATCACCGACCCCTTCAACCACGGCTTGCGCTTGAGAATTGCGAACTGCAAATCGTTCACCCGCTTGCCCGTTGGCAAATAAGCTGCCACCCGTCGCACCATAGAGGCAAGTGTTACCAATAATCACACTCTGAGCAGGATCGTAAGTGATGTCCGCACTAGGCTGAATGGCAATTTCGCCGCCGTGCATCCCTTTGCCTACATAGTCATTGGCTTCACCCACTAAGTTAAGGGTCATGCCAGGAAGGTTGAACGCTCCAAAGCTTTGACCCACACTGCCTTCGAAGTTAAGTGTGATTTGACCACTAAAGCCTGTGTTGCCATAGCGCTTGGCGATCGCCCCTGCCAACCGAGCGCCCACTGTACGATCGGTGTTGACGACTTTTAGAGTTTTGTCTGCATGAGTCTGGTTTTGAATTGCAGACTGAATATCAGCATCACTGAGCAACTCATCATCTAGCACAACGCCATTGCTGTGAACGGGTTCATGCTTCAGCCAGTCCCGATTTTCACGCGTATCAGGGAGCCGAACTAAACAATCTAAGTTAAGACTCTTGGTTTTAGTTAACTGCACCGACTCGCGCAGCTTCAGCAAGTCTGAGCGACCAATGATGTCATTGAGAGTGCGGTAGCCCAGGCGAGCTAACAGCGATCGCACTTCTTCAGCAATAAAATAGAAGAAATTAACGACGTGTTCTGGGGTGCCAGGAAAGCGTTTCCGTAGTTCTTCTTTCTGACTCGCCACGCCCACTGGACAGTTGTTGGTGTGACAAATTCGCGCCATAATGCAGCCTTCTGCGATCATCGCGATCGAGCCAAAGCCATATTCCTCGCCGCCCATCAGTGCCGCCATGATGATGTCCCACCCAGTTTTGATGCCCCCATCGACGCGCAGTAGGACGCGATCGCGCAGTTGGTTTTCCATTAGCACACGATGCACTTCGGTTAAGCCGAGTTCCCACGGGCTGCCTGCGTGTTTGATCGAACTGAGAGGAGACGCACCCGTGCCGCCATCGTGACCCGAAATTTGAATAATATCGGCGTTGGCTTTGGCGACCCCAGCGGCGATCGTACCGATTCCCACTTCTGCTACCAGTTTCACTGAGACTTGGGCAACTGGATTAATTTGGTGCAAATCAAAAATTAGCTGGGACAGATCTTCGATCGAGTAAATGTCATGGTGCGGCGGCGGCGAAATCAGGGTGACTCCGGGCTTCGATCGGCGCAGCATCGCGATATAAGGGCTAACTTTTGGCCCCGGTAACTGTCCGCCTTCACCCGGCTTGGCACCTTGCGCGATTTTGATTTCGAGCTGTTTTGCGCTCATCAAATATTCGGGTGTCACGCCAAATCGCCCAGAGGCTACCTGTTTAATCGCAGAACTAGCCGTGTCTCCTTTTTGCAATCCTTTCAAGTGAGGCAGCAGCGGAGAAAGTCCGGTTTCGTCCACATCCTTGAGAATGTTGAATCGAACCGGATCTTCGCCCCCTTCACCAGAGTTGGATTTGCCGCCGATGCGATTCATGGCGATCGCTAACACTTCATGCGCTTCTCGTGAGAGCGCACCCAGCGACATTCCACCCGTGCAAAATCGCTTGACAATTTCGGTCACAGGCTCGACTTCTGCAAGCGGCACTGAAGGACGATCGCTCTTGAAGTCGAGCAAATCTCGTAGCGCAGTCAAAGGACGATTTTGCAGGTGTTTTTGATAAAGCTCATAGTGGTCGAAGCTTTTTGTTGCCACTGCCTTGTGCAGATGCTTCGCCAATTCTGGGCTATTCATGTGATATTCACCGCCCGGACGGTATTGCACAAACCCAAAGTTTTCGAGCTTTTTGCCCACCAGTTCAGGAAAAGCGCGGCAGTGGAAAGATAGAACTTCTTGGGCAAGATCGTTAACGGTTAAGCCGCCTAGCCGAGAAGCCGTTCCATAAAAGCCCAGATTGAGCAAGTCAGCGCCGATGCCGATCGCTTCAAAAATCTGTGCGCCTTGATAGCTCGACAGCAGCGAAATTCCCATCTTTGAGAGAATCTTCAGCAACCCGTCTTCTACGGCTTTACGGAAATTGGTTTGAACTGCCGCCAGACTTGCCGATTTGATCTTGCCTCGCTCCATCAGGCTCTTGGTTCTAGAATCGCCCCACCACTGACGAACGGTTTCTAAGGCCAGATAAGGGCAGACAGCACTCGCGCCATAGCCAATCAAGCAAGCAAAATGATGAGTACTCCACGCTTGAGCGGTGTCAACGACCAAAGAAGCCTTCATCCGCAATCCCTGTCGGATCAGGTGATGGTGAACGGCTCCTACAGCAAGTAAAGGCGGAATGTAGCTGTGATCGGCGCTGAGATTGCTGAAGTTGCCTGTTGAGTCGAGGCGATCGCTCAAAATCAAAATCTTCTTCCCAGCCCTAACTGCCTCAGTCGCTTTTTGACAAAGCTCAGTCACGGCGCGTCTGAGTCCTTCGGGTCCGGTGGCGATCGCAAACAGCGTCGATAACTTAGCCGCTTCAAAGCCAGAATTCTGAACTTGCTCTAAGTCTCCCTCATCTAAAATTGGAGATTCTAATTTGAGCATTTTTGCATACTCAGGCTTTGCCTCTAGGAGATTTCCTCGCTCTCCAAGCTGTATCGTCAGCGACATCACCAGCTTTTCGCGCAACGGGTCGATCGCTGGATTAGTGACCTGAGCAAATCGCTGCTTAAAGTAGTCATAAAGCATATGAGGCTTCTCTGACAGCACCGCTAGAGGAATGTCATCGCCCATGCAAAATGTTGGCTCCTTGCCCTGAGCCGCCATCTCCTGAATGATCATCTCCACATCTTCAGAGGTGTAGCCAAAAGCAGTCTGATAGCCAAGCAGTGCCTGAGCAGTCATCACAGACGCTTCAACAGCAGGTTGGGTTTGCAGATCGCGACGATTTTTCTGCAACCACTCGCCATAAGGGTGAGCCGACGCGACGCGCTGCTTTAGCTCCCAGTTTTTCAAGACTTCATGGGTTTCCAAGTCAAAGGCGATCATCTGTCCAGGCCCCAGACGACCTTTTTCAAGCACTTCAGACTCAGGGATATCTACCACCCCTGCTTCTGATGCCACCATAACGTAACCATCGCGAGTGACGGTATAACGGGCGGGACGTAAACCATTGCGATCGAGCGTTGCTCCCACGCGCTTGCCATCACTAAAAACTAGCAAAGCCGGCCCATCCCAAGGCTCTTGAATGCCACTGTAATACTCATAAAAATCCACGATCTCTGGGTGGTCAATCAGATCGGGCTGATTCTTATAAGCTTCTGGCACCATGATCATCAGCGCTTCCATGGGGCTGCGTCCAGAACGCACGAGCAACTCCATGACATTATCTAAATTCGCTGAGTCGCTGTTGTCAGAGTTCACACTGGGCTTTAGCTCAGAGATACGATCGCCCCAGTTGGAATGAGCAATATCAGCCTCTCGCGCTCTCATCCAGTTAACGTTGCCCAGCAGAGTATTAATTTCACCGTTATGACCTAACAGCCGCATCGGTTGGGCAAGCGGCCATTTTGGTAGCGTGTTGGTGCTGAAGCGGCGGTGATAAACTGCAAACCCACTTTGATAGGCAGTGTTTTGCAGATCTTCGTAAAAGCTGCCTAAAATCGCCGATCGCACCATGCCTTTATAAACGATCGTGCGATTTGAGAACGAACATACATAAAATTCTGCTAGCGCTAGGTCGCCATTCTCAGCCAGCGCTCTCAAGACTCGCTTGCGAACCAGATAAAGCCGCCGCTCTAAATCTTCATCTTGAAGCTGCTCAGACTGGACTAGAATCTGTTCAATTTGAGGCTGGTTCTCTCGTGCTTGAACTCCCAACGAGTCAGGTTTGACGGGAACCACGCGCCAACCTAAAACGGTCAGCCCTTCTTCAACTAAAACCTGTTCTAGAATCTGTCGCGCTGTAGTGGCGGCATCCTCATCTTGGGGCAGAAAAATCATTCCTACTCCAACGTGTGCCATTTGTAGAGGTGGAAGTCCGATCGAGTCTGCCCACTCGTCAAAAATCTCCCACGGGATCGCCGTCATCAAACCTGCTCCATCCCCAGAGTCTTGGTCAGCGCTACAGCCTCCCCGATGTTCTAGACAAGTCAGTGCAGATAGCGCTTTCTCTACCAAATCATGGCTCTTCCGACCCTGTTGATCTGCAATAAACCCGACTCCACACGCATCCCGTTCTTCGATGAGCCAAGGCTGACCTGCATACCCAGCATCCCCTTGAGGAGACTGATTGTCTAAATTTTCACTGACTTTAATCATGGGATAGCTCATTTCGTTCACTGTCAACGAGAAAATGGTTCTGAAAAAAGGACTGCAATGGGTCGGGCTGCCTCTACCCGCTTTTGACGCTGATTGCCGATCGATACATCTAACTAGAAACTTTATGAAGAAAATGTGAACATAACTGACATAGATCACACAATCGAGTAAAAATTCTTGCTAGTCAAGCCTGCTGACCAACAAACTCAGGCAGAAATTCTAGATAAGATCAGTCTTCTCTCAGAAAGAATGCGTAGACCAATACTTTTAAAAACCTGATTGAAAGAGCCAAATTCTGCTTTCACAAAGTGACGAATTAGAGAGGAGGAGTAAAGATATTATAAAAAATCTGCTTCTCTGACAATCCCTACATCCCCCAGATTGCAAACATTCTCTATCTCTGCAAAGCGTTGATAGCTCTATGCTACTAAGATTTAGCTGAAATTAGGGGCGTTTAGAAATAGCAGAAGTCAGAAAGTCATTGTTTCCTGATACATCCGAAAATATGAGTAGAATTACGCTGCGAACATTTTTTGCCTTTGCTCAGTCATTTTCAGAAACCTGTCTGAAGTTATTAAAAAACCTGTGGTTAAGACTCAAACTTGCAGCCGATCTCGATCGCCAGCACTGCCTCTCTTAGGCTGGACTCTCCTCATAAAAATCCTCTCTATCCCAGTGACTTCGATCGTGGGATTCGTGATTCCAGCGATCGCTACTCCTTTCCCTGAACCGCCTTCTACGCTGTCACGACCTAGTTTAGTTCCTACCGTTGCCCAAGCTTTGCCGATTCAACAGGTCAGTCAAATCTCTCTAAACGGGCGAGTATTTACACTCCCTTGGAGCCAATGGCAAGGCGCAGGAGCAACCCGCATCGGTTTGAGTGATGCCGCTCTCGTGCAATTGTTTGGAGCGCAATTACTCAACACGTCCACTGCGACGAACCAACCGATCGACTGGTTTGCTACCCCGACTCCTCCACTTCCAACTCGTCTAGTGGCTCCTTTTCGCTATCTTGACATCACCAATCTCGCTCAACAATCAGGCTGGCAACTTAAGTCTCAAGGAAACACGCTGCAAATTTCTACCCCATCTGCAAAAGTGCTGGGAATTCGCCAAGGACAGCAGCCGAATGGAGAACGGCTTGTAATTGACCTCGATCATCCAGCTCCCTATCAAATCGATCCTCAAAGTCAAGAACTGGTCATCACCCTGGATGCTCAATCTGATCCGGCGTTGATCCAAAGCTTTAAAGCCAAACCGGGAAAACAAATTAAGTCAATTAAGTTAGAGGCAACCAGCGATCGCACGACCATTCGAGTCGGCATTCCGATCGAGTTGCGTTCACAAATTTCAACGCTATCTAGCCCCAATCGGATCGTTCTCGATGTTCGTCCTGATTATTTAGTCGATCGTGACATTTTATGGGCACCAGGGCTACGCTGGCGGCAACGATATCTGACTTCAGGAACGGCTCAATTTCCGGTGGTTTGGTTAGAGGCAAATTCTCGTCAGCCTGGGCTGCGGCTTCGACCTATTCTCCCCAATCCGACCACCGTTCCTGGAATTGCTCCCTTGAACCAAACGGCTCGACAAGCTCAAGCCAGCGCTGCGATCAATGGCGGATTTTTTAATCGCAATAATCAACTGCCGCTGGGTGCGATTCGTCGAAGCGGTGAGTGGTTATCTAGTCCGATTTTAAACCGAGGCGTGTTTGCCTGGAACGATCGGGGAGAAGCCAGAGTCGATCGCTTAACGCTTCAAGAAACGATCACCACCTCTAACGGACAGCGCCTTCCTCTCACGTCATTGAATAGTGGTTACTCTCAGGCGGGTGTGGCTCGTTATAGCGCCGCTTGGGGAGCAACCTATGCCGCTCTCTCACAGGCTGAAATAGTGCTTACTGTGCAAAACAATCGGGTGACAGAGCAGCGAACTGGAGGGGCACTTGGAAGTCTCTTTTCAATTCCTGCGGACGGTTATTTATTGGTGATTCGTTCTAATTCTGCGATCGCGGCTTCTTTGCCGATTGGCACTTCGCTTCAGATTGACAGCGCTACGGTTCCTGCTGATCTTAATCTTTACCCGAATATTACTGGGGCGGGGCCGCTCTTGATTCAAAACGGTCGCATTGTTTTAGATGCAAAAGCAGAACAGTTTAGTGATGCCTTTATTCGAGAAATGGCGGCTCGTAGCGCGATCGGGCAAACGACAAACGGCACCCTCTTGCTGGTGACGGTTCATAACCGAATTGGCGGCAGGGGGGCAACCTTGTCAGAAATGGCTCAAATCATGAATCAGTTAGGAGCCGTTAATGCTCTGAACTTAGATGGCGGCAGTTCAACCACCCTTTATTTAGGAGGACAAATTCTCGATCGTCCCCCGCGCAGTTCTGCTCGCGTTCAGAACGGCATCGGCATTTTTCTTCAGCCGATTCCCTAATCGTGAATCAATGATGCAAAAGACTGCTCAAAACCAAGTCGGCTTCAAGCTTAGGGTGGTTCGCATGAAGAGTTAGTAAAATTCCTCTAAATCGTTCCCTTCTAGGTGGTGTCAATCAAAACTCTTTGTTAGCCTTGTCGGTTGTTGCAGGTTGCAAATAGGCAACTGGGCATAGTGAAGCCTTTGAATTTCTCAAAGCATAAGCTGTCAAATACTTAAACTTAGTGTGATAAAGGAGATAAAACGGTGGCTCAACTTCAAGAAATGACTCAAACCCCTACATTAGCTCTATCGACATCACCGCTCAGAGGAGCCGCAGCAACCGAACTTCGTCCTTGGGGTTCATTCACCACGCTTGAAGAAGGACGGGGCTATAAAATTAAGCGAATTGAAGTGAAACCCGGACACCGCCTCAGCCTTCAAATGCACCACCACCGCAGTGAGCATTGGATCGTGGTTTCAGGGACTGCTAGAGTCACCTGTGGCGAAGAAGAACTTGTACTCAGCAGCAATCAATCAACCTACGTTCCTCAATGTACGGCTCATCGCTTAGAAAATCCTGGTGTGATTTCTCTCGTGCTGATCGAAGTTCAAAACGGTGAGTATTTGGGCGAAGACGACATCATTCGCTTCCAAGATGATTACGCTCGTGCTGGTTCTAACAAATAATTAGCCAGTCCATAAGTTCAACATCAAGATTAACGAGGCAGTCAATTTTTTGGCTGTCTCATATTTTTTAAAGTCCTTAATCTAAATGCTACGAGTCTGGCTTTGCGCGATACGATTGCCATTACATCTTGTTTGCGCTGAACGCTCGATCGTATGATTCATCTAAGCCATTCTGCTGTTGAAGAAATTCTTCGCCTCAAGCTCAGGCAGCGAAACTCACAAGTCTTTTTCCGTCTGAGCATCCAACCCGTGGGCTGTTTTGGACGATCTTATTTGACCAAATTTGATCAAGTCTTGCAGCCAGAAGACCAAATTTATGACTGTAATGGCATTCAAGTCGCGATCGACCCCGATAGTCTGACTCATCTGCAAGGTTTGACGTTAGACTATTCAGAGGATCTAATGGGAGGAAGCTTTCGCTTTCATAATCCCAATGCCGTCAAAAGCTGTGACTGCGGGAATTCATTCTCGATCGCAGAGGCATCACCGGAATAGTTCCATTAGATGCTTGAATATCTCTGTATACTTTGCCCCCTGGCGATTATAGAAAATTGTTTGACAGGGGCACTCGTAAATTGATATGCTCAATATTTGTTGAAAGTTGGAACAGTCAAAAGACTGAACATGCTATAAAATGCCCACAATCCAGCAACTCATTCGTGACGAGCGCTACAAAGCGCAAAAGAAGACTAAATCTCCAGCTCTCAAGAGTTGCCCGCAGCGTCGTGGTGTCTGTACGAGAGTCTACACAACGACTCCTAAAAAGCCCAACTCTGCCCTGCGTAAAGTTGCACGGGTTCGCTTGACTTCCGGTTTTGAGGTTACGGCTTACATTCCCGGCATCGGTCATAATCTCCAAGAACACTCTGTCGTAATGATTCGTGGCGGTCGGGTAAAAGATCTTCCCGGAGTTCGCTACCATATCATTCGTGGAACTCTTGACACCGCAGGTGTTAAAGACCGCAAGCAAGCACGCTCTAAGTACGGTGCAAAGCGTCCTAAGAAAGCTTCATAAGACCCGTATAGATGATCAAGCATTTGCTTGAGGCTCTTACAGTCATCTGATTTCATTCGTCGTCAGCTTATATCTAGCTAACCCTGGTTTGTTAGTAGTCATCTCATAGAGAACAGCTTTGAAGAGAGTTCTTTTACATAACTTTCTCAAGGTTGTTTGTGCGCTCTGGCTTCTACCTGTCCTCTGTCACCCTGAAAAGGTTGCAACCAAAGTAAATCCTTGATTTTTTTCTAGAAGGCTCACTATGTCTCGTCGCGTTGTCGTCAAAAAGCGTCCAGTTCCCCCCGATCCCGTTCATAACTCTCGCCTCGTCAGCATGATGATGCGTAGAATCATGAGAAGCGGCAAAAAGTCTTTGGCTTCTCGCATTATTTATGATGCCTTTGAAACCATTAAAGAACGGACGGGGACTGAACCCCTCGAAGTTTTTGAGCGGGCAGTTCGGAACGCAACGCCTTTGGTAGAAGTCAAAGCGCGTCGGGTCGGTGGTGCCACCTACCAAGTGCCGATGGAAGTGCGTCCTGATCGTGGAATCGCGCTGGCTCTGCGCTGGCTCATTCAATTCTCGCGTCAACGTCCTGGTCGAACGATGTCTGCTAGGCTGGCCAACGAGTTGATGGATGCCGCCAACGAAACGGGAAGTGCAATCCGCAAACGTGAGGAAACTCACCGGATGGCAGAGGCAAACAAAGCGTTTGCACACTATCGCTATTAAAAAGCCTAAAATCTCAATAGAGGCAGTCGTGCTTCTTAACTCACTCATGCGGCAGAGAACAAGGAGGTAGCTGTGGCTCGTACAACCCCGCTCGAACGAGTGCGCAATATTGGAATTGCAGCCCATATTGATGCGGGCAAAACAACGACAACCGAGCGGATTTTGTTCTACTCAGGGGTCGTTCACAAGATCGGCGAAGTTCACGAAGGAACCGCAACGACTGACTGGATGGAGCAAGAGCGTGAGCGCGGTATTACGATCACTGCCGCCGCTATCAGCACCAGTTGGAAAGATCACCAGATCAACATTATTGACACGCCTGGTCACGTAGACTTTACGATCGAGGTCGAACGCTCAATGCGAGTGTTGGATGGTGTGATCGCGGTGTTTTGCTCAGTGGGTGGTGTTCAACCTCAGTCTGAAACCGTTTGGAAGCAGGCAAATCGCTACAACGTTCCTCGAATCGTCTTCGTCAACAAGATGGATCGGACGGGCGCGAATTTTTATAAGGTGTATGAGCAGGTTCGCGATCGGCTCCGCGCAAATGCCGTTCCGATTCAGATTCCGATCGGGGCTGAAGATAAGCTCAGAGGCATTGTAGACCTGGTGAAGATGCGTGCCTACATCTATAACAACGATGCGGGTACAGACATCGAAGAAACTGATATTCCTGACGACGTTAAGGATCTAGCAGACGAGTATCGCACCAAGCTGATCGAATCGGTGGCAGAAACCAGCGACGCTCTAATGGAGAAATACTTTGCTGGCGAGGAGCTAACTGAAGAAGAAATCAGAAAAGCGATTCGCAAAGGTACGATCGAAGGAGTCAACGGCGAATTCTTCGTGCCCATGCTCTGCGGTTCTGCCTTCAAAAACAAAGGCGTTCAGCTCATGTTGGATGCAGTAATCGACTATCTTCCATCCCCGCTTGACGTTCCTCCTGTTCAAGGGCTGCTTGCAGACGGCACCACCGTTGAGCGAAGGGCGGATGATAACTCGCCGATGTCTGCTTTGGCATTCAAAGTGATGTCTGACAAGTTTGTGGGCCGCTTGACCTTCGTTCGCGTCTATTCTGGCGTGCTTAAGAAGGGAAGCTACGTGATGAACTCCTCTAAAGGCAAGAAAGAACGGGTTTCTCGTTTAATCATCTTGAAAGCGGACGATCGCATTGACGTAGACGAACTTCGTGCAGGTGACTTGGGTGCTATTCCGGGTCTGTCTGATACATTGACCGGAGATACGCTTTGTGACGAGAACGCACAGGTGATTCTGGAGACGTTGTTTATTCCAGAACCAGTGATCTCGGTGGCGGTTGAGCCGAAAACCAAACAGGACATGGAAAAGCTCTCCAAAGCGCTGAAAGCTCTGTCTGAGGAAGATCCAACTTTCCGAGTCAACATTGACCAAGAAACCAATCAGACGATTATCGCTGGAATGGGTGAACTCCACCTAGAGATTCTGGTCGATCGCATGATGCGTGAGTTTAAGGTCGAAGCAAACGTAGGTGCGCCGCAAGTGGCTTACCGTGAAACCATTCGCAAGGCGGTCAAAGCCGAAGGAAGATTCGTTCGTCAGAGTGGTGGTAAGGGTCAGTATGGTCATGTCGTGATCACGGTAGAACCCGGCGAACCGGGAACTGGGTTTGAGTTCGTCTCGAAGATTGTGGGTGGCACTGTTCCTAAAGAATATGTCGGGCCTGCTGAACAAGGGATGAAGGAAGCCTGTGAGTCTGGTATCCTTGCTGGCTACCCCCTGATTGACGTAAGAGCGACCCTCATTGATGGGTCTTACCACGAGGTTGACTCTAATGAGATGGCATTTAAGATTGCAGGCTCAATGGCAATCAAAGATGGAGTCATGAAAGCTTCGCCCGTCCTTCTAGAGCCAGTCATGAAGGTCGAAGTCGAAGTACCTGAAGATTTTCTCGGCCCCGTGATGGGCAATTTGATTTCTCGCAGGGGTCAGATTGAATCTCAAGGGGTTGAACGAGGAATTGCGAAGGTTGCAACCAAAGTCCCCTTGGCTGAGATGTTCGGTTATGCCACCGATATTCGGTCTATGACTCAGGGACGAGGTACGTTTACAATGGAGTTTAGCCATTATGAAGAAGTGCCTCGTAACGTGGCTGAAACCATCATCGCAAAGAACAAAGGGAACGCATAATCAGAAAGAGGAACAATAACACATGGCACGCGCAAAGTTTGAACGGACAAAGCCTCACGTCAACATTGGCACAGTTGGTCACGTTGACCACGGCAAAACTACGTTGACGGCTGCAATTACAATGACTCTATCGGCACTGGGTCAAGCAACCGGCAGAAAGTACGACGAGATCGACGCTGCTCCTGAAGAAAAGGCGAGAGGGATTACGATTAACACCGCTCACGTCGAATACGAGACGGCTGAACGTCACTACGCTCACGTAGACTGTCCGGGTCACGCTGACTATGTGAAAAACATGATCACGGGTGCAGCTCAGATGGACGGTGGTATTCTCGTCGTGTCTGCTGCTGATGGCCCGATGCCCCAAACTCGTGAGCACATCTTGTTAGCAAAACAAGTAGGCGTTCCTCATCTCGTGGTTTTCTTAAATAAGAAAGACATGGTAGATGACGAAGAACTCCTAGAACTCGTTGAGCTAGAGGTGCGTGAGCTTCTCAGTTCCTACGATTTCCCAGGCGATGACGTTCCGATCGTGACAGGTTCTGCCCTGCAAGCGTTGGAATTCATGGCTGCAAACCCTAAGGCAAAGCGGGGCGACAACGAGTGGGTCGATGGGATCTACAAGCTCATGGACGAGGTTGATGCTTACATCCCAACTCCCGCGCGGGAAGTGGACAAGCCATTCTTGATGGCAGTGGAGGACGTGTTCTCTATTACTGGTCGTGGCACCGTCGCAACTGGACGGATTGAGCGCGGTACCGTCAAGGTGCAAGATGAAGTCGAGTTAGTCGGCATCAGGAACACCCAGAAGACTACTGTGACCGGGATTGAGATGTTCAAGAAGAGTCTTGAGCAGGGTCTAGCTGGCGACAACGCGGGTATTCTGCTTCGGGGTCTCAAAAAGGAAGATATTGAGCGCGGGATGGTAATCGCCAAGCCCGGTTCGATCACGCCTCACACTCAGTTTGAATCTGAAGTGTACATTCTTAAGAAGGAAGAAGGCGGTCGTCATACGCCTTTCTTCCCTGGCTACCGTCCTCAGTTCTATGTGCGGACAACCGACGTAACTGGCACCATCAGCAACTTTACCTCTGACGATGGAAGTGAGGCTGAGATGGTGATGCCTGGTGATCGCATCAAAATGACCGTTGAACTGATCAACCCAATTGCCATTGAACAGGGAATGCGTTTTGCAATTCGTGAAGGTGGTCGGACGGTAGGTGCAGGGGTCGTCGCGAAGATCCTCAAGTAGTTTTAACGGACTGTAGGCGGCTATCAGCAGTCAGAGCTATCTAGCGAGACTGCTGATAGCTTTAATGTTTGATTTAATCCAGAACCTAGACAATTTAAAGAACTACTCATGGCAACGATTCAGCAGCAAAAAATTCGGATTCGTTTGAAAGCGTTTGATCGCCGTCTTCTAGACACTTCCTGTGAGAAGATCGTAGACACCGCTAACCGCACAAACGCTACAGCAGTCGGCCCTATTCCTCTCCCTACGCGTCGTCGCATCTATTGTTTGTTGCGTTCACCTCACGTTGACAAAGACTCTCGTGAGCATTTTGAGACACGCACTCACCATCGCATCATTGATATCTATCAGCCGTCTTCTAAAACAATCGATGCCTTGATGAAGCTCGATTTACCAGCAGGCGTTGACATTGAAGTGAAACTATAAGCCAACACTGACGTTATCCAAATTGACTAAATGCAGGGATGATCAAGTTGTCTCCCTGCGTTTTACGTATATAAATTTCCCCTGAAACCGTCTCTCTGTATCGATCCCCTAGCTCTAGATGGGCTAGAGTAATAAGAGGAGCAGTCTTTACAGTTGACGAATAATGGCAACCTCATCGATCGCAGTTCGAGAACTTCCCATCTTTCCACTACCTGAGGTGGTTTTATTTCCGGGTAGACCTCTGCCTTTGCACATTTTTGAGTTTCGCTACCGAATGATGATGAACACTGTCCTCGAAAGCGATCGTCGCTTTGGGGTGCTGATGTGGGATCAGGTGCAAGGTAAGCCTGCATTAGTAGGATGTTGTGCAGAGATCGTTCAATTTCATCGGTTGCCTGACGATCGCATGAAGGTTTGGACGTTAGGGCAGCAAAGGTTTAGAGTTTTAGAATATGTCCGCGAAAAACCCTATCGGGTTGGCTTAGTCGAATGGATTGAGGATCATCCACCAGTTCAAGACTTAAGACCCCTCTCTAATAATGTGAGTCAACTATTGCAAGACGTGGTTCGTTTATCTGCGAAGCTAACCGGGCAAGAAATCGAGCTGCCTGAGACGATCCCAGATTTGCCGACTGAGTTGTCTTACTGGGTTGCCAGCAATCTCTATGGAGTGGCAGACGAACAGCAATCACTTTTAGAGATGCAGGACACCGCCGCCCGGCTCGATCGCGAAGCAGAAATCTTAACTTCGACGCGTAATCATTTAGCTGCCCGTACCGTTCTTAAAGACACGCTTGGAGATACTTCTGCCTGAGAGGATGTTGGTAGTCAGATCGACAAAACGTCATAACTTCCGAAGATCTTGAGCGTTTCAGTGTGGTCGGCTAACTCTACTAAAGCTGACTGCATTGAGGCTCCTCTAGCATCAGCTTCTAGATCGATGAAGAAGAGATATTCTCCCAGTGAGCGTTTGGTAGGACGTGACTCAATACGGCTCAAGTTAATCGAGCGCTTTGCAAAGATTTGGAGGGGTGTCACCAACGCTCCGGGTTGGTTTGCTCCAACGCTAAAGGCTAGAGAGGTATAAGCGCCCCCTGGAGAGGGAGTTAAGCTCAATAATAGAAATCGAGTGCAGTTGTCCGGATAGTCATTGATTGGGCAAGCTAGAATCGGCAAGTGGTGCAACTGGGCAGCCTGCTGGGAGGAAATTGCCGCGATCGTCGGATCCCCATCTAAATATTGCAGCGCTTCCGTGGTGGAATTGAGCGCGATCGGCTGGGCTTTTGGCAAAAAATTGTCTAACCATTTCTGACATTGAGCTAGCGCTTGAGGATGAGAATAGACGACGCGAATCGCTTCCCAATCTTCAGCACGAGAGAGCAACGCATGAAAAATCGGCATGACTAACGCGCGCTGAATTCTTAAGGTGTCTAACTGCCAAAGATTATCCAGCGTCATGGTGACACTGCCTTCGATCGAGTTCTCCATCGGCACTACTGCCATCTGCGCTTCTTTAGAAGCAACTGCCTCTAGCGTCTGACCAATACTGGGATAAGGACACAGAATGGCATCTTGTCCTGTCTCCTGCTTTAGCCAATCTAGACACGCGATCGCAGCCGCTTCTGTATAAGTGCCAGGAGGACCCAGGTGCGCGATCGAGATTGCCATCTTACTACTCTTTTTCTAAACAATTTTTTAATATTCCGATAGGGCTACTTCAATTTATGAGAAGCTAGTTAGAATTACTTAACGATTACTTCTCATTCATTAAACCCCTACATTATTATCAATGGATATTCGGTTTGCCGCTTCTCAATCTGTTGAAATTGTTGTTCAAGAACAGCCGATTCCGATCGCTCACTATTTGCGCCAGCCCCAGCGAGTGGTGACTGCCCTTGCCGCTTCTAGTCGAATCGAACTGTTGAATGACGATCAGTTTCGTCTCACGATGCGTCCGTTGAATTTTCTGTCTCTTAGCATTCAACCGACCGTGGATATGAGGGTGTGGGCAGATTCTAACGGAGCGATTAATGTGAAGTCGATCGCGTGTGAAATTCGTGGCGTTGAATATATTAACCAACGCTTTTCTCTCAATCTTGTTGGGCAGCTTTATCCTACTCAAATCGAGCAAACCACCTATCTGAAAGGGAGAGCCGATCTAGAAGTGCAAGTCGAGTTGCCGCCGCCTTTTCTGCTAACTCCCAAGTTTTTGCTAGAGAGAGCCGGGAATGGTTTGCTGCTAAGTGTTTTGAGTACCATCAAACAAAGATTACTTCATCAACTCCTGCTCGACTATCGCAATTGGGCAACCAGTCAATCAGAAACGGAAGTTTCTCAAGGAAGAAATTTATTTCCAGTCAATCATCCCGCATCCTAGTTGAATCATTCCCATTGAAGTAGAGCTTTTTGAATCGGAGCGTAGCTGCGACGATGAAAAGGAGTGATACCAAGCTTTTCGATCGCGTTCAAATGTTCTTTTGTGCCATAGCCAGCATTGCGCTCCCAGCCGTAACCCGGATGCCGCTTCGCCAAACGCTTTAAGAAACGATCGCGGCGCACTTTTGCAATAATCGAGGCGCAGGCGATCGCATAAGAAGACGCATCTCCATCAACGATCGCTGTGTGCGCCCCCAAATCTGCCTTCTTAATTTCACGTCCATCAATCAGGGCATGATCAATTGGCGCAATGCGACGTAACGATCGCTGCATTGCTAGATGAGATGCTCTGAGCACATTAAACTGTTCGATTTCTGCAACGGTGGCAATTCCGACTCCAACCGAGGTCGCCTGGTTGAGAATTTGGGTGAAGAGACGGTCTCGCTGGGCAGCAGATAGAAGTTTAGAATCGCGAACTCCTGCAATCATTGGGCAATGAGCTGGAAGCAACACCGCGGCTGCCACGATCGGGCCACACAAACTTCCAAGTCCTACCTCGTCTACTCCTGCGATTCGTAGTTGCCCCTGCTGCCAGAAGGCTTGCTCAACCTCCAAGCCTGGATTCTTTGCCATAGCGTTGATCAAATTACAGACTTTAGCGTAGGAGCTATAGCAATCCCATCTCAGTTGTAAGAGTGAGACAGGCTTCTAGCCTATACGGGCAGGATGCCCATCCCACAAATCTTTCAGGAGGATTGCTATATCTACTCGCCTGTAGTTGCAGAAGATCGGCGGCGACGACGACGAGTCACTAGGGCCTCTTCTTCCGGTTCGGGTGCAGGCTGTTCATTTAAACTCGGTTCTGAGGGAGCTTCTTCAATGAGGTCAGAAGTCAAAAGAGGTTCATCAACCACTCTAGTAGAAGGCTTTTTCCTGACTTTCAGAGAGACCAATTCAGAATTTTGTGAAGGAGCAGCCTCCACGTCTGGCGCAAAGTCTTCATCCTCGATCGTTGGAGCTTCAGTTGCTACAACGGGTGGTGTAGGAGGAGCTTGCCCTGGTAGGGTTACAAAGATGTTTGCCGATTTCGGATTTTTCAACTCCTGAGTGGTGAGCACGATCGGTGAGATTCCCATCCACGCATAAACGTCTTGCTCGTCTGGAGTCATCTCAACATAGATCGACTCAGGCGGCTCAGCAGTTGGTTTAACCGCCCCGCGTCGAGGCAGGCGACCTCGCTTATCCTCAGAGGGTCTAACCTCTACTGAAGTGAAAACCTCTTCAACAGCAGGGGAAGATGGTGGTTCAGAGATCGGTTCCGATCTCGAAATGACCGGAGCTACCGTGGCAGGCGCGGGAATGTAGCGAGTGGGTTCTTCCCAAGGAACACCCTTTGCACTCACGCCTTCTCTGGTTGTGGGACTGGTTGTGGGACTGTCCACGCGACGGCGGCGACGACGATTTGCGCCGCCTCGCCCTCGCTCTTGATAGCTAGGATGATTGAGTAACTCTAGATCCTGATCGCCATTGTCTCCGTCAGCATCATCCCCTTCCCAAAACAAATCGTTTGTGGCAGGAAGTTCTCGACGAGGTTCTGGAAGGCGACGGCTCTCACGATTTTCTCTGAGAGACACTGCCGATCGTTCCAGGTTTTCCCCTTCGTCATCGTGTGATTCTCCAGGCAAGTGAGCCAAAAGCCCCAATCCACCGCAAGTCGCACAAGGACGACCAAACAGTTCGTAGATATTCTTGCCCTGGCGTTTGCGAGTCAGTTCAACCAGCCCCAGTTCTGAGAGTTGGGAGATTTGCGGTTTAGACTTGTCGGCTCTGAGAGCTTTATTGAAATGTTCGAGCACTTGCAGTTGGTCACGCCGAGCATCCATATCGATGAAGTCTACAATGATCACTCCCGCAATATTTCTGAGACGCAGTTGACGGGCAATTTCGGTTGCTGCCTCACAGTTAGTCCAGAGAACCGTTTCGCGCGCGGTTGCCGATCGGGTAAACGAGCCAGAGTTTACGTCAATGACTGTTAATGCTTCGGTGCGCTCGATAATAATATATCCGCCAGAAGGCAAGTCTACTCTGGGTTTCAGCGCTTCCCGAATCGCAGCATTCACCCGGAAATATTCCAGCATTGGGATACGTTCACGGTGATGATCGATCAGCACTCCTTGAGGAGACTTTCCTCCACCCCAATTAACCAGTTGCTGCTTGACCCGTTTTAGCCCAGTGTGAGAGTCCACCACAATCCGATTGACATCTGAACTATAGACATCTCGAAGCACGCGCTGAATAAAATCATCGTCGCGGTTTAGCAATGCTGGGGCACGAGTAGAGCCAGCTTCTTGAATGATTGACTCCCATTGCCGTTGCAGCGTTTCTAAATCCTCAATAATTGCCTCTTCAGGCATCCCTTCAGCTTCTGTGCGAATCACCAGCCCCATTCCCGCAGGTTTGACTAAAATGGCTAATGCTCTCAAACGGTTCCGCTCATTTTCACTGCGAATGCGCCGAGATAAGTTAACGCCTCGACCGTTAGGCATCAAGACTAGATAGCGTCCCGGCAGCGAAACATTTCCTGTCAGGCGAGGCCCCTTATTGCCAGTGGGTTCCTTCATCACCTGCACGAGAACTTTTTGTTGAGGAGCCAGCAACTCAGTGATTGAACCTGCTGCCCGCTTCAACCGCAAAGGGCCCAGATCGCTCACATGGATGAACCCATTGCGCTCTGAGTCTCCAATGTTAACGAAGGCAGCGTCTATCCCAGGAAGGACATTTTCAACAATTCCTAGGTAAATATCACTAACCTGGTGGCTTCCAGTCGCAACAATAATCTCTTGAATCTGATCTTCCGAAAAAACAGCAGCAATTCTATGCTGTTCAGCGATAACAATCTGCTTGGTCATTCAATTTCCTCAAAGTTGGCAGCGGTGGGGGCATCGAAGTTCTTGCGCCTCTCGCTTTTTTAAATTTTGTGAGCTAAACCTTTAAAGCCACGTATACCTAGAAGCTGCCAATGGTTTGAGGTTTACTAAACCCTTAACCTCAAGCCCGGCGCTTCAGTGTCAGACGAGTCAATACACAAGCTGTAATCTGTCGAGCAGTTCGATCCGTCACTAAACGAATCAAATCTTGCATACAGATTAACGATGAGCGGAAAGTCTAGCAAGAGTTAAGCTGTGACTAGCATCTAATGCAATTCACCCGGCGGCAACCACGGGGAATTGTAGTCCACAACTGCCTCTGATGCAAAGCATTATAGCGTGTAGACATGACTCTGCTACTAAATTTGGAGAATTCGCTCAGATTTAGCTGAAATTTTCGAGAGTGAACAAAATTTCAGGCTGCGTCAAAGACCGTGACCTTACTGAGAAACTCGTTTAATCGCCCGACAAAATCAGGTGACTCCGGTGAGTTTGAAGCATCCGCAACTCTTGCTGTGAAGCTTGTTCTAGTAGATAGAGAACATGGTCAGAACGCAGCAGAGTTCCATCGTTGCGGCAACTTCCAATGTATCGAAAGACAGCTTGCAACTCGTTTACTTCGATCGCTGCCAGGTCAAAGAGCCGATCGCGCAGGTTAATCGATCGCACCTTTCCTGATTTTGTCGTTTGCTCAAACCAAATTTCTTCTTTTGCTTTGATGGTGTCAATCCACTCTTGCCACTGAGCCAAGGAAGCCGCTTTGGTAAAGTCAACCGTGATTTGATACTCAGCTTTCTCTAGGAGTTGAGTAGCAGCGGGGGCACTGACCTCAACAGATTCAACACTATAAATAGGAATTTCGGACGGCAGCTTAGCGGCAAGCTTCTCCCAAAAAACCTTGGGGTCGATCGTTTCGGTCAAGTCAAAGTCCACAATCTCGCCAGAACTGGTAGTTCCTAACGGCAGTGCGTTGGCAGAGACAATTCGAGGTGCAGGATGAAATCCGCCTGTAAATGTTACAGGAAGAGATGCACGACGCACGGCACGATCGAACAGTCTCATCAAATCTAAATGGCTGATTAACGCCATCTCGCCCACTTTGCCCAGCCGAACTCTCAGCCGTTGCGATCGCTGTTGGTTGGGTTGAAAGTGCCCCGCAAACTGAGGAATTGGCAACGGCGGAACGACCACGTTATGTCCAAAATCTACACCGCACACGCCACAATGAGAGCATCCTTCAAACGAGCAGTCGGGGACGATCGCGGCTTCTAGTGCCCGTTGCAAGTCATCTTTGAGCCACTGTTTGTCAATTCCTGTATCAATGTGATCCCACGGAAGTGCGTCATCCAGGGAGGAATGAGATTTTGATTGTCCTTCGTCGTCTTTACCCTGTTCAAAGACGTTCCATTCGCCGTTCTCAACTTTACGATATTTCCAGGTTAAGCCCGACTCATCGATCGCCCGCGTCCATGCAGAAAAGGCTTGATCGAGGCTTTCCCACCAGGCATCCATGCCTGCACCGAGTTCCCAAGCTCGGCGAACGACGGATGACAAGCGACGATCGCCACGACCGACAAAATCTTCCATTGCTGAGATGCGAACGTCAGTGAAATTAATTTTTACGCCGCGCAGACCCTGAAAGGCTGCTTTCAAAAGAGTTTGTTTACGCTTGAACTCAGTCGTAGAAACCGAGTGCCACTGAAAGGGAGTATGCGGTTTGGGTGTGAAGTTAGAAATCGTAACGTTGAAATCTAACCGTCTTCTGCCTTGCTTACTGCACTCTTGTCTCAACCAGCGCATCGTTTCGACAATTCCCAACACATCGACATCCGTTTCACCTGGCAAACCGATCATGAAGTAGAGCTTAATCTTGTCCCAACCTTGTTCGACCGCAGTTTTGACCCCTCGCAGCAGTTCCGCGTTAGTCAACCCTTTATTCACGATGTCTCGCATTCGTTGAGTGCCCGCTTCGGGGGCGAACGTAATGCCACCTTGACGAGTTCCGCCGATGATGTTGGCAATGTTTTCGTCGAAGCGATCGACCCGTTGACTGGGCAGTGTCAGGGTAATATTTTCGTCTTTTAGCCGATTCTTAATCTCCATGCCAACGGCAGGCAGCGCTAGATAATCTGAACAGCTTAGAGACAGCAGAGAGAATTCGTTATAGCCTGTCGCCCGCATTCCTTGCTCGATCGCGTCAATGACTTGTTCAGGTTCGACATCTCGTGCTGGGCGAGTCAGCATTCCAGGTTGGCAGAAGCGACAGCCCCGCGTGCAGCCGCGACGAATTTCGATAGTTAAGCGATCGTGAACCGTTTCGACATAGGGAACAAGCCCGATCGAATAAGCAGGCATCGGATCAGCCACTCGTCGCAAGATTCGGGCAGGGACATCCAGGCGATTCGGGTACACAGATCCATCTTCTGCCATGTCATAAAACTGAGGGACATAAACGCCCGGTATTTGTGCCAAATCTAAGAGCAGTTCTTCACGGCTCAACTTGGCTACTTTTCCTTCTTCTAAAATCAGCCCAATTTCGGGAAGCAGTTCTTCGCCATCTCCTAAAGCGATGAAATCGAAGAAGTCGGCGTAGGGTTCTGGGTTAGAGGTTGCGGTTTGTCCGCCTGCAAAAATTAAGGGATAGGACTGATTAGTCCGTTCGCGCCAAGTTAGAGGGATGCCTGCTAAATCCAACATTTCTAGAATGTTAGTGGCTCCTAACTCATAGCTGAGGCTAAAGCCAAGGATGTCAAACTCAGTCAGCGATCGCCGTGACTCAACTGCAAATAAAGGGGTTTGGGTCGTTTTGAGTTTAAGCGCCAGATCGGGTGCAGGCAGATAAGCCCGATCGCACAGTTGACGAGGCTGGGCATTTAGAATGCTGTAGAGAATAATGTGCCCCAGATTAGATGCTCCGACTTCATAAACCTCCGGGTAAGTCAATATCCACCGCACTGTGGTGTTTTCCCAAGGCTTATGAATGGCACCTAGCTCATTGCCCAAATATCGAGCAGGACGCAGGATATCAGGAGTCAGTAATGCTTCGACTGCAACTGCCACGGTTAAACCACCTTGCTTGAGGTCTGAAGAGATCGACACTTCAGTATACTGAAGTTTTAGCAAGGTATTGACCGCAGCGCGAACCGTGAAGTTGCTTTAGAAGCGGATGGAACAGCGTTGAGTCGATTTACATACTTAAGCTGTTGCCTCAAACGCTGCTGAGTTTTCAAAGATCTCAAATACGCGATCGAGCTGAGTTAACTCAAAAATAATGCGAATCGAGGCAGATACCGAACACACACTAAATCGCTTATTTTGCTTTTGAGCCAGACTTAGCGTAGAAACCAGCACCATCAGTCCAGCGCTATCTAAAGACTCAACATCACGCATATCTATGAGCAGATCAGAGTTGTGCGTTGACTCTACGGCGATCGCTAGCTGATTTTGAAGCGCCGACGCATTTGCTGCGTTGACAAATCCCTTGGGACAAATGACGATGGTTTGACGACGAATAAGTACGCTCTGCATTATCTTAATCCCTTGATTTCTAAACTAAAAAACTTGATGCCGATGCTCCGACGATAACCGCACATCGAGTGCATCGCATATATCAACTGCATTGTTTTGCGAAATCTTTATTAGATAAGCCCTATTGTTTAAACTTTTCAGTAAGCTTTTGAAGTTAATGTATAAATACGTACAAAACTACGGGCTTAGACTAACACTGAAACTTACCCAAAAACTTTGGTGACCTAAATCACCTCAGATCTATGGGTTGGATCACCTTAAAAGTGAAACGATCGATAGACAATTCTAAGGTATAGAGTCGTCACAACCTTATATGAAAACTAGTGAGAACATGCGTCAGTTGGTAGGGAAAGCGCTTTACTTCAAATGTTTGACTCCTGATATCGAGAACGAGATTAACTACGAACTAACGCGACAAGGACACATTTCTGACGTGGACTACGAAGCGCTTGAGCTGCTAATGGCTGAAATGGATGCGGGTCGGATTCGACTAGTGCCCAGCCCCTAGCTTGTCAGAAAACGCATCAGGATAAAATTGACAGAGTTGACGAATAAACTCACGAAGCTGGTGATGAGCGGTTATCGCTTGTGGAGTCGAGTCGGCAATCTCATCCAGGCTATAAAGAGACGACAGCACCGGAATGGCTTCGACATCCAAAGCTGGACGAAACAGAATTGCAGGCAATAACAAGTCTGCTCCCTGCCGCAAATCATGCCAGCAGGGTGAGTTTTTTGATCGATGCTCAAACGATTGAGAAGAGTTTGCCGTCTCTGATGAACCTATTACTAAAACTAGAGGACGTGCCCAGCATAAGCGGCGAGCTTCCACAATTTGCACCACTTCGGCATAGAGGCGGGTTGCATTAAGCTCAAGACAGACAATCTGTGAAGGTTGAAACTTAGAAACCCAAGCTTTCGACCCTTGATATTGTGAATCCAGATCCATAGGTTGCATTTAACTAGCAGTTGCACTGTATTGATCATAGATGGCTGATTATGCCAACGGCTACCGTTATAACGCTGTAGGTATTCTGAGAGCGGTTCCGTTTCGAGAAAGCACGCTCATCAGTTTCTCTAAGGGTGGCGAATTCCTGTGAAGAAGCGTTAACCTAGACAAGAGCCATTCATAAAAACTTTTTTCTTTCAACAGCCTGTGAGCTAAGCCTGAAGAACATTGGGAAACCAATCAATTTACAGCGTTGTCAGGGCTGAAAAAGGTGATTATCGTAATGTGCTGGTCTTTTAATTAGTTGTTGATAGTTTACGGAGAGGATAGAACTGTGTCTGTTGAAACTATTGAGAAGCGTTCAACATCACGAAAACTTGCGCCTCGCTATAAGGTTTTACTCCATAACGATGATTACAATTCGATGGAGCATGTGGTGCAGGTTCTCACAAAAACAGTGCCCAATTTAACCCAGCCCCAGGCGGTGAACATCATGATGGAGGCTCACACAAATGGGCTTGCGTTGGTGATTACGTGTGAACAAGAGCATGCAGAGTTTTACAGCGAGACGCTCAAAGCGAACGGGCTACAGAGTACGATCGAACCCGACGAGTAGCAAACAATAAATTGAAATCTAGGATTGAACGCCTGTCTACCTACCCCGCTCCTTTTCGGATCGGGGTGTTTGTGCTGATGCTCTTGCTGATATGGGCACCTTTCGTTGGGCTAACAAACTGGCTAGTTCACGATTCAAACACGGCTTCGATCGTAACGATACTTCTGCTCTACGCAGAATTTATCTTCTTAGTGCGGTTGTGGGGACGTTATGTTTATCATCAGCCAGACTTACTCAAACGATATGGTCTGGTAAAAACTCGCAGGAACGGCATTAATTTTCTGACGGGTTTAGCGATCGGGCTAATCAGCCTTCTGTTAATGTTTGCCGTTCAAGGCGTTTTGGGGTGGGTCACTTGGTTATCTCCTCAGCCGTTTCTGCCTCGCATCATCTTAGAAGGTTCCCTAACAGGGCTAGGAATTGGTTTCGCTGAAGAGCTTTTGTTTAGAGGCTGGCTGCTAGATGAGTTGCAGAGAGATTACAGTCTGCAAAGAGCGATGTGGATTAACGCGATCGTGTTTGCTTTGCTGCACGCGCCCAGATCTATCGCCCAAGTTCCTGCGCTCATCCTTCTGGGTTTAGCGTTGGTGTTGGCAAAACGCGCTAGTGGAGGCAGATTAGGACTCTCGATCGGGCTACACGGCGGGTTAGTTTGGGGTTACTACATGGTCAACGTGGGGCAACTGACCAAATATTCAAATCAAGTGCCCGACTGGTTGACGGGAATAGGTGGAAACCCGTTGGCAAGCTTGACGGGAATGGTGGCACTGGGCGCGATCGCATTAGGAATGAAGATTGCATCGTCTCGCCCTACAGATCCGAAGACTTAGCTGGCTCATCCAGGTGAGTTCCGATGAGACACGCCCCAGCAAGATTTACTCCGTCTAGGTTGGCGTTTTGTAGATCTGCACACAACAGATTTGCGCCTGCTAAATTTGCGCCTGCTAAATTTGCGCCTTGCAGATCAGCTTCTTCTAGGTTGGCTTCTGATAAAAGTGCGCCTTGCAGATCTGCCTGACTCAAATTGGCACCGTGCAGATTTGCGCCGCTCAAGTTGGCACCCCGCAAATCTGCTCCCCGCATATCAACCCCTTGAAAGCTGACACCCATTAAGTTGGCACCACTGAGAAAAGCCCCTGTGAGGGCAGCACGAGTGAGCTGCGCGCGCATCAGGTTGGCACCTCTTAGATTGCTTCCGCGCAAATCTGCTTCGGTCAAGTCAGCTTGCATCAGATTGGCACCTGTCAAATTAGCTCGAAGGTCAGCCCCGACTAATTGGCTACCGATCAAGTTGGCTCCGTCTAAAGAGGCTCCAGAGAGTTTAGCGCCTGTCAGATCAGCCCCTGCGAGTCTAGCTCCAGCTAAATTGACACCCCTCAAGTCCGCATGGGAAAGATCTTCATCTTGTAGGTCGGCACCTGCTGAACATTTGTTTTTACTCGATCGAACCGCTTGAAGATCCATAACGCTAAACCTGCTTTGTGACCAAATTAGTAACCTGCTGAGATGACTCAATTAGGTTCAGAATATCTTCATCTGAGTGAGAATCTAAGAGCCACATCCCCGCCGCAATCTTGGGAAGATTGATCGACAGGCTCAACCCTTGTTGCATCCCAGCCGCTAATAGGGCGAGTGCATCGACGAGTTTAGGATCGAAGCGATCGCCCTGTTCAGCTTGACACGCCTCTAAAGCTTTCATGAAATACCCTTCAGAATCGGGTTGGGCATCCGCATTTCGCAAGTCGGCTAGATGTTGCTGAAACTCGACGACTAGTCCCAAAATTCGGGACTCTAGAGGAATATCGTCTCCTGCGAGTCCGGCAGGCTGACCGCGCCCATCCCAGCGTTCAGACTGGTGAGTGATGATGGTCGCGATCGCTTTAAGTCGCTGCATCGTGCGAAGAATTTGCGCGCCTGGCACGATCGGGCAACTAGGCGGTGCGTCAGTCTCATCTTCTGAATAACGAGCAAAGCTGCTGCCACTGAGAACGCTGTCCGATCGCTGCAAAAAAGCGAGTCGGTGCAACAAGCTGGCAAGACGGAGGCGATTTAACTGCCAGCTAGGAAGATCGAGCAACTGAGCCATCGCTTCCGACAAGGTAGCAACTTCGGCTGCTGCCATGGGGTTGCTGATATCCGTTTGATCAATGAGTTGTGCCAACCGTAAGAACGCCTGTAATTCATTAGAAACCAGATTGTTGTCTAGCGCTTCGTGACGGTGTGAGGCAAACCTGTATTCTGGCTGCTGACTGAGATGTGCCTGACCTGTTTGCAGGTATTCCATCACTCGCGAGACGGCTGTATAAACGTCATCGCGATCGGCTGTCTCAGCTTCAGTCGCGATGTCTTCGACTCTCGCCATCAGTTGCTTTTGCAATTCGGGATTGTAGCGCCCAATGTGAGCGATCGCGATCTCCACCGTTTCTCGAACTAAGCCTGATTCAAACGTCCAAAAACCATAGAACTTACGCTCTAAATCTTCCGTAGGAACTCCGTTTGCCCCATAATCAGCAACCGATAGTTCCTGACACAGCACCATTGCCGTATAAGTCGGAGCCAAAATCATTAGGTGCCATTCTTGAGCAACTGGGTCGGTTGGCTCAAGTTCGACGAGAGAAACGTTCGATCGCTGACTCGTCGGATGCTCGGCAAAACCCGCATCGTGAGCTGCCATCAGCACAATTTGTCTAGAGTGTTCTGCTAGATCTGAGTAGCGATCGGCTTCTGCCAAATACCATTTGCCTCTTTGAAAAGCAGTCACGACGAGAGGAGAACTGCTGCAAGTGAGAATGCAGTCTTCTAGCGCATGGCACAGAGAAACTAGCGTATTTTTGTAGTAAACACCGAAATTGAGAGGGCGTTTCCCAGCGTCTCCGCTTTCATGAGAAACTCCCAACTCATGCAGAATTGAACCTTCTAACATTACTTTCCTACTCCAACACCTGCTAACGCTTGCTGTTTAGGTTCGATCGGAGCAGAGAGCGCTTCTTCTAACTCTGCCCGTCCCAGTCTCGCTTCTAAAATATTCATCACTTCGCGCCCAAAATCGTTGGGGTTTCGCTGCCACGCTTGAAGACAGACTTCGCCGAAGAAAGAACCAAGGGGTTCAGGATTCCAAAACAGCTTGCGGATCGACCAGGGCGTGATGTTCATCGGATCATATCCTGGTTTAAGAATGTTGTTTTTGAAGGCATACTCTTCTAAGTGAGTGTGGGGTTGCAGGCCGATAAAGAAGATAGCAGGCTCTACCTTGTCTGCACCAAAAATTTTCTCTAACTCTCGGTGATAAGCGATCGTTTGACGAATCGTATCGGGACGCTCATCGATTACATTAAACGAATAGTTGACTGAAACCAAAGCATTGAATCCAGCGGCTTTCAGGTCGCGGCAATTCTCTAAGACGGTTCTCAGGTTGTATCCCATCCGCATTTTGCGAACTAACTCTTGTGATCCGCTTGTGATGCCGATCTCAAAGTAGTTCATTCCTGTTTTTACCATCAAATCGCACAATTCGGGAGTCAGATTATCTGCCCGAATGTAGGCTGCCCAATGAATATCTTTCATGCCCGCGTCAAGCACTTTTTGAAGTAGCTCAATCACGTCATCCATATATTTACGAGCCGGGATGAGTTGAGCATCAGTGAACCAAAAATTACGGATGCCGCGATCGTAGAGTTGCCGCATCTCAGCCACGACTTCATGAGCCGGGTTAATTCTCACCTGTTTCCCTTCAATCACCGTATAGATGCAGTAGCAGCAGTTATGGGGACAGCCTCGCTTGGTTTGAACACCCACATAAAAATCTTGAGCTTGAAAATAGTATTCAAACTCACGCCAGATAGTCTGAATGTAATCGTAGTTGCAGGCAGTCTTTTCAATGTTGGCTGGAATTTCGTGAACTAAGCGATCGCGAGGCTTGGTTTCACCCACGACATAGCATCGCTCGTCTTCAAAGTTTTGACCTCGAAGCATTTTCTCTAACAGCGATTCGCCTTCGCCCACTGAGATAATCGAACCTTTTGGCAAGCTCTTGCCGATCTGCTCATAAAACACGCTGACGGCACCGCCGCCCACGACAACACGAGCAGCCGGATTGTATTGTTTAGCTCGACTGACTCCTCGTTTGATCAAACCAATATTCCGCCAAAGCTCACCATAATAGCCGGAAGCGATTCGCAGTAGACCCACCGCGCCCCTTGCCTTGACTAGGGGATTTAAGGAGTAAAAGAACTCAAACGTATGCTGTAGAGGATTTCCACCTCGCCCATCGACGGGAGCATAAATTTGAATGTCTCGCCACGAGAACACCAGCAATGTTGGCTTAAATTCGTCAACACAGTCATCTAAAGCCGCATTGAAATCGAGCGGGGGAACCGTGCCCAAGTCTAAAATCTTCTGCTCGACCTCAGGAAACTGCTTGTGAACGTGATCGGCAAGATAAACCACACCGATCGGAAAGATGGGGTTACAGGGAAGGCGAACGTAGAGAATCCGATTTTCCATTGCAGTGAGTCTATTCAAAAGTGGAGTTTGAGACGATCGGGGCGATTTAGATACAGTCAATATGAGAGGAGTATGATCCCAACCTTTCAACTTCTAATTTAAGAATATCGATAATGTCTCCTCTGTCCAAAATCAGGACTTTAGCCCAAATATGTGAGAAGATTCTGAAAACTATTTTCATATAACTTTACGATACCACTGACATCAGACTTCTGCATGGTCTAGGCTGCAAGTTCCGACGACTTTAGACGAGCCAAGTAGCAGGCTGATCTCAATTCGGTTTCCATCCGAGTAAACACTGAGAGAGGATTCTTAACATTCCTCTAGTTTAAGAAAGAATTCGCCATGAGACAGGCAGTTGGTAATCGGGTTTACAGTTGCCAGGGATCGCAGGTGTTAGGGTTCAAGTTAATAACCATCTTTAAGGTTGGAGTACCTCAATAGACTTATGGCTCAAGTCTTCGATCCCATTCCATCTGATAACTGCGATCGCCTGCTTTGCTGCTATGTCAACGTAACCAGTCAGATTCAGATTGCTCGAATTAGCAATATCCCTAACTGGTACTTTGAGCGTGTGGTCTTTCCGGGGCAGCGCTTGCTTTTCGAGACATGCTCTGATGCCCATCTAGAGATTCATACAGGCATGATGGCAAGTGCGATTCTATCCGATACGATCGCCTGTTCTAGTCTTCGTGTTCCAGAAGAGCCTGAAATAATAACACCCGTTCAGGAACAAGAGTTAGAGCGAAGAAACGAAGGAATAGCCCCTGGGAACGAGTCTCAAGTGATAGAGACGCGATCAGCCGCAGTCTTGACTTCTGTAGATTGATGTCTCGGTTCCAAGCTAAGATCCACTCACGAGCTTAGAGAACTCTTTAAGAAAAGACTTTTAGGTTTCTGAACTGATACGACTATACCGATCTCTCTAACCTTGAGAGTGGCGTAAAAGAAATCATGCGGTGGCTTGCTCAGTCGCCGCATTTTTTGAGGAAGATAGAGAGGTAATGTGAGAGACTAAAAACTTTGGATTTGCCCTCTTTTATCTGGTTGTGGAAAATTGCTGCGTGGTCAATGGGGTTTGCGATCGCTACCTATTTGCTGCAAACCGTGACCGGGATCGGAATGTTTGCCGGACGAACTCAAGCCGGGTCACGTCCCGATTGGCTGCGTCCTCTACACTTTTGGAGTGGTGTCGTCATGGCGCTGCTGGTGCTGCTGCTTTTAGCGATCGGCATTGTGGGCACTTTAGGACACTACGGCAGCCTGGCGCATTCAGCTCACTTACCTATAGGAATTGGGGTGGTGGAATTAGTCATGCTCTCAGCTTGGAGTGCAGTGCAGATCAGTCCCGATCGCCCTTGGGCGCGTCCTCTACACATTGCTGTAAACGTCTTGTTATGTGTCGCATTTGTACTCGTTTCGCTAACGGGCTGGAGCGTCGTTCAAAAATATCTATAGGTCATTTTTAACCCTGACAGGTGTTGTGTCCCAGCGATCTCCCCGTACTTGGGTGTGAACTTGCCAATTGGATGCGGATTGAGGGTAGTCTGATCGATAATGCCCGCCTCGGCTTTCGGTTCTAAATAGGGCACTTTTGAGAATCAGATCAGCCACGTCTAGCAAGTTATGCAGTTCTCCCCATGCTTTGAGATAAGGATCTGCATCAGCCGCAAATTGAATGGTTTGGAGAGGCTTGAGCGTGAAGAGAGATTGACTGAGCGAGAGTTGGGCAAATTCTCGTTGCCAGACTTTGACCTGAGCGATCGCATTCTCTAAGGTCATTTGCTCCCGACAAATTCCTGCACTCTGCCAGATCAGTTTGGGTAGCTCTGTGCGGAGTGCCTGGATTTTGTCTAACTCGGAGCGTTCCAGCTTGTGAAAGTCAGTCAGATTGGTAAATTCTTCATCTATTTTCTGAGCGTCATCAATGGATAGATGGGTCAGTTGCGCCCCAAAAACCAAGCATTCTAATAAAGAATTGCTGGCAAGTCGATTTGCACCGTGAACCCCCGTACTAGCCGTTTCACCCACTGCATACAATCCCGAAATATCCGTCTGATTGATCAGATCTGCCTCGATGCCCCCCATCCAATAATGAGCAGCCGGGGCAACCGGGATCGGTTCTTGAAAAACATCGATTCCCCAGTGCTGACAGACCTGAATGATGTTAGGAAATCGATGACGAATAGTTTCCGCAGGAATGGGGCGCAAATCTAGCCAAACGTTTGCGCTTGCCGCATCTGCCTCTGTTTTCTGTAAATGATTAAAGATCGCCCGACTGACCACATCTCTCGGTGCAAGTTCTCCGGCGGGGTGATAGTCAAAAGCAAAACGGTGCCCGTGCCGATCGACCAAATGTGCGCCCTCTCCCCGCACCGCTTCGCTAATCAAAAAGCGCGGCGCACCTGCTTTAGTTAGCGCAGTCGGGTGAAACTGCACAAATTCTAAATCGCGCAATGTGGCTCCGGCTCGATGGGCGATCGCCACTCCATCCCCCGTGCTAACTGCTGGATTGGTCGTCTGAGCAAGAACCTGCCCACCGCCGCCTGTTGCCAAGACAACCGCTCCCGCCCGAATCCACTCAACCCGTCCCTGATTAATCAGGCTTATCCCCTGACAACGCTGGTGCGGCGCGTCTAGCCACAAATTCAGCACAAAGGCTTGGGAGACGATCTGAATGTTTTTCCGGCTGAGAACCTGTTCTATTAAAGTAGTGACAACAGCGCGACCTGTCGTATCAGCCGCATGAAGCACGCGACGACGTGAGTGAGCCGCTTCTAGAGTCAGGGCAAGATTAGAACCCTGGTGATCGAAGGCAACCCCCATATCAACTAAATTGTGAATGCACGTCGCCGCATTCTCGACCAAAAACTTTACTGCATCATAGTCACACAATCCGGCTCCAGCTTTGAGGGTGTCTTCGAGATGCAGTGTTGTCGAGTCGTGAGGGTCAACCACAGCAGCAATTCCCCCTTGTGCCCAATCGCTGGCCGATCGAGACAGCGCATCTTTGGTGATCAGCCCAACCTGAAGATGAGGAGGCAGACAAAGCGCTGTATAGAGTCCTGCGGCACCCGCACCTACCACAACCACATCAAACCGAGCAGGGACATCGCGGCGTTCAGACACGTCTAAGCTGAAATCTGACATAGATTAAGTTAACGATAAAAAATGCTCCCTGCAATTAGGTTAAACCAGAGAAAAGATCTTAGGTAAACCTAGAGGCAGAGAGCGATCAATCACAAATGCAGGTCGAACAGAGTTTTTTGAAGTGGCTGACTTTAGCGATAGATGCCGTTGTTGATGCGATCGTCGCCTTCGGTCAGTTCTTTAGAGACTTCGCTAGTGACAAAGTTTTTGAGGTTTGACTGAAGCGTCTCTTTCTGTTGCTCCGTTAAACCAGGAATGTCTAAAACATCTTCAACCTTTTCATAAGGAGAATTTCTAAAGATGATGCTTGCCAAGGTTGGGTACATTCCCGGAAACTGCCGGAAAGCACGCAAGTTGGTGTTATTCAAGTCAATCTTTTTACCAAATTCTGTTGCCATCTTATCTTCTACGGCATTCCGAAGCGGTTCAGTCGGCTCCGCTGCCAACAAAACAGACGGGCGAAAAGCAGAACCGAGATCGTTCAAGTTAGTGGCTAAGGCAGTTTGAGACGACCCTAACCAACCTAAACAGCTAATGATCAAACTCAAGGTGGCGACAAAGCGAACTAAACGTTTCATGATGAATTTCCCTCCCCTTCGTATCGGGCAGACTCTCTACACAGCTTTTATTAGAGCCTATCATCTCAGTGATACAAACTTCTCATTAACTTGAAGAGTTAGCAGGAGTCAGATCAAAACCCTAAACCTCATCCACTGCTGCCGACTTTTGTTTGCAAGAAGGCATCGAGATCTCCAAACGAGCAAGCATGGGTCAGAGTAGGCACCTCGTAGCCTTTGAGATGGACAGTGTATTGCTCAAAAAAGTTAGCGTCGTCCACCAGAGTAGACAGATGATGATGAGTCGTTTCACCGATCGCAATGTCTAAACCGATTTGCTTAGTGGCAGACTCTAGCCTAAACGCGGCGTTCACGGTGTCACCCAGGGCGGTATAGTCGGGTCGATCGCCGCTGCCCGTGTTGCCCACCATTGCATAACCTGTGTTGATCCCAGCTCCAATTTTGAGCGGAAACGGTAGCGGATACTGATTATAGAGACTGCTGGTCATGGTGTGAAGCGCGTTGACAGCCTGGAAAATTCGCAGCATTTCGTCGCGATTCACCCCTTGTGCGCCATGAGTCCAAACTGACATAACTGCATCGCCGATGTATTTATCGACCCAGCTTCCATACTCACGAATAATGTCCCCGGCGCATCGAAACCAGGTGCCAATCACTTCTGAAAGTATCTTTTCGTCTAACTGCCGCGTCAACCCTGTAAAGTCTCGAATATCGACGACCAGAACCGAGATTAACCGACGAATATGAAGGGTTGCAGTGGCCGTAAATTCTTTAGAATCCATTCCGATCGCACCCTCGATCTGCTGATGAACGGGGCAATAGAACTCAATCTCGGTTTGCCCAAACGTTAAGCGATCGCCATTTTGCAACGTGACCGGAATGCTGACGCGCCGACCATTGATAAAGGAGCCGTTGCGACTGCCCAAATCGATCAGGTAAAATTCGCCGTTCTCCATCGACTGCAACATCGCATGGTTGCGCGAGATCCAACGATCGGACAGAACGACATTGTTATCTTCACTGCGTCCGACCGTCCAACAACTACCGCCAATTAAGGGGAATCGACGACTTCCTGAATCTGTTCTTAATACGAGATGTGGAGTGGGTTGCAAAGTCACCACAGGTTGAGAAGCGAATAAATCCTTTCCTATGATGCCCTATGACACGCTTAAAAAGTGCCAGCGTTAACGATTGGAAGCGGATAACTTAAGCATCTTTAAGCAACCGATGGTCAAATTCTCAGCAGCAAGAAATTATTTCCCAAGCATTTTAGTCGATCTGAACTTAACCGATTTTCACGCAAGTGACGCGGCAAGCCAAAACAGACTATCTACCAAGATTGTACTCAGAACTGCTCCGCTAAACGCTAACCAGTGCAATTTTTGAGACCGAAAAGAAACAATGCCAACACTGAGTAGCAAAATTGCTAAGACGGCTACCCAAGAAAGCCCCCAAGGTGTCTGCACTTGAGCAACTGCTTGATGAAGGATCGCCTGAGCCATATCGGGTTCGACAACCATGACTTGCCGCCAGTAGGGGATCAGGTCAACCAAATAAAAATATACATCAGTGACGACAGTCCCGAAGAGTGATCCTAGATAAAAGCAGTTACCAATCTTGCACCAACCGCGAGTCAACCCCCATAGGGCGATCGGGAGCGCGATCGCTTCGATCGGCAAATGCAAGGTTGGCTCCCAGCGCAGCCATCCCCAATAAAGCGATCCTGCTAGCCACGTCCAGGTAAAACCTGTGAGTAGCTCTCCCAAAATTTGAGTTTTAAGCTTGGATGAGAAAATAATGCTTAACCCTACCCAGCCTGCGGTTGCCAATAAACTCAGCCAGGGAAACAGTCGGACTAGAGGGGCTTCAAAAAATACGGGCACCGAGACTAGAAAGATCGCGCCGCCAAACACTAACCAGCGTTGAGCAGCAGAAGCCGTTTGAAATGATGTAGCAGTCGCTACTTTAATGGTTGAAGCAGGGCGAACGGCGTTGGGAGTCGGCGGATAGGAAATCAAAGTGTTTTAATGATTAGATTAATTAACTTTATTTACGTTACTTAACATTACCACAGGAAAACTGAGAGTTTAGAGGCATTTCGGCGAAATCAATCTTAAGAAATATCCCCCCCCTGGGCATTCACTTTATCGTAACGGAATTTTTGGATCTGTGATGATGTCGATCGCAGAGATGTCACCAGATCTGAACCGCGAAGTCATATGTTTCGGATACACTATTTCTCGCTGCGAAGACAGTCGTAGAATCTCACCGATCGCCACTCAACATCAAAGGAATGAACGCATGGAAGGTTTTCAATTTAGCCCCGATTGGTTAATCGCTGCTTCGGGAGAGAGCATTTGGCATTCTGGGCAAGCTTTGTTGGGCATCCCAGACCCGACTGTCTCAAATAGTGGCAACCTGCTAGTCGGAATCTTTCAAGCGATCGTGCTCGGTATCGTTCAAGGCATTACCGAATTTCTGCCCATTAGCAGCACAGCCCACCTACTGATTTTTCGAGATGTGTTTCACTGGTCGCAGCAGAAATATTTTATTGACGCGATTCAGTTTGGCAGTGTGATTGCCGTCGTGATGTATTTCTGGAAGGACATTCAGCAAATTTTAATCGGCGGTTTGTCGGCATTTCAGCACAAAGACTGGGAGCGGGAAGAGTGGAAGCTTTTAGTGGGCATCGCCGTAGGCACGATCCCGGCGCTAGTCGGAGGCTTGCTGCTTAAAGATGTGCTGCCAGAAAGTCCGTTTGTGATTGCGGTGATGTCGATCGTCATGGCGCTCTTGCTGGGATTGGCAGAAAAAATTGGCACCCGCAAACGAGGGTTCGACGCTTTAGAGATTAAAGACGGCATTCTCGTGGGTTTAGGGCAAATGATCGCGCTATTTCCGGGGGCATCGCGATCGGGTTCGACGCTAACAGCCGCTTTATTTTTAGGGTTAGAGCGACAGACGGCGGCTAGATTCTCTTTCTTGTTGGGCATTCCGACTTTGACGATCGCGACACTCTATCAATCTAGAAAAGCGTTCGGCAATGTGGATGATCTCATTCCTCTGCTAGTGGGGATTGTGTCGGCGTTTATCTTTTCTTATTTGTCGATCGCCTGGTTATTGAAATATTTACAAACTAGGAACACCTTGATCTTCGTGTGGTATCGGCTGGCGTTTGGGTTGGCGCTGTTAGTGGCGATCGCGAATAGTGTGTTCAAAGATGTTCCATAAAGGTTGCGTTGACCAATGGGATTGAAGTCGTTGGTAGACTGAAGATCTGATAATTAAAGATCTAAAGTTTCCCTGATCATGAGCGAGTCTTCTATTCGTCCAGCATTAATCACGGCGGTCTTGCCGGACTCGATCGCCGCAGAAATTGGATTTGAACCGGGCGATCGCTTAGTCTCGATTAACGGGCAGCCGCCGCGTGATCTGATCGACTATCAGTTTCTGTGTGCCGATGAAGAGCTAGATCTGCAAGTGTTAGACACCAAAGGCAAAACTCATCAGGTTGAAATTGAGAAAGACTACGACGAAGATCTAGGGCTAGAGTTTGAAACCGCTCTATTTGATGGACTAATTCAATGCACTAATCGCTGTCCGTTTTGTTTTATCGACCAGCAGCCGCCCGGAATGCGGGAAACGCTCTATGACAAAGACGATGATTATCGCCTCAGTTTTCTCTATGGCAGCTATCTAACTCTCACTAATCTGCCTCCGAGAGAATGGCAGCGCATTGAGCAAATGCGGCTCTCTCCCCTGTTCGTTTCAATTCATGCGACCGAGCCAGAGGTAAGAAGCCGCCTGCTCAAAAATCCGCGTGCGGGACAAATCTTGCAGCAGTTGCAGTGGTTTCAAGAACGCCATTTGCAAATTCATGCTCAAGTGGTGCTTTGCCCTGGCATCAATGATGGTGAACATCTGACGCGCACTCTTTTAGAGTTAGCAGAGTTTCATCAGCACGAAATTCCGGCGGTTGCTTCGGTCGCGATCGTGCCAGTAGGTTTGACGCGCTTTCGCCCAGATGAAGATGAGTTAATTTCGGTGACTCGTGAAAAGGCGCAAGAAGTGATTGCTCAGGTTCAACGCCTTCAGCAGCAGTTTCAGCAGCAGTTTGGCTCGACGTTTGCTTGGTTAGCCGATGAATGGTTTTTAATTGCAGGACAAGAATTGCCGCCTGAGTCGCACTATGAAGATTATCCGCAAATTGGCAATGGCGTTGGCTCGATTCGTCAGTTTCTCAAACAGTTTAAGACGGCATCAAAGCGATTGCCTAAACGAGTCGTGCCCGATCGTACTTTCATTTGGGTGGTCGGCAACGCCGTCGAATTAGCTTTTCAGCCTATTTTGCAGCGTCTCAATCAAATAGGAGGACTCACCGTGCGAATGGTGGCACTCAATAGTCAATATTGGGGACAAACCATCACTGTAACGGGGCTTCTGACGGGACAAGATATTCTGCAAGCGCTGCAAGGGCAAGATTTAGGCGACGGAATTCTGTTGCCTTCTCTGATGCTCAAGCACGACGATACGCGGTTTTTAGACGATATGCGAGTCGAGGAGCTTGCCGATCGTCTCAAGACAAAAATTCAGATTGTGCAAGGGCTTGAGGGCTTGATTGAAGCTTGCCAAAATCCCGAATAGATGCGAGAGGACACGACGTGTCGTGCCCCTACCTGGGCTTGCTATGATTTCTGACAGTGGATTAGAGAAATGAATCATGTCAGAAACCAGTAGTGAAGTATTTTCTAAAGCAGTCAGCGATCGCATCTGCAAACACATGAATGATGACCACCCCGAAGCCATCTTGCTTTACGCGACCGCTTATGGACATGTAAGTGAAGCAACTACCGCAGAAATGGCAGCGATCGACGCTCAAGGAATGGATCTCAATGCCCAAATCAACGGAGAACCCGTATCATTGCGGATTCCGTTTGACCACGAGCTAAAAGATGCTGAAGACGCGCATCACACATTAATCGATATGTTGAAGCAAGCGCGAGTTAAGCAATAAGGAGTGAGGGATGAGGAATGACTGGCAAGCTAAGGAATTGGATTCTACAGTGCAATCAACTGAGCGATCGTCAATCTGACTCATTCCTCATCTCGCAGTCTCTCAAGAAGCCCGTTTTTGTTTTTCTAGAAATCTTCTCTTGCGAAGGCGGGATTCAGTCTTATGTCAAAGATATTCTGCAAGCCTACTCAGATTTAGGAGGCGAGGCAGATGTTTTTTTACTCAGAGACAGCGCGACGGTAGACAATCCGTTTGAGTCGGGTGCGATCGCGTTTCACTATCTCAAAACTCAGAACGCTGCGATCGGACGAATTCGTCTCGCCATCACGCTACTGATCTACCTGCTCAAAAATCGACCCCAGCGCGTCTTTTGTGGGCACATCAATTTGGCACCGTTGATTCAAACGCTTTGCAGCCCGTTGAGAATTCCCTACACAGTTCTGACATACGGTAAAGAAGTTTGGGAGGCTCTTCCGACTGCTCAACAAACCGCTCTCCAACACGCCGATCGGGTTTGGACAATCAGCCACTATTCTGGCGATCGTGCCTGTCTTGCCAATCATCTCGATCGCGATCGACTAGACTTTCTGCCTTGTGCAGTTGATGGTGACGCTTTTACCCCCGGTGTCAAATCCTCAGATTTAATAGACCGCTATCAGTTAGCGGGGTCAAAAGTTTTGATGACGGTTGCAAGACTGTGGTCGGGCGACCCCTACAAAGGCGTGGATGTGACCATTCGGGCACTCGCTGAGATTGGGCGCAGTTTCCCTCAAGTCAAATATTTGGTGATCGGACGAGGAGACGATCAGCCGCGATTAGCAAGACTTGCAGAAGAGTTGGGAGTCAGCGATCGTGTCATTTTTGCTGGGTTTGTCTCAACTCAAGATTTGGCTGACCATTATCGCCTCGCCGATGCCTACGTCATGCCCTCTCAAGAAGGCTTCGGGATTGTCTACCTAGAAGCGATGGCGTGTGGAGTGCCAGTGCTTTCAGGCGATGCAGATGGCTCGGCTGACCCACTGCAAGATGGCGAACTCGGCTGGCGTGTTCCTCATCGCGATCCGGTTGCGGTTGCGGCGGCTTGCATTGAAATTCTCAACAGTGATGACCCACGATCGAACGGAGTTTGGCTCAGACAGAGAATTATAGAACTTTTTGGCAAGCCTGCTTTTGCCCAAAGATTAAAAGCGTTGTTAGAACTTTAGCCGTGAGAGGATTGAGGGCGTAAGTTTTCACGGCGGGTCATGGATGACAATTTGTTGATTCTCAATGCTCAAGTGCCTGGTTTTCAGGGATTGCAGCAGATTTGCATTCAGAAAGGTGTCATTCACGAAATTGTTCCTATTCAATCCGCACCTCAGACAGATTTACCCGTTCTTGATGTCTCTGGTGATTGGATTTCGTTGGGTGGAATTGATCTGCAAATTAACGGCGCTTTGGGTTTAGCCTTTCCAGACTTGAGTGTCGAGAATTGTGACAAATTAGAGGCAATCTGTCAGTATCTCTGGAGTCAGGGCGTAGACGGATTTTTGCCCACGATCGTCACCACGTCGATCGAGAATATTCAGCGATCGCTCTCCACGATTTCCCAGTTTCTACCCTCAACTCTAAACCCGCAAGACGCTTCTCAAATCCTGGGTGTCCATCTCGAAGGGCCGTTTCTCAATTTTGAAAAGCGCGGCGCACACCCTGCCAATTATCTGCTGCCACTTACGGTTGAGCAGATCAAGCGCGTTCTAGGCGATTATGCTTCGGTGGTCAAAGTCATCACCCTTGCTCCCGAACTCGACCCGACTGGAACCGCGATCGCCTATCTACGATCGCTCGGCATTATCGTCAGTCTCGGTCATTCACAAGCAACAGCAACCCAGGCACAGCAAGCCTTTGCCCAAGGAGCCACCCAGGTAACTCATGCCTTTAATGCCATGCCTAGCCTCCACCACCGAGAACCAGGGCTGTTAGGAGCTGCGATCGCTGACCCCAACGTTCACTGTGGACTGATCGCCGATGGTCAACACGTTTCGCCCTTGATGCTGGAGTTGGTGCTGAAAGCAAGTCAGTTCCACGGCATCTTTTTAGTCAGCGATGCTCTCTCACCGCTAGGGCTACCCGATGGCACCTACCCCTGGGACACAAGGCAGATCGACGTGCAAAATGGCACTGCTCGATTGCTTGATAAAACACTAGCAGGAACGACCTTACCGCTTTTAGTCGGGGCACAAAACCTGGTGAAGTGGGGCATTTGTGGAGTAGAACAAGCGATCGCGCTGGCAACCACTGCACCGAGACGAGCGATCGCTCAGTCAGAGAGCTATCTCAATCAGCCTGCACACTTATTGCGATGGCACTTACATTCCACTACGGGTGACCTAAGTTGGCAGAGATTATGAGCGTTTGCCAGTCAAATTTTTTGTGTGCCAGATTGAATTCTGTCTCATCTGAGCCAATGCCGATCTAAGGCTTCGCTTAAACTGCGAACAGGGCAGCATCAGAACGAATCTTCAGTTGGTTTCTTCTCATAAAAAAGGGACACTTTGTGGGTGCCCCTCAGAATACTCAGATTGACTTGTCAAAGCAAAAATAACCTCACAGAGCCACTAATTTTCAGTTAAACATGGTTAAGATGTTTAACCAGTGATCGTTTGGGATTTTGCCTACCCGTAGGATAACTGACAAATGGATAGAGTAGTTTAAGCTACATGAAAATTTCATGAAAATCTAACCGTTTCTACGTCAACTTTGTGCGAGTCTAGCTGGCAGCAAACACTAAGTTTGGGCGCATCTGCTTCTGGGTGCGCGATCGAGTACTACGATAAACCTGTTGAGACAATCAGACACAAACAGGTTTTATGAACGGAATCGATGACAAAACCGTTGTTCGGGACTATTTTAATGCAACGGGGTTCGATCGCTGGCGGCGCATTTATGGCGATGGTGAAGTTAACACAGTTCAGCTAGACATCCGCACGGGGCATCAGCAAACGGTTGATACAGTGTTGGCTTGGCTTAAAGCAGATGACAAGCTCTCTGAGCTAACGATTTGTGATGCGGGGTGTGGTGTGGGAAGCCTCAGCATTCCTCTAGCGCAAGCAGGGGCAGTGGTTTCTGCGAGTGATATTTCTGAAAAGATGGTGGGAGAAGCGAAAGAGAGAGCCGTAGCGATCGGGCTTCCTAGCAATCCAAGTTTCTCAGTTCAAGATTTAGAGACGTTGAGCGGAAATTATCACACGGTCATTTGTTTGGATGTGTTGATTCACTATCCCAGTGATCAGGCAATGGACATGATTAAGAATTTGTCTAGCTTGGCGAACGATCGGCTGATTCTCAGTTTTGCGCCCAAGACTTTTTTGCTCACGATTTTGAAGAAGATCGGTGAGTTTTTCCCCGGACCCAGTAAGGCGACTCGCGCTTATCAGCACCGTGAGGCAGAGGTGGTGCGGGCGCTTGAAAGCTGTGGCTTCAAGATTCAACGATCGGCGATGACCAGCACCCGCTTTTATTATTCGCGCATTTTGGAAGCAGTACGAGGGTAAGCGTTTTAACGGGTCCCTCAACGTTTGTCGATCGATCGTGCGTGTTCTTTTGATAACTCTAAGAGAGCAGGCACGATCGGGCATTGCCAGTAGTCGCGACTCGCTGCGATCGAGTCCGCCAGGAACTTAAGTTCCTGGCGGATAGCGAAAGTGCTCTGAAGAACACTAAATCAGGATTTCAGTCCATTTCAATGGACTTCTGCTGTTAGCCCGGAAATTAATTTTCGGGTGGGTTTCCGAGTCAACAAGCACGACTGAATTGACAATCTCAAGCCTTTTCATAAGCGCTATCGAGTTAGATGGTCTTGCATGAGTTGTTGCGCTCTTGGCTTATAGAGTAGATAAAACAGCGACTCAATATATCTCAGCATATCCTCGCGGTTTTCTTGAGAGGTGTAATTCCAGAAGCCATAAATCTTGGCGAGAGATAACAATCGAGTCGTGTGAATCTTCCAGGTATAGGTGCTATAAACTCGATCAATGCCCCGTTGCGAAATCTCATTCCAATAATTGGAGTTTTGCTCACATTTGTCTAAGAACTCTATGATGATTTCTGCAATTTCTTCTTGTTCGGTTGGGTTGATATAGAACCCATTCACTGTGTTTTGAATGATCTCTAACGGGCCGCCGAAGCGAGTTGCAAACGTGGGCAACCCAGTCACCATCGATTCTAAGATGGTTAGACCAAAGGCTTCAAAAAGGGCGGGCTGCACAAAAATGCCTTGACGATCGGCGATCACCCGATACACTTCTCCAGTATCACTTTTTGACAGCCGCGCCCCTAACCAGCGAATCTTGCCGTGCAGATTATATTGGTCAATCAGTTGATAGAGTTTCTGAATCTCGTTGATTTCTTCGCTGTCGGTCGAGTCTTCGGTGCGGAGTTTGCCCGCGATTAAAATCAGGTTGCAGCGCTCTTGCAAGGCGGTGCTTTTGCCGAACGTTTCGACTAAACCCGTGAGATTTTTAATGCGATCGAGCCGTGCCATTGAGAACAACGGACGCTTGTTGAGGTCGTCTAAAGTGCCAAAGATCTGACTCGGATCGTCTTGGGTAAAGAGCATTTCTTCTAAGCGGTCACGATCGCCCAGCAAGCGATCGCCTTGGCGAGTATAGGGAAAAAACACGCTCTCATTCACGCCAGGAGGCACCACGTTAAACTTGGGGCTAAACAGCTCAATGCCGCTGACGACGTGATAAAGATCTGGCATCGTAAACGACTTATAAGATTCATACTGTCCGACGCTTTCGGGTGTGCCAACAATTTCTTGATAAGTGCTGCTGATGATGAAGTTTGCAGCATTCATCGCAATTAAATCAGCCGTAAATTGCAGCGAAAAATGATAAGAATTCTCTAAATCTTGCCAATAGAGATTGCTAAACAAATACTTCGATTTTTCGAGAGCGTGAGCGACGTTGCACTGGGTCACTTTTAAGCGTCTTGCTAACAAAAACGCGACTAAATTGCCGTCCGAATAGTTGCCTATAATCAAATCAGGAATGCCTTGAAACTCTGCCCGAAGTTCCGTCTCTGCATCGAGTGCAAACGTTTCTAAATAGGGCCAGATCTCAAATCGAGAAATCCAGTTCTGCGTCAATTTAGAATTAAACTCGCGGAACGGGACGCGCAGAATCCAGGCATCTTTTGTGCCGTAGATTTTTTCTAATCGCTGATTGCAGAGGGTGCTGTCACTGTTGGGAATTAAACGGGTCAACACCATCACTTTGGGGTTAACACCCAAAACTTCTAATCCTGCCAGGTTGAGGTCTTCTTGAAGCTGCTGTTCAAGGCTTTTTACCTGGTCGAGAATGTAAACCACCTGTCCGCCTGTGTCGGGTCTGCCTAACACTCCTTCTTGCCCAAACCAGCCATGAGGCGACACCAGCACAACCTTAAAGATCATAGGAATGCGCGAGATAAAGGCTTCGAGTGCCTGGTGATCAGGCGAGTCAATCAAGCGATCGAGCACTTCTAGCGTCTCTTGAACGCGATGAGCCGTGTTGCCCCACCCCGGCTCAAACCCAAGATTTTGCAAATCAAATCGAAAGGTTTGATAGGGAGAATCGGCAGGCTGATCGCCGACCAAACTTAACGCCTGTTTGACTCGATCGGACAATTGCTGCCGCGACTGAATTCGTTCATTAATCATCAACTGAGAGCCGCCGTAGCAATGCAATCTCAAAAAGTTAAAGATCGAATCTTCCCACTGGCTAGAGTCTTGAAACAGTTTGCTCGACAGAAAGCGGTTGAGAAATTCGACTCCTTTGCCGATGTTTTTGGGGTCGCGAATAGTGGGTGAATAGTCGTAAAACGGTTGAAAATCGATTTCAAAAATGTCGCCGTCTTGGGGATGGTAGTGATTGACAAAGCGATCGCGCAAGTCTAACAATTCTTCGGGGGTGATTGGTTCGATCGTCAGATCTTCTAACAGCCGATAGGCCTCTTGTCGAGCAATTCGGGGACGAATAATCATGCAGAGACTTTCATTCACAAGAATGATTTCTTGCACATAATAAATTAATTTGCTGAGTCGCGACGACGTGTGAAACTGCTCTGACTTTTCATAATTTTGGCAATATTCGCCAAATGCATGCAGGATTTCGTTTCGCAATAAGTATTTCTTGTCAGAAGTTCGCAAAAGACTCGCAAACTGACGTAAATCTGTTTTTTCTTCAGTGTTAAGAACTGCTTGAATTAGGTCTGACATAGCAACTTATTTGAAGGGTCAGGGTCAGTGTCTGGCTTTTCTCCCTGACAAACGTCTTCAGCGCTCACCCACTGACCAGCACTGATGCTAGTTCTGATCTTACCAGTGATGTATCAGCCATAAGGCTGGAAAATTTCGGGAACTGCAAACTTTTAATCTATGTAGATATAAACACTTGCGATCGCCAGACTCTACAATCAGAGAAGTCTGCTCAATTCAGAATCGGATTATGTCTCACTTCACGACGGTTAAAGTTCAGATCAAAAATGGCGACACGCTGCACCAGGCTTTGAGTGAGTTGGGCTATAAAGTAGAGTGCGATCGCAAAGTGCGCGGATATCAGGGCAACACGACGCAAGCTGACTATGTGATCCGGCAGTCAAATGGCTATGATTTGGGCTTTCGGCGCAGTGGAGAAACCTATGATCTGATTGCCGATTTTTGGGGTGCGAAGATTAACCAGCAGCAGTTTGTGAATGCGGTCACTCAAAAATATGCTCACAAAACTCTGATGAAAACCGCTCAAGAGCAAGGGTTTAACGTTGAGGAAGAAGAAGTTTTAGACGATGGAACGCTGCGGGTGGTCGTGGGTCGGTGGGTTTAACGATCGGGCAGTGCGGGATAGCGGGATGATTTGGGTAGGGGCAATTCCCTCGTGGTTGCCCTCCGCCAGGCGTAGGCACGGGGGCGCTACCCCTACAGCCATTGCATCTCATTCTGCAATACCAACGATCGCTCTATCAAGAATATTCTTTGAGGCGAGGCATCACTCCCCAAAGGACGAGTAACGCGATCGCTATCACCGCGATCGCGCTTTTGATTTCAAACCCTGCAAGATCTTGATTGCCCTGAGTGATGGCATCGTTAAAAGCTTTGTCATTCACATCATAAGTTTTTTGATTGGCTTTTCTAAATTCATTAAATGCCCAGTCAGACTCACCCGGATTACTGCCAGTGCATAGGGCGATCGCTTCTCGATATTTTCCGTTTTGCTGAAGTTGACGAATTTGTTGATCAATCTTCAGATAGTTAGACAGCGCAGACAGGGTTTCGATCACGGCTGGTCGCTCACCTGGAAACGTGATATTGCTTAATTCATCTCCTAGAAATCCGGTCAACCCTGTAAGTTTAGTTTCCTGTTGTGTGAGTGATTCCTGTCGTGCGAGTAGAATGATTTGCTCAAAAGTCTGACCATTTGGAGGGGTAGCAATCTGGTTCATTTTGTCGAAGAATGCTTGTTCGTGAGTGGCTGCATTTCTAACATCTAGCAAATAGCGACTCTCGTCAGCATTGGCACTATAAGCAAGCGCACGAGCCTGACGCAAAGAATGCATCGATTCAAATGCATCTCTTTTGGCGACTGTGAGATGCTGTGAAGCAGATAGCAGTGACCCGATCGTGTGCGCCAAAAACAGCAGCGCGATCGCCGTTGCTGACAGCAAAAAAGGATTCAAGGTGCGTCGAGTCCGACGGCTGAGAAATAGCTGAAACATCACCAAAAATCCTGCTAACCCCAGGATGACGATCGCGATCAAAAACAGCGATCGAGCCGAGCCAAATTTTTGATCTTCGTAGGTGCGATTGAGCGCTTTAACGTTTACCTGGTCTAAGCGATCGGCAGCAGGCAAAAGGGTTTTATCCATAACCTCAGCCGCCGCCAAATAAGCTGCTAACGTTCCGACTTGATCTCGGCGGGCATGAGCGTCTCGCGCTTGCTGAATCTTCGCGACATAATCACCGATTCCGAGTTGCATGGTTTGAATCGGTTCGCGTTCTTCGTCGTAGGTAATATTATTAGCAGCAGCAATTAGTCGTTCGGTAACTGATCTGTAGCGTTCATTGTAGCTTTGAATGTTCGTTCCATCTTTGTCTTTCTCGACTGGTTCTAGAAACGAACTTTGTATGTTTCTGGACGGTACTAAAAATTCACTGGCAGCAAAGGCATCCATTCCAGCAATTCCATCCTTTAAGCGTTGGGCTGTAATAATACTTGGTGTTGTATCTTTACCCACAGTTTTGATTGCGTTACGTTGTTCTTGCACTCCTGTAATTGTGGTTATAAGCGCGAGTAAACCTGCTCCCCATGTGATATATAAACCACTTCTAATCAGTTGAGGAGTAGTTAGTTTTTTGTTTGTTTTAGTGGATATATTTTGGATAGTTGTCATAATTTAAAAGACGATTTTACTGATTGAGTGAGCGCTTGAATGGTGATTTTCGTCCAATGACCGATCGTGACTGCATCGCCGTTTTTAAGCGGACTATCTACCATTGGTTTGAGTTCAACTCCGTTAAGCTGTGTCCCGTTAGATGATCCGATATCGCGTAGAGTAAATGTGTTATCTGGCTGACGATCGATCAGCGCGTGACGGTGAGAAACTGCATCGTCGAAGTCGATCGCGATGTCTGGGTAGACGGCTCTAACTTGGCTGGTGCGACCGATCAAATGAGTTGATTTGTCGAGGCGGATCGTGATCGGAGGCTGATCTGCTGGCGGTTCTGGGCTGTCGGGATGACGAAGTGATGGCTCGATCGTCACCACAACTTCCCATTCACGGGTTGCCGATTCTTCCTCTCCCTGCTTGGTTGTGACGGTCTCAAGAGGTGCCACGACTTTGATCGCAACGGGTTGAATCATGGGCAATTCTCCGTGCGCTTTTGTCACAAAGTTATAGCCGCAAATCTCGCAAAAGTTACCGCTATGCAATTCGTGAGGGGCGCTGCAATCTGGGCAGAGTTGGGCGGCGACTTTCTCAGGAATGGGAGGCACGATCGCAGCAGAACTGCTGCCAATTTTCGCACCGCATTCTGAGCAATAGTCAGACTCACTAGATTCGTGACCTTTGGGGCAGAGATAGGTAGACATAGAGGGTTATGACTTGGGAATGCGCGTAGTTTTGGTCGATCGGGTTTCCAGTGCCATTTCGTCTTCTTTAGCGATCGCTTTTTTCAACCGCACCGTTCCCGTGGGCGCGTCTTCAATCTCCACCACGGTTTTTAATAATTTGGCAGTGGCTTCATTACCCGATTCGTGAGCGATTTTAACGGCTCGTCCGAGTTTGGCAGTGGCGGCTTCGACATCGCCTCGGTTGCGCGCCTCTAACCCTTCTTGAATGGTTTGAGCAAGTTCGGCTTGCCCCGTGTAATGAGCGACGCGGCGATCGATCTTGGTGGATTTTGCATCGTCATCTGTCCAGACTGCCAAGATGCGAGCTTCGGCGATTTTGGTTTCGGTGCCGTCGATCGTGCAGATCAGACTTGCCCGACCTGCCAGCATTTCGTCGCCCACATTGCCCGGATTGACCTCAATGCAGAAGTGATAATCCCGCGATTCGCGTTTGCCCCATGCCCCAGTCGGATAATCAACCACCTGCGGCTTCACTGATTTAGCGCGATGAGTCAGATCGACAATATCAGGGCTGACTTGCTTGCAGAAGAGAATTTTGGCTCCTTGAGGTGTCCACAATCGCATTGAGACATCGCTAATATTTTTGCCCATTGCTTGCTGCAAAATTGTTTGAAAATCAGCTTCAATCAACAAAGCATTGGCGATGATGTCAGTGGTGCCGAGGAGCTTGCTAGAAATTCGTTTAAGTTGGGCAACGCGCCAATCCGTTCCGACTCCTCGACAGTCGCATTGAAACACACCTTCGCAGGCTTGAAGCGTGTGATCAAACGCTTTTTCATCAGACTCATCGTTCTGTCCGTCAGTCAACAATAATGCTTGCCGAATGGCAGTTGGCATACGCTGAAACTGCTTGAGGGCAGCACTCAGCCACGTTGAAATCAGCGTTCCGCCACTTGCTTCGATCAAGCGAATATGAAAGATTGCTTGCTGTTTGTTTTCAGGAGTTGCTTGCATTAAAGGAGCCACTAACCGCGCCTGACTTGCCCCAGTGACAATGAAGAAATGAGCTTCTTCTGGGAGCATATTGACGGCTTTAATCATGGCATCTTTTGCCGATCGGATCTTTTGTCCGCCCATTGATCCCGACGTGTCACAGATGATTCCAAATAGTTGCTCTCCCAATGCGCTGCTTGAGATTTCTGTGTCATTGCCAGCATTCACAGTCATGATCGCGTGGACTTCTCTCGATCCTTGCGGCAAGAATTGATTTTGAAAGACTTCGGCGGTGAATTGAGTAGACATAAGTTTGTAGGCGATCGATGGTTTTGATTAATCAGAATCTAATGAATGGTGAATGAATAGTGCAACCGTGATGTTATCGTGTCCCCCTCGCGAGCGAGCAAACTCTACTAATGATCGGGCGATCGTTACCGCATCCATACCCAAACTTTTTTGCACCAATTCCTGAATCTGTTGGACTTCGGGTGCGTAATTCCATAATCCGTCGCTACAGAGTAAGAGATAGCCAGCACCCGGAAGCGGAAATTGCACGATCTCAGGGGCAGCATCTTCTTTAGCATCGGCTCCTAGCCAGCGAGTGATCGCGTGCGCCTGCGGAGCGTGATTTGCCTCGGCTGCGGTCATTTTGCCAGAGGCGATCGCGTCATTCACCCAAGAGTGATCGTGCGTTAACTGACGAGAACCGCTGTCAGAAATCCAATAAGCGCGACTGTCGCCCAGCCATCCGATCGTAACTATCCCATTTTGCACCACTGCCGCGACTAGCGTTGTAGAAGGTGGTTCGGTGCCAGACTGACCTTCAGAAAGGCGGCAAACACCTAAGAGTGCAGTCTCTACAGCCGATCGGATTGCAGACTCTGGTGAGGCTTTGGCTTGCAGAGCAGACGCGATGGTTAAACCCGCACTCTCAGATGCTGTTTGAGCCGCGAGTTCGGGATGATCAGAACTTGATACGCCATCACAAACGATGAGAATTTCGGCATTTCCAATCGTTTGTAAGGCTAGAAAATCTTCGTTTTGATGATGTCTGAGTCCCCGATCGCTGACTCCTGCCAAACATGAGTTGAGAATCACCTCCACGCGATCGCCTTCTTTTGCCTCTCGACGAAACCCACACTGACCGCAGAACCCTTCCGCATCGATCGTATCGGGCGACGCGCCACATTTCTCACATCCCGATGCAATTGTCCTTAAAGCCGTGCCGCATTCTTCACAAAACTGGTCGTCTTGCAAAACGGCGGCATCACAAGTTGGACACTGAGTCGTTAGCATTGCTTTTAAAATATACTCCTCGGTCTGACTCGATTGGCTTCATCGACGAGCCGAATTTTTTCATCTCCGATCGCCAAATGTGCCAGATCACGCAAGGCTTTTTCGAGTCCTTTTCTGATTTTGGGTTCCTCTAACGGTTGACCGAGAATCGCGATCGTTGACGTAGGTGAAACGGCTTTTGTCGTCACCAAATGCAAAGCAGTTTCGAGCACTTGTTGCGTCAGTCGATGCCGCTCAACGCCGTCTAACGTTAACGCTTCGATCGCCACAGAAGCCGCTCTCAACTCGGATGTACCGGGGGCACCGCGATCGCGATTAATCAACGTGCGAGCCACTTCGACCCGTGATCGCGTAAACAAACTCGATGACGGTGGCACTCGCTCTAAAGCGGCGACGGCTGCTTGACGATCGCCCCTTGCATTCAAACATCGCGCCAACCCAAACGCAGCAGAGACATAGCTGGGATCGGTTCGAGACACCAAATCATACATCTTGATGGCTAACGGATAATTTTTGGCTTGCTCGGCAGATAAGGCTAACGCGAGTTTTGGCGCTAACTCTCCGGGCAAGTCAAAATAAACCTGGTCGAAGGCTGCCTGAGCTTCTTTGAACTTGCCTTGCGCCATCAGCGATCGACCTCGATACCACAGCACTCGCCAGTCCCACGGGTCTTTGGCTTCGACTTCGGCTAGATAGGTTTCAGCTTGAGCAGATTTGACCCCAATCAGGCTATCGGCTAATCGCAAAGGCGCTTCTGTTGAATTAGGAAACTGTTTAACGGCTTGTAATAAATTCTCGGTGCGCTGGGCGCTATCCGCGATCGCGCTGGCATTCATCACCGCGTTAAATCCTGGATCGGTAGAGTTTAATAACAGAGTCGGTAACTGGTCATGATTTGGATTAATCGGTGCAGAGTTGCTGCTATTCGTGAGCGCTAACCGATCGCCGCTAAATAAATTGCTAGAAGTGGGACGCGGAACGTTGGTTTCTAATGCCACCATTTCTCGCAGCACCCCTAATAGCTGATCTGCCATCTCATCGGCGGTCTGCAAACGATCGTCCGGGTTCTCAGCCGTCGCCTTAATTAAAAATCGATAGAGTGACTCGTGTTGGGCAAAAATCGGATCTTCATCCGCATTCGGAAGAGTGAAGAGATGCTCTTTGCTGAAGCCTTTAATGTTGGTGATTAACACCGCTAATGTTCGCGCAACGGTGAACAGATCAGAGGCGATCGTCGGCCCTTCTCCGGCTTCGGGGGCGCTATAGCCGACCGTGCCATAAATATCCCCATTCGGATCGTCAATCCGCCGTACTCCGCCCAAGTCAATCAGCTTAACATCATCACCTTCTAACATCACGTTGTCAGGCTTAAAGTCACAATAGACCAACCCCAACTGATGCAAATAAGCAAACGCACTCAGAATGCGATGAATGTAAGCGATCGCTTCGGTGACGGGCAGCACACCCCGCTGTTTGCGAAGGTCTTTGAGCGTTTGCCCCCCGACATACTCCATGATGATGAAGCCTTCGGTGCCGTGATTGACAAAGTTATAAATGCCTACAATATTCGGGTGTTTGACCACCGCGAGAAACTGGCGTTCGGCAACAGCAACGGCGGCGCTGGCGGCATCTTCGCTGTTGAGCAACCCTTTCAGAACGACGTAGCGCGACAGTGTTTTGTCGAAGCCCAGATAAATCCAGCCTAAACCGCCGTAAGCGATCGCGCCTTTGACTTCATATTGACCCGCCACTACATCGCCCGGTTGCAGGGTGGCGATAAACGAATATTTCTGTCCGCATTGACTACAAAAGCCTTTTTCTCGTTTGAGCGCGTTGTTGCAGTTGCCGCAGAAGCGTTTGTTTTCAGGCACTTTTGCTTCGATCAGAATCGCCTTTTCTGGATCTGTAGAGGGCAGTTCAGGAATCGAAATTAAGCCTGCACCTAATTGTCTGCGAGTGCTACGCGCTGAGGTGGAGTGAGTGCGCCGCGACCCTTTAGAAGCCCGATTTGTGAGGGGAGAAGATCCCGTTCCGGTGGTGACGGGTATACTCCTTGCCGTGACTCTTGCACTGGGTTGAGGACGCGTTCCTGATGCCGCAATCGCCGCGAGTCCGCAGACGTTGCAATAACCATCTTCGAGTGTGCCCGCGCAATGATTTCGAGTACAGCGTACAGGTTCCCTGCGCGGGGAGCGTTCGCCGTTCATTCAGAAACTCCTGTGAGTAGAAGGCTAATGACTATTAAGACGTTTTTCATATTGAGACACTAATGCGATCGCGGCATCTAAAGGCGTGGGAGGGGTGTAGAGAAGTTGTTTAGCTTGAGCAGCAAGTTCAACCAGTGTGGCATCTTCAGAGCGTCCTCGTGCAAGGGCTTTGGCTTTGAGGGCATCAAGCCGCCCGCGTAACTCACGCCGACTTTCGAGGGGCTTAACATTGGCTGAGTATGCCCGTTTTTCGGATGCAAGAGACTCTCGCGTTTGGGTCATCCAATTTTCTAAACCAATCAACACGGGGCTGACTAATCCCTCGGTTAATTTGGCTTCGAGGCGGGTGAGCCATTGTTTGAGGGCAGAGAGATGCTCTGACGCGATCGGATCTTGTAGCAAAGAGTGATCCACGACTTTTTCCTGACTTTCCGCAAAGGCGGCTAAATTTTGTTGGTGCAGCGCTTCTAATTGATTCAATAAAGTGTGTGCGATCGCGATTCTCTCTCGCACTTGCGCCTGTTGCTGAACTCCTTGCTGAACCGCATTTCTGGCTCGTATAATCGCAGGCTGAAGGGTTTGCTCAAACTCCGCTCTCACCCCTAACGGATCTTGTTGAATGCGATCGTGCAAGGCGGCGATCGTGTGATGCACCTGCACTAATTCCTTTAAACAACTTTGATCAATTAAATCGGCAGATTGCTGGAGCGATCGGATCTCTGTCTCAGCATCGATCAGCGTAGAGTCTAACGTCAGCCATGCGGCATCAACGGCTAACACGACATCTCTCGCGGCTTGAAACGTCTGCATCATTCTAGAAAGTAACTGGGCAGGCGCGATCGTCGTCGTGGTTTCGGCGGCAGTGAGTAAATCTCGATGGGCGAAAGGCGTTTGCACTACAGATAGCTGAATCGAAGCGCCCGTCAGCAGATTCTCAATATCTTGTAGCGCTTTTTCTGACCCCAAAAATCGAGAGACTTGTTTGCGAAGATCATTGGCTCGATCGATCGGTTTAATCAGCAAATCAAACTGCTGAAACAAATCATTGATCGCTTCTAATGCGGGTGTAACTTGCGTGGCAGTGACTCCAGTTAAATGGGTTTTTGAGACTCCAGGAACGCCCGCTAACTGTTGATAAGTGGGCAAATCTTGGAGGTCAATCAGGTTTTGACTGACCAGATTAACTTTATGCTTCCAGTCGATGAGAAGTTGGTCAATGTGTTCGATCGTAATCATTAGTCAATCGCCCGTTAGACCCTGATTTTTATAAAAACCGCAATCGAACAAAGCTCACAAAACTGACGACCGTCGCCAAGATTTGCTGCAAATCAGGGGCTTTTGCGAGTCGCTGTCGAAGTTGCTGCATTTGTTTCACATCGTCTGCGGTGCAGGTAATGTTGTTTTTGAGAATGGCTAGTTTTGCTTTAGAAAAATCACGCATTGCCTGATCTAGCTGATCTTTGAGCTGCACCTGATCATCAAATTCTGCCTCAATGTAGTGCACATTAAGGTCATTCATCAAATTAGCGGCTTGTTGCAAAAACAGGTGATTAGAGTCAGACATAGAACAGTAAGGTGATTTTATCGATTGCGACTAGTAGGCGGAAGCGACACGGGCAAATTGACCTGCACCTGAGTGCGACTAGCAGCAGCAGTGTTGGCACGATCGAGCAGCGTTTTCGTTACGCCACTCCAAAACGGGTCAGACTGAATTTGAGACACCAGATTCGTTGCCTTGACTTTGACAACACTATAGTCGCGACCCGTAAAAGCCGCAGCCGTGGTGAGAATTCTAGGAATCAGGGCGTTGAGTTGACCGACTTCTAAATCATTGTAGTGATTAGCGACTTCGACAAGTTCTTTGCCCATTGTTGCCGCTTTGGTACACTGCACGACCGTGGTTTCGAGTAGTTTTTGTTCCTCCTGTTTGATCTGCTGCCATTCGTTCATCAGTTCTCCCGCTTGATTTTCGAGATCTGATTTGCGTTGGTTCATCTGTTGTAGCGTTTCGCTGCCGTCTGATCCAGATTTGAGGCGAGTCAGCAGCGTTTGATAATCTTGCCGAAGTTTTTTGAGTTTGACGATCGTTCTCGATCGATATTGACCTAGCATCGGCGGATTTTTGTTAATCGCGTCCGCCAACAATGCCATCTGCACGGTGAGCCTTCTCGCATACTCTGCGGACTGTTTGGCTTCAGCTTGGCTGACTATTGCGCCGCTGTTGAGCTTGTCGAAAATCGAGGCAAACCCTTCATATTGACTCCGCAAATCGACGATAAAATCATCCCACTCGGCGACTTTGGGCGGCTGAAACGGATCGATCGCCAAATCGATCACAGCACTATTGAGATCGACTTTGGAGTTGAGCACCCGCGAGATAAATCCTTGACGAATATCGGCTTGCGATCGTGGCGGCGCTTCTAATTCTCGCTGGCGCATCTGGTCGATCGCGTCGATCGCGGCCAAAGATTCAGTTTTAAACTGCACGGCGGCTCCTTGCAGTGCCCGCGCTTTTTCGACACTGCAACCACCAAGGCTGAGACTGGCAACTAAGACAACCCAGATGATCTTAGAGTTGGGATTTTGGATTTTGGATGATGGCTGGATCACGATTGCCTCACTCTCCGGTGATGTGCACGACTAATTCGCGGTGATGGTTGCGCTGTCGATGTTCCCAAATGTAAATGCCTTGCCAGGTGCCTAACAGCAAACGACCTTGCGCGATCGGAATCTGCTCAGACGTATGGGTTAGCACGGTGCGAATGTGGGCAGGCATATCGTCGTCACCTTCAGCGCTGTGAATGTAGGTTTCCCATTCTGGGACGAGTTTAGAGAAAAAGTTCTCTAAGTCTTTCAACACGTCGGGGTCGGCGTTTTCCTGAATAATTAAACTAGCGGAGGTGTGGCGCAGAAATAAATGACAGATGCCCGTTTTAATGCCGGACTCGGCGACGATCGCTTGAATCTTTTGAGTAATTCTCAGCAGAGCTTTGCCAGAGGTGGGGATGGTTAGAATTTTTTGGTGTTGAGCCATAGGAGCGATTTGGGCATCAATTCACGTTCAATTCTATGCTAACCATCGAACTGCAATGTCTGACAACTTTTCGGTTTCTCTCAAGGTAGCGGCAATGATTTCTCACGGTTGAAAACAACCTTGCGCCGAATCCTTAGGCTCGTGGATTAAATAGCTTAGAGAAGCGATCGATCTACGGCTCAGTCTCTTGCCCTCATCCCCTAACCCCTTCTCCCCAGGGAGAAAGGGAACTAGACAGAACTTACGAAGAAGTTAGAACCTTACGGATAATTGGGGAAGACAGACGAACACTCTCAACTGAAAGATGTGAGAATTCATCCCTGTAAAGAATCTGACCGTTCTTAGCCATATAGGTACATTGCTCTTCGGGACAGAAAACATCAAATATGTCTACTACGCGTAGTTTTCTTTCTGCCTCCAGAGAGACCAAGACTTTATTTAGATTGTCACGGCGTAGAAGCGACTCACTTCTGTTGGGCAATTTGCAAGGACTGCCAAAGGGAGCGAACCACTGCTTTTCTGCGCTTACAGGTTGACAATGCGCCTCACGCGCGAAAGGGTTACCGTGTAAAACTGCTAATCGGATACCTCGTGCCGAGAGTTTGCTTGAGAGGGACTCCAGTCCACTCTCCAATTGCGCTAACATCTCATCTGTTTTGGATGTCCTACGCTGTGGCGACAACCCTGCCATATCGTTGATAAGAAATACCCAGTCACCAGGTCTTAGGCGGCTGATGAGCGAAGGTACAACGCTGTCCCAGTAGTAATTATTTGCTTTGTAGTAATTATTTGCTTTGTCCCAGGTGCCTTTGTTGGGTATTTCCTTAACAGGAGATGCCCCCCAGGAAGACGTGATCGTGACCGAGTATCCATCTGACAATACAAGGTCATCAAACGCTTGAGCGAATGCCGCAGAAAAGGAGTTCCCAAAAACTAAGACCCTTTTCTTTGCGTTAGAGAAGTTACCCAATGTGCAGTCCTCGACGAAAATCTTCTTGCCAACTTCCGAATTGTCAGATAGGATGCATTTTTCACCTTCCCATATTGAATTGACTTGTTTTAGCGAGTATGTATTAGTTAGCGAGGGAACTCCCACCGCAACCAACGATGGACCGCGACCTGTATATAGAAAGTTGGGTATGTTGACAAGCGCAAAGAGCAGCACAGCAACGCTGGCGGAGGCACCTACTCCGTATCCAATTGATTTCCAGCGAACAGCAGACCAATGTGAATGGCGAAAAATCTCTACATACCGATAAGAAGTAATAGATAGCAGCAGCATCAGGGCAATCTGGAATGGTATCGACCACCAGTGAATGCCAATTGTCCAACGACTGAGGCACAAAACACCCCAGTGCCAGAGATAGAGAGAGTAGGAAATTAGACCGACATAAACCACTTTTGGATGAGTGAATAAATCATATACAGCAGTTCCAGAGCGAAAACTGGCAATCAAACAAACCGTGAACACAACAACGGCAATGGTTGCTTGCACAGCCATCTGAATGGGCATAAACAAAACTGCAACAATAGCAGCAGTGATCATCAAAGGTGGGATGCTTTCAAGAAGACGAAGCAACCTGTTGGAATGCTTTAACCCCAGAAACAGCAAGCAACCAGCCCCTAATTCCCATAGACGGGTGGGCATCAAAAAGTAAGCAGCAGGTTGGTTTGTCTGGTATATGTAGACAAAAGCAATCAAAGAAGTAATCGATAATGCCCCGATAACCCAGAACAGATTTCTTGCCCCTTTGCTAGTCTGACGACCAAACCCAGTAAGCCAAACCAGAAATGGGTACAGGAAGTAGAACTGTTCTTCCACTCCCAGAGACCAAGTATGGGTAAAAACATTTAGTTCTGTGGATGCGGCAAAGTAATCTGTGGACTGCTCCAGCAGATAGAGATTGGAAAGACCAAATAGAGATGTGATGCCAGTGTTTAGCGAAAGAACTGGACTGGGATTAAAGAGACCTATCAGAACACTGATTATGAGCACGAACAGCACTAACGCTGGGATTAAGCGTTTGATTCGCCTGGTATAGAACCCCACCTTGAGTGTTGTGATGTCGAGGGAGAAAAATCGAAGTCCTTCTATGGCGGGATGAACAGGAGTGAGGAATGCGGGAA